>LNEG01000038.1 GCA_001464865.1 Burkholderiales bacterium Ga0074133
GCGCGATGCCGCTGCCGGCTTCGCCCAATTGCTTGAGACCGTCGCTGGTGAAGGTGGCGCTCACGCCCGCCAGCAGCACGCCGGGCGCGGCCTTGCGCAGCTGCCCCACAAACGCCACCGACGCGGTACCGGCCGTGGCCAGGATCAGCGCCGCAGGGCGCGTTTCAGCGGCCTTGGCCACGGCGGCGGCCACGTTGCTGCCGTCGGTGGCCACGGTCACCATCAGCGCGGGCTTGAGGCCGCGTGCGGCCAGCGCACGGGTGGCGTCTTCGGCCAGTTCGCGGCCGTAGGGGTTGTCCATGGCAACGATGCCCACGCTTTTGAGGCCCATCTCGGCCAGGCGCTGCACCAGGCGTTGCACTTCGTCGGCATAGCCGGCGCGCACGTGGAACACGTTGCGCACGCTCTTGCGCACCGATGCTGCGCCGGTGAGCGGCGCCACATAGGGCAGGCCGGATTCCTCCACCAGCGGCAGGATCGCGGCGTTGTTGGGCGTGCCCACGCACGACAGCAGGGCAAACGCGCCGCCCTGCGACAGCATGGCGCGCACGTTGTCGGCGGTGCGCTGGGCCACGTAGCCGTCGTCCACCATGTTCAGCTGCAGCTGGCGGCCGTGGATGCCGCCGCGGGCATTGATCTGGGCCATGGCGGCCTCGGCGCCGACCTTCACGTCCTGGCCGAAGCCCGCCAGCGGGCCGCTGAGCGCGCCCGAACAGCCGATGTAGATGGTCTTGCCAGCCAGCCCGCCCTCCTGGGCGACGGCGTGGCGCAGCACCGCCGGGGCGGCGGCCAGGACGGCGGTGTTGCGGGCAAGGGTGACAAACTGGCGACGGTGCATGGGAACGGGACTCCGGCGAAATACGGACAATGGATGGATGAAACAGGGGGGTTCCCGGACTGCGGCCACGGCTGGATGGTGGCGGCAGGGCGCTGCGGCGTACGGGAAAACCCTGATTATTGATGAACTATGGCGTGCTTCGGTAGAGCCGCGCCCCTACGCGCGCCCCGGAGCGCACCGCCGGCAAGCCGCACCCACAAGGACACCCCGATGCCCACACCGATCTGGAAAAAACAGGCCTCCCTCGCAGCGCTGAACGGCGCCAACCAGCAGACCGCTGCCCAGCACCTGGGCATCGAGATCATTGAGCTGGGCGACGACTTCGTGCGCGGCCGGGTGCCGGTGGACCACCGCACCAAGCAGCCCTTTGGCCTGCTGCACGGCGGCGTGAGCGTGGTGCTGGCCGAGTCGCTGGGCTCCATCGGCGCCTACTACGCCAGCCCGGAAGGCCACCACGCGGTGGGCCTCGATATCAACGCCAACCACCTGCGCTCTGCCACCAGCGGCTGGGTGACGGGCACCGCCCGGCCGGTGCACATCGGCCGCACCACGCATGTGTGGCAGATCGAGATGGTGAACGAGGCGGGTGAGCTGACGTGTGTGTCGCGGCTGACGATGGCGATCCTGGCGCCTAGACAGGGTACAACCCCCTGAGCGGCTGCGCCGCTTCCCCCTTCTCTCGCATCGCTGGCGCGATGTGGGAAGGGGGACGATGCCAGCGCGGCGGGGCGGCCCTTGCGCGGCATCTCTGGCGATAGCGCCTCGCCCAGTTTTACCGACAGAGGTCTTGGCGTGCGCCCCCTTGGGTTGGCGCCCAACCGTTCTGGGTGAGCCTATTGAAGCCAGCGC
>LNEG01000039.1 GCA_001464865.1 Burkholderiales bacterium Ga0074133
CCCTTGTGCACGATGGTCACGCTGGGCTTGTCATTGTCGATCGCGTACTGGATGGCCTTGCGCACCAGACGCTCGGTGCCTTCAATGGACACCGGTTTGACGCCCAAGCCCGACGTGTCGGGGAAGCGGATCTTCTTGACGCCCATTTCGTCCTGCAGGAACCGGATGAGCTTCTGGGCCTTGTCGGACCTGGCTTCAAACTCGATGCCGGCGTAAATGTCTTCGGAGTTCTCGCGGAAGATGACCATGTTGGTCTTCTCGGGCTCTTTCAGCGGCGACGGTACGCCCTTGAAATACTGCACGGGCCGCAGACACACGTACAGGTCGAGCTCCTGCCGCAATGCAACATTCAGCGAGCGGATGCCGCCGCCCACGGGGGTGGTCAGCGGACCCTTGATGGAGACCACATACTCACGCAGTACGGCCAGCGTTTCGTCGGGCAACCACACATCAGGGCCGTACACCCTGGTGGCCTTTTCGCCTGCGTACACCTCCATCCAGTGGATCTTGCGTGCACCACCGTAGACCTTGGCGACGGCAGCATCCACGACCTTGATCATGACCGGCGTGATGTCGAGCCCGGTGCCATCGCCCTCGATGAAGGGAATGATGGGGTGGTCCGGCACATTCAGCGTCATGTCTGCGTTGACGCTGATCTTCTGGCCGTCAGCCGGAACCTTGATGTGTTGGAAATGGCTCATGGCGGCGCATCCTGTGAGAACTGACATTGAACGGTATCGGACGGAGATGCCCGGAAATGAAGGCCCCTGTCCGTGAGGGCCCTGCCTGGCCCACGCAGGCACAGGCGCGACGGGTGTAGCCAAGGGAGCAGGCCCGAAAGATTCTAATGAGAAATATTTCAGCGCCAGCGCTTGCCCACGCGCCAGCCGCTGCTATCGTTACATCGTGGCTGCGCAATGGTGCGCGCCGCCTTGAACGCAAGTAATTACTGGAAACGGCACATATATGAAAAAACTCCTCGCTGTACTGGTGACTGGTCTGTGCGCTGCAGGTGCGTTTGCACAGGCACCGGCAACGACGCCCGCCCCTGCTACCGCTCCCGTCATGGCGCCAGCCGCCGCGCAGCCCATGGCTGCTGCACCTGTCGTGAAGGCCAAGGCCACGAAGGCAACCAAGGCGACCAAAGCCACCACGGCCAAAACCGCCAAGAAAAAGACCCACAAGAAGGTTGCGAAAAAGAAGACTGCCCAGCGCGCAGCCTGATCGCCAGGCCTGCTGCAGCGGCAGGCCCGGAGCAGCCTGCCCTCCAACGCCCGCAGCCGCGGGCGTTTTGCTTGGTGACCGGGTCGGCGGCAACCACGGCAGCACCTCCGCAAATGCCACTGTGGCTCGCGGCACGATCTGCGCCCGCACAAGGCACACTGTGCTCCCGTGCGTAAGATGGCACAGCCCTTTCACCGTGTTTTCCTTGAGGATATAGAGCAATGATCCTGATTTTTGCCTGGCATGCACCGATGGCCAGCACCGGCGCCCTGCTGTCGCGCTGGGCTCTGGGCCTGGCCACGCTGGCGTGCGCCGCGGCTGCACCCGCTGCCGCCCAGGACGCGCCACAGATGTCCCTGCCGCGGCTGGAACTGACCGCAGGCTTTCACCGCATTGACGCGCAGGTGGCGTCAACGCCCCAGGCACGCCAGACCGGGCTCATGCACCGCAAGGAAATGCCGCAGCACGAAGGCATGCTCTTCGTCTTCGAGCAGCCGGCCGTCCAGTGCTTCTGGATGAAGAACACGCTGATCCCGCTGACGGCAGCCTTCGTGGATGACGACGGGACCATCGTGAACCTGGAAGACATGAAACCGCAGACGCTGGATTCGCACTGCTCTGCCAAACCCGTGCGCTACGTACTCGAAATGAACAAGGGATGGTTTGCACAGAAAAACGTGAAGCCGGGCAGCAAGCTGGCAGGGAGCGTGTTCCAGCGCAAGCCGTGACGCGCCGAATCCGTCGCGGCGTTGCACCGGGCAGCATGCCTGCCGCAGCGTCCTGCCGGTATCGGACCTACCCATGAAAAAGACGGCCCTCAGGCCGTCTTTTTTTCTCAGTCGCTTACAACAGGTAGCGCCAACGCTGGGCGGCGCTACTGCCGCTTGCAGCCGCCAGAATCAGGCGAAATTGGCTTCAGCAAACTTCCAGTTCACCAGCTTGTCGAAGAAAGTCTCGACGAACTTGGGGCGCTGGTTGCGGTAGTCGATGTAGTAGGCGTGTTCCCAGACATCCACGGTCAGCAGAGCTTTGTCGGCCGTGGTCAGAGGCGTGCCTGCAGCGCCCGTGTTCACGATGTCCACGCTGCCGTCAGCCTTCTTGACCAGCCAGGTCCAGCCAGAACCGAAGTTGCCCACGGCGCTCTTCACGAACGCTTCGCGGAACGCCGTGTAGCTGCCCCACTTGGCGTTGATCGCTGCAGCCAGCGCGCCCGATGGCTCGCCGCCGCCCTGAGGGGCCATGCAGTTCCAGAAGAATGTGTGGTTCCAGATCTGGGCTGCGTTGTTGTAGACGCCGCCGCTGGACTTCTGGACGATTTCTTCCAGCGACATCGACTCGAACTCGGTGCCCTTTTGCAGGTTGTTGAGGTTCACCACGTAGGCGTTGTGGTGCTTGCCATGGTGGTACTCCAGCGTTTCCTGGCTGTAGTGCGGAGCGAGCGCGTCGATGGCGTAGGGCAGCGGGGGAAGGGTATGTTCCATGGTGTGGTTTCCTCGTGGTTTGAAATCGGCGCCTGCCGCGGCGGCAGGATGGTGGTCTGGTGGCCGCAGGGCAAAGGCGCATTGTAGGAACATCGGGGAGGCCCTGCATCAAAGGCCTTTGTGCCTGCGCTGGCGCTGCAGGAGACAGGCTCGCAGGATCAGAGCAGCCGCGCCTGCCGGGCCACGGTCACGTCCAGCGTTCCGTCGGCCAAAGTGGCCTTGAGCGCATCGCCAGGGCCGGCCTGCCCCGCGCTCACCACGGCACGGCCGGAGCTGTCGGTCAGCATCGCATAGCCGCGCTGCAATACCAGGCGCGGGTCCAGCAGGCCCAGCCGCAGTTCAGCGCGTTCCATGCGCTCGGCCTGCGCCCGCAGGCGCTGCTGCAGGGCCTGCGTCAGGGCACTGGCCACTACGGCTTGCGCATGCTGCTGCCGCTGCATGCGCAGGTGCACGGCGTGGCGCATGCGCTGGGCAAGCCTCGCCAGCTGCAGGTGCTGGCGGCCGGCCAACGAGGAAGGCCTGCCAAGGCGAGCGGCTACCTGGTCCAACCGCTGGGAGCGCGAATCCACCTGCCGTTGCACGGCGTCTTCCAGGCGGCTGCCCAGCAGGTTCAGCGCCCGCAGCCAGACATCCCGTGGCTGGGCTACCAGTTCTGCGGCTGCCGTGGGGGTGGGCGCTCGGAGGTCAGCGCAGAAATCGGCAATGGTGAAATCCGTTTCGTGCCCCACCCCGCACACCAGCGGCACAGGGCTCTGAACAATGCTGCGCGCCAGGCGCTCGTCGTTAAACGCCCACAGGTCCTCGATCGAGCCGCCGCCACGCACGAGCAGGATGACGTCGATGGCCGGAATCTGCGTCAGATCGGCCCCTGGCGCTTTTGCCTGCTGGGCCATGTGATACAACTTTGATAGCGAAGCCACCAACGATGCCGGGGCACCTGCACCCTGAACAGGCGTTGGCACCAGCACCACCGGAATATGGGGAACCCTGCGGCGCAGCGCGCTCACCACGTCATGCAGCGCTGCGGCCCCCAGCGAAGTGACCAGGCCGATCCCCCGCGGCTGGAGGGGCAACGGCCGCTTGCGGGCGGGATCAAATAGCCCTTCGGCCTCCAGGCCGGCTTTGAGTCGCAAAAACTGCTCGAACAGGGCGCCCTGCCCGGCCCGCTGCATGCTTTCGACAATGAATTGCAGGTCTCCGCGGGCTTCGTACACGCCCAGGCGTCCCCGCAACTCCACCAGTTCACCGTCTCTCGGCGAAAAGTCAAGCAGCAGGGCGGCCCGCCTGAACATCGCACACCGCAGTTGCCCGTTGGCATCCTTGACGGTGAAGTAGCAATGACCACTGGCTGCGCGCGAGAAGCCCGTAATCTCCCCGCGGACCGCTACGGGATTGAATCGCGCCTCCAGCGCATCAGCAATGGCGCGGCACAGCGCGCCAACTTCCCACACGCGCGGCGTCAATGCTGGGTTTTGCAGCTCAGGCATGAGGCTTCACGCGCTTCCGGGCGCCGCTGCGTGATCCACTACTCCACAGATGGACGGAAGCGGCAGACGGGGCTAGCTCCAACGCAAATATCCCGCCAAAAGCACGGAAATACGTGCAACCCGTTGATTTATAACGATTTTTCATTGCCTTTTTTTTCATCAATCTGTTGCAAGCACGGCGTGGCGCCGGTTTGGGGGCCATGAGCACCCAGTTGCCCACAAAGTTATCCACAGTTTTTGTGAGTCCACAACGATGCCGGATTCGAGCCTGGCAAGGTAACTGTTTGTGACGCGGGTGACAGTGCAAGCTGGGCCATAATCGCCGCTGCCCTTCTAGTGCCCCGGAGAGAGATTTGCTGTCCATCATACAAGCCGCTGGCTGGCCCATCTGGCCCCTGATCGCATGTTCCGTGCTCGGAATGGCACTGATTTTCGAGCGCTTCGTGGCCCTCAAGACGTCCCGGGTCGCCCCCCCGAAACTGCTCGACGAAGCCATCACGGTGTCCTCGCGATCGGTCCCCACCCCTGATGTGGTCAACCAGCTGGCACAGAACTCAGCCCTGGGTGAAGTGCTGGCCACCGGGCTTCGCACACTCAACAGCAACCCGCAGTGCAGTGAAGCGGACTTGCGCGCTGCCATGGAAGGCGCCGGCCGTGCTGTGGCCCACCGGCTCGAAAAGTATCTGGCCGCATTGGCCACCATTGCGTCGGCGGCGCCGCTGCTGGGCCTGCTGGGTACCGTCATCGGCATGATCGAGATCTTCGGTTCGCAGACCGGCACGGGGGGCGTAGGCCAGGCGGTGGGCGGCGGCAACCCGGCGCAGCTGGCGCACGGGATCTCGATTGCGCTCTACAACACGGCCTTCGGACTCATCGTGGCCATTCCGGCGCTGATTTTCTGGCGGTACTTCCGCGCCCGGGTCGATGCCTACCTGCTGACGCTGGAACTGGCTTCAGAGCAATTTGTGCGCCATATCCTTCGCCACCGCAAGGCCCGCTGAGACACCGGCTGGCACTGGCCCGTACCCTGTCGCAGGGTCCCATGTCCGCGCAACAGAACATCTGCCATGAACTTCAGCCCCCGCCCCAAGGATGAGCCCGAAATCAACCTCATCCCGTTCATCGATGTGCTGCTGGTCATCCTCATCTTCCTGATGCTGACCACGACGTACAGCAAGTTCACCGAGCTGCAACTCACCCTGCCGGTGGCAGATGCCGAACAGCAGCGTGACCACCCCAAGGAAGTGATCGTCGCGGTCGCTTCGGACGGTCGCTATGCCGTCAACAAATCCACCGTGGAAGGCAAAAGCGTGGACGCGGTGGCCCAGGCGCTGCGGGCCGCGGCTACCGCCGGTGCAGGCACGGTGATCATCATCAGCGCCGACGCGATGTCGCCGCACCAGTCGGTGGTGACCGTCATGGAGGCCGCACGGCGCGTGGGGCTCACACAGATCACCTTTGCCACGCAGTCGTCCGCAGGTGCGCGGGCGGCGAACGGCCGTTGACCCGCGCATGGTGGCGCGGTGACCGCTGCCCAGCCGCCGCAGCGGCCTGCTGAGCCGGCCCCTTCGCGCGGCCGGCATCTGCAGGGCTGGTTGCAACGAAGCTGGCGAAAGCGCGGCCCTGGCGCCCTGGCGCTGTTGCCTGTTGCACTGCTCTACGGCGCAGTGGTGGCGGTTCGCCGCAGGCTTTACCGCAGCGGACTTCTGGCGTCCGAACATCCCGGCAGGCCTGTCATCGTCGTGGGTAACGTGATCGCGGGCGGTGCAGGAAAGACTCCGGTAGTCATTGCCCTCGCCCGGCACCTGCAGTCGCGCGGGCTGCGGCCCGGTGTGATCTCAAGAGGTTACGGGCGCCAGTCGCGTGCCTGCATGGCCGTGCTTGCCGACAGTACGGCGCAAGAAGTTGGCGACGAGCCGGCGCTCATCGCCCGCAGCTGCCCGGGGCTGCCCGTGTTTGTGGCCTTACAGCGCATCGAGGCGGCCAGGGCGCTGCTGTCAGCCCATCCCGACACCGATGTCATCCTGTGCGATGACGGCCTGCAGCACCTGGCGCTGCAACGGGATCTGGAAATCTGCGTGTTCAACGCCGACGGGACCGGCAACGGTTTTCTACTGCCCGCGGGTCCGCTGCGGGAGCCATGGCCACGTCCGGTGGGGTTTGTGCTGCATGCGGCCGCCCTCCCCCCGGCCGGGACTTCATCGCCCGCGTTTGGCACCCGGCGAAGCCTAGCTCCCTGGGCAGTGCGCTCCGACGGACAGCACATCGCGATCAGGGAGCTGCGGGGCCGCCCGGTGCATGCCGTGGCCGCCGTGGCGCAGCCTGAAGTGTTCTTTGAAATGCTGCGGGCGGCAGGGCTCACGCTTGCACAGGCTGAAGGCCTGCCAGATCACTATGATTTTGATAGCTGGGAGGCATTATTCGGCGAGCGCTACAGCATCATTTGCACCGAAAAAGACGCTGTGAAGCTCTGGCGACGGCACCCGCACGTGCTGGCGGTGCCACTGGTTCTGGACATCGACGATGGCTTCTTCAAAGCCCTGGACATCGCCGTTGATCAGTGTCTGGCGTCTGCCACGGGCCAGCTTGGCACTCCACGCGGCTGATTTGTCCGCACCCGGCTTCGCCAGTCCTTTGGCGCCTGCGGGGCCGCAGGCTGCGTGGCCGCAAGCTGCGTGGCTGGTCGGCAGATGCCTGCAGCGCTGCGGATGCGAATCCGGGTCCCGCCGGGGGACATCACGATCACCCACCGGCCAGGCACCCGCAGCTATGATCGTGGCTGCCCTTGTTGGCTGCCCTTGTGCGCCACCCGCGCGCGCTCCGTCTCGGGCGACATGCGCCCACCAAACACACTCTCCGCCATGGATCCGAAACTGCTTGAACTGCTGGTATGCCCCGTGACCAAGGGCCCACTGACATACGACCGCGAGGCGCAGGAACTTGTTTCGCGCAGCGCGCGTCTGGCTTACCCAGTACGCGACGGCATCCCCGTGCTGCTGGAGAACGAAGCCCGCCCCCTGAGCGACGAGGAACTGGAGCGGTGAGCGCGCTGGCGGGCCTGCCGCAGCCAGCGGCGCGCAGCTCCGGGCGGCCCGGCTTTACGGTACTGATCCCGGCCCGGCTGGCATCCAGCCGCTTGCCGGACAAACCGCTGGCAGACATTGCGGGCCTGCCCATGGTGGTGCGCGTGGCTCGCAGGTCGGCAGAGAGCGCAGCCAGCCGGGTGGTGGTGGCCGCGGATGACGCTCGCATTGTCGATGTGTGCATCCGCCACGGCGTTGAAGCCATCCTCACGCGCTCTGACCACGCCAGCGGCAGCGACCGACTGGCCGAAGCCTGCGTGCAGCTCGGGCTGGATGGCGACGATACGGTGGTCAACGTTCAGGGCGATGAACCCCTGATCGACCCCGACCTCATCAACGCTGTGGCTGGTCTGCTGACTGCCTCTGCCGATGCCAGCATGGGCACTGCCGCGCACCGGATTGCGTCCCTGGACGACTACCTGAATCCCAATGTGGTGAAGGTCGTGCTGGATGCCAGCGGGTTTGCGCACTACTTCAGCCGCGCCCCCATTCCATGGTGCCGCGACCAGCCCGACACCGCATGGTGGGAATCGGCAACGCAAGGCATCGGTTTTGCGCCTCTGCGTCACGTGGGCATCTACAGCTACCGCGCGCGCTTCCTGCGCAGCTTTCCGGGGCTGCCTGCAGCGCCCACCGAGACGGTCGAGGCGCTGGAGCAACTGCGTGCGCTCTGGCATGGCCACCGCATTGCCGTCCACCTGGCGGACAAGGCTCCCGGGCCGGGTGTCGACACGCCAGATGACCTGGCGCGGGTGCGCGCCCTGCTGGCCGCCGTCTGATCTGCTGGCGTGTGCGCGGGGCACGCCCAGGGTCCGCAGGATGCGCCGGGGGAAACGCTGGCCAGGCTGCTGTGACTTCCGGTTTGGGTGCCGGCATCGAGGGCACCACCGGCCCGGCGCGCTGCACTGGCAAGGCCCGTCCGTGTAAGTCACGACGAAGGAGTCACATGCTATCCTCGAATGTAACGAGAGCATCGCACCCTGGGCGTATCGGCAACCACCGCAGCGTGGTGGCATGGCCCCCGCCAGCGGCGCCAACCGATTTCTAACCTTCGAGGATTTCCATGAGACTGATTCTGTTGGGCGCGCCCGGCGCCGGAAAGGGCACGCAAGCCACGTTCATTTGCCAGAAGTACGGCATCCCGCAAATCTCCACGGGCGACATGCTTCGTGCGGCGGTGAAGGCTGGCACCCCACTGGGCCTGCAAGCCAAAGCCGTCATGGACTCCGGCGCCCTCGTGAGCGACGACATCATCATCGGCCTGGTCAAGGAACGCATTACCCAGGCCGACTGCGCCAACGGTTTCCTTTTCGACGGATTTCCCCGCACCATTCCCCAGGCCGACGCCATGAAGGCGGCAGGCGTGAAGCTTGACTACGTGCTGGAAATCGATGTGCCGTTTGACGCCATCATCGAACGCATGAGCGGCCGCCGCTCTCATCCGGCCAGCGGTCGCACTTACCATGTCAAGTTCAATCCACCCAAGGTGGCGGGCAAGGACGACGTGACCGGCGAAGACCTCATCCAGCGCGAAGACGACAAGGAAGAAACCGTGCAGAAGCGCCTGCAGGTCTATAGCGACCAGACACGCCCGCTGGTGGACTACTACAGCAGCTGGGCCAAGACAGCCCCTGACCTTGCCCCCAAGTACCGTGCCATCAGTGGCACGGGCAGCGTCGACGAGATCACTGACCGAGCCCTGAAGGCCCTGGCAAGCTGAACTCGCGGACTCGGCACGGGTTCGAAAAGCAAAACGGCGTCTCTTGCAGACGCCGTTTTCTTTGGCACACCGTGAACATCAGCAGGCGCTTGTGGTTCGGCTTATGGCGCGCGTGTCGCGGTCTGAAGGGATACACCGCCCGCGGCGACCGCCATGACTGTGCCCGGGGCGACCTAGCCCGAGGAGCCCTTCGAGAGATGGACGCCCCGTTTCAGGCAGGCCCCGAACGCAAGGCGTACGCCTTGCCATCGACGAAGAGAAACTCTGCCCGCAACACTGCGTCGCCCTTTTCCTCGCGCAGCGTGAAGCCGACCAGCGACACGGCTGCGCCAGGCTTGATTTCGGCGATCTGCCATGCCTGCATGCGCGTCAGCGGAGCGAGCTCAACCTGCCAAAGCCGGTCGCGCCGGCGCGGCACGACGGCCTTTGCCAGTAGCGCCTTTCCATCCACGGGTGCGGTCTGCGCCGGGATCGTGCGTTGCGCCAGATCGCCCGGCACTGAAAGATCCGCGGGCAGCTCAAGCTCCAGCTCGGCATGGGGGTTTTGCCATCGCACTTTGCGTACCGTCCCGGCGAGGTAAATCGGCCGTTCCGCGTCAAAACTGCTCCAGCCGTGGTGTGCCCGGGTCCACAAGGGAAGCGCGGCAAGCGCGAGGATGCAATGGCGACGTTGAACAGACATGTGTTTCTCCCTCAAAGGTAGGCAATCCAGCGGCCGCTGGCGGCCATCGCCAGCCAGAGGATGGTCGACACCAGCATCAATGCGCGCGCCATCCCGTCCAGCCTGTCGAGCGATTTTCTGCCATGGAACCAGGCTGCGTTGCATCCCGCCAGCATCAACAGCACCATCTTGAGGGTGAATGCCCGGTTTGCCAGCAGTTCTTCCGCCTGCGTTGCAAACATCACCAGGCCCGACGCGGCGATGAGCGCGAAGCCCGCCACGGTCAATGAAAGGCACAAGCGGGCAAGCTCCTTGGCAGGCAGCATGCGGCCGAGGCCGAATACGCGCAACTCCAGGAGCACCAGATTGCCAATCACCAGCGCGATGCCCGCGATGTGGACGACCTCCAGCGCAGGATATGCCCAACCATGGGTTTTGAGAGCTGCCCAAAATGACATGCGCGCCTTGGCTCAAGAGCCGGCCAGTAGGTCAAGCATCAGCGAAATGCGAGCCTTGACCGGGGAGAGGCCTTGGGAGTCCCCGAACAGATCGCCCGGCTTGGGCAGGACCTGCCCCCCGTTGCAGCGGGTAGCGCGCACCACCTTCACGCCAGCAGACTGGGCGCGCAGCAGCGCCCCTTCCAATGCGTGGTGAATGGTTCCGTTGCCGGTACACGCAACCACCAGGCCCTGCACTCCATCGCGCACCAGAGCGTCCACGAGGTTGCCAGTGGCTCCAGCGTGACTCAGAATGATTTCCACGCGGGGGGCAGGAATGGAATTTGCTATTACATTCATAGCAATTCGTCCATTTGAAACCTGGGCTACAGCAATATTTGGCGCCCAGCGTACGCTGCCCTCCTCCATCCAGCCCATGGGCCCGCCATCGCCCGACGCAAAGGCGTTGACCCGGTAAGGATGCACTTTCTGAACCAGGCGGGCCCCGTGGACCTCGCCCGCTGCCACCGCAAACACGCCGCACACATCCGGGGCCAGTGCCAAGGCCACCGCGTCCATCAGGTTCTGGGGGCCGTCGGGAGTCAGCGCGCTTGCCGGCCGCATGGCCGAGGTCAGCACCACCGGCTTAGCGCAATGGAGCACTTCCTGCAGGAACCATGCGGTTTCTTCCAGGGTGTCGGTGCCATGGGTGATCACCACACCTTGCACCGAGGGGCTGTCCAGGTGATGCTGGCACCGGCAGGCAAGCTGCCTCCAGATATCAAAGTCCATGTCCTTGCTGTCGACCTGGGCGACCTGCTCAGCCTCGACGGTTCCGCCACCTGCACGGCCAAAAGCAGGAATCGATGCCAGCAGGTCACGCACGCCCACCTGCGCAGCCTTGTAGCCGATGTTGTCTGCGGCATCGGCAGCCGTGCCCGCAATGGTTCCGCCGGTGCCCAGGACCACAATTTTTTGCCCACTCACTTGCACACTCCGAAAAACTGGTGAAAAATACAGGTACTGGATTAAAAACCAGTCCCTCCACGTAGCGCTACTCCACGGAGCCCTCCATGCTCGACAACCCGAAACTCACGGCCCGCCAGCAACAGATCCTGGATCTCATCCAGACTGCGATCGCCCGCACCGGCGCGCCACCTACACGGGCCGAAATCGCGGCAGAACTGGGCTTCAAATCGGCCAATGCCGCAGAAGAGCATCTGCAGGCCCTGGCCCGCAAGGGGGTGATCGAACTCGTCAGCGGCACATCCCGTGGCATCCGGCTGCGCAACGAGACCGTGCGGTCCATCAATGCGGCGCGGGGCAACCAGTTCAGCCTGCCCATGCCGGGGCTTTCGCAACTCGTCCTGCCCCTGGTGGGCCGCGTGGCAGCGGGCTCGCCCATTCTCGCGCAGGAACACGTGGACCAGACCTACTGCGTTGAAAACAGCCTTTTCCAGCACAAGCCAGACTACCTTCTGAAGGTTCGCGGCATGTCGATGCGCGACGCCGGCATCATGGACGGCGACCTGCTGGCCGTGCAGTCCACAAGAGAAGCCCGCAACGGCCAGATCATCGTCGCACGCCTGGGGGATGACGTCACCGTCAAGCGGCTGCGGCGTACGGCCAGTTCCATCGAACTGCTGCCAGAAAATCCTGACTATCCCGTGATCGTGGTCCAGCCCGGCGAGCCTTTCGAAATCGAAGGTCTGGCCGTGGGGCTGATCCGCAACACGATGCTCATGTAGCCCCCACCACGGCTGGCCGCAGGTGGCGGGCGTTTGGCGTGTCATGGAGACATTCCAGCCCTGCAGCTCAGCCGTTATCTCCTTGTGCAAATTTCTCCAGATCAGCGGTTTATACCGGCTGCCAGGGATGTACTGCGCGAGTGGTTTTGCAATCCTGCCTATGTTCAACCCCCGATATTCGGAGTTTTCACATGGGAATTGTCTTACCTGCTTTCAACGCCCTCCCGCGGCACCTTTGCAAGCTGATGTCGTGGATGCAATCAGGCCGCGATGGTGCTACCGCCAGTGCCCTGCTCCGGAGAGATACCACCGCCGCTGCCTGCGACGGTATTCACCCCCTGCCGGATCTGGCACCAAACGAATCGGGCTTACCTGCCGTGCAGGCCGTTTTGCCGAATTCAGCCTTGTCGCAGGGACAAAGGCCTCCTTTGCCGTCGGCCCCGCCCGTTCACAGGCCTCCGCTACGCGGCAACTGGCCGTTTACGGTGCGGCCTGTCGCCAGCCCGGCTCAGCCCGCATCCAGGTCAACCCATAGCGGACGCGGTTTTCTGGCTGCGCCTCCCAGCCTGCATCGGCGCGCATCAGTGACGTCGACAGCTACAGCGGAGAGTCTCGGCTGCCGGGTACCGCGCGCTGTGCGCCGGTTTGCCGATCCGGGTTCTGGCCGGCTGGCCATTTCGGGACGGATGGCGGATGTATGCGCGGAACTAGACCGGTTGGCCGCCTTTGAGGCTCTACAGCGTCACCGGGGCGCAACCACCTGACCCCATCGTCGTAGCGCAGTCTTCATTGGAGTCGCCTGGGCTCGCGCTGACACCTGTGCTTACTTGGAGGCGAAAACCTGCGACCGGCTACCCTACGTGCCGCGGGGCTTTCGCGTGAAGAAGAATCAGCTCGGCGCTCCGAAGGCACCAGGTCAGTTTGCCCGAGATACCTCGTGGCATCCCAGCCAGCATGGGATGCCCTGGTAGAGCTGCAAGGCACAATATGAGGATGAATATTGTGATCCTCGACGACTACCAGGATGCGGTGCGAAAGCTCCATTGCGCCTCCAGGCTGGATGCCTACACGGCCAAGGTCTACACCAACACTGTCAAGGGCATCGGCCAGCTTTCGGTCAGGCTCAAGGATGCAGACATCATCGTTCTGGTACGGGAGCGTACGCACATCAGCCGCCAACTCATCGAAAAACTGCCGCGGTTGAAGCTGATCGCGCAAACAGGCAAGGTCGGCAGCCATGTCGACGTGGCCGCGTGCACGGAGCGAGGCATTGCCGTTGCCGAAGGGATTGGCTCGCCTGTGGCGCCAGCCGAGCTGACCTGGGCCCTTGTGATGGCTGCAATGCGCCGACTGCCACAGTACATTTCGAACCTCAAGCACGGCGCCTGGCAGCAGTCTGGCCTCAAGACGGCCTCCATGCCCGCCAACTTTGGCCTCGGTACTGTGCTGCGCGGCAAGACGCTAGGCATCTGGGGATACGGCCGGATTGGCCAGATCGTGGCGGGATATGGGCGCGCATTTGGCATGAACGTGCGCGTGTGGGGCCGCGAAGCCTCACGCGCAAAGGCACTTACCGATGGCTATCAGGCGGCGACCACCAAGGAAGAGTTCTTTGCCCAGTGCGATGTGATCTCCCTGCATCTGCGTCTGACCGATGAGACGCGTGGAGTGGTGTCACTGGAAGACCTGTCGTGCATGAAGCCCACCGCCTTGCTGGTGAATACGTCCCGTGCGGAGCTGATCGAATCTGATGCACTGATCGCCGCACTCAACCGTGGCCGGCCGGGCATGGCAGCCGTGGACGTCTTCGAGAGCGAGCCCATCCTGCAGGGCCATGCGCTGCTGCGTCTGGAGAACTGCATTTGCACGCCGCACATCGGGTATGTGGAGCAAGACAGCTACGAGCTGTATTTTGGCGCCGCCTTCGACAACGTGGTCAACTTCATCAAGGGCACGCCGACCAACATCGTGAACCCCGGTTCGCTGCAGGTCCGTCGCTGAAACGCCACTCTCTGCCCCGCCGCGGCTGAGTCCCGCGATTACCCCGTGCGGGTGGAGCCACCTCCTCGGGCTCTGCCGAAGAACTGGACTCATGCGCTCCAATGACCTGCCCCCTTCCAGCCGTACCAGTCTGAAGTTAGTGAAGTCCGTCAACCACCAGGAGAATGACGGACATGAAGAAGAGCAGATTCAGCGAGGAAC
>LNEG01000040.1 GCA_001464865.1 Burkholderiales bacterium Ga0074133
CCCAGCCGCTGCGACAGGCTGCGCGATGCCTCGCGCAGATGCTGCGCCGCCGGGCTCGCGGGCCCGGCCTGCAGTGTGGCGCTGGGCCCGATGGTGGCGAGGCACAGCACCAGTTGCCCGAACCCGTCAAACACCGGTGTGGCCAGTGCGCTGATGCCGGGCAAAAGCTGGTCGGTCACCTCGCTGATGTGGTGCTGGCGCACGCCGTCCAGCTCGGCGGCAAACGCCGGTTCATCGAGCGCGCCGGCAAACCCTTCGGCCGCCAGCGCCGCCGCCACGCGCTCGCGCGGGCCAAAGGCGGCAAACACCTTGCCCGTGGCCGTGTGCCGCACCGAGGCCGTGGTGCCGTGGCGCATGGCCACGTACACGGCGGTGGGGCCTTCTTCCACCCGGATGATGGTGGGGCCGTTGTCGCCCCACACAGACGCGGACACGGTGTAGCCGATGCGCTGGGCCAGCGCGGGCAGCTCGGCAATGGCCAGGCGCACCGGGTCCACTTGCTGCAGGCTGATCAGGCCCAGCTGCATGGCCAGGGGCCCCAGGCCGTAGTGGCCGCTCACGGCGTCCTGCTCGATGAGGCCCAGCTTGCCAAAGCTGACCAGATACGGGTGCGCCTTGGCGGCCGTCATGTCGGCCGCGCGGGCCAGGTCCTTGAGCGCCATGCGCCGGCCGGTGCGTGCCAGCACCTTCAGCAGCTGGCCGCCCACCTCCACGCTCTGAATGCCGCGCGGGCTGCGGGGCGTGTCTTCGTCGTCGGCGAGGGGCAGGTCGGGGGTCGTCGTGGGCATGGGGCGATTGTCCATGGTGCGCCGCATTCCATCGCCCTTCGGGTTTACACCTAAACAAATGCGTTAGACATGAACGAATTTCTTGCCTAACATCAACGCATTCCGTTTAGATAAACGCATTCACCATTAACAAATCACCACCATGAGCACCGTCAAAACCTTTGCCTCCGCCGCCGACCTCGAAGTGAAGAAGGTGAGCTTCGACAAGCTTTCGGACCACGCCTATGCCTACACGGCCGAGGGCGACCCCAACACCGGCATCATCATTGGCGATGACGCGGTGATGGTCATCGACACCCAGGCCACGCCGGTGATGGCGCAGGACGTGATCCGCCGCATCCGCGAAGTCACCGACAAGCCCATCAAGTACGTGCTGCTGAGCCACTACCACGCGGTGCGCGTGCTGGGCGCCAGCGCCTACGGTGCCGAACACATCATTGCCAGCGAGGACACGCGCGACCTGATCGTGGAGCGCGGCCAGTTCGACAAGGACAGCGAGATCGGCCGCTTTCCGCGCCTGTTCCAGAACGTGGAGAGCGTGCCCGACGGCCTGACCTGGCCCACGATGACCTTCAACCAGAAGATGACCCTGTGGCTGGGCAAGCTCGAAGTGCAGATCCTGCAACTGGGCCGCGGCCACACCAAGGGCGACACCGTGGCCTGGCTGCCGCAGGAAAAGATCCTGTTCAGCGGGGACCTGGTGGAGTTCGATGCCACGCCCTATGCAGGCGACGCGTACTTCAAGGACTGGCCACAGACGCTGGACAACCTGGCCGCCCTGAAGCCCGAGAAGCTGGTGCCGGGCCGCGGCGCCGCGCTGCAGACACCCGAGCAGGTGCAGGCGGGTCTGGCGGGCACACGCGCCTTCATCAGCGACCTGTACGAGAGCGTGAAGGCCAGTGCCGCCCAGGGCGAAGACCTGCGCAAGGTGTACGAGGCGACGTTTGCCAAGTTGCAGCCCAAGTACGGCCACTGGGTGATCTTCAACCACTGCATGCCGTTTGACGTGACCCGTGCCTACGACGAGGCCACGCAGTACCCCGACCCACGCATCTGGACCGCCGAGCGCGACGTGGCGATGTGGAAAGCCCTGGAGGGTTGAGTAAAGGGCATCCCCCTGAGCGGCTGCGCCGCTTCCCCCTTCTCTCGAAGCGCAAGCGCTTCGGGAAGGGGGACGCAGCCCTCGCTGCGGGGCGGCCCTTGCTCGGCTGCCCTCGCTCAGGGCGCGCCAGTTGCAAAGGTCAGCTCCTCACATCAGGCAATGTTCCAACACACATCAAAAGGTCGCAGAACCCATGAACCCCAGAGACATTCCATCAGAGTCCTTCCACGCTAGTGGCGCCGAGGTGCAGGCCCTCGACTTCGGCTATGTGCGCTCGCCCGACCAGGACCGCACGACGCCCGCCCAGCACCCCGTCGTGGTCATTGGCGCGGGCCCCGTGGGCCTGTCGCTGGCCATCGACCTGGCCCAGCGCGGGCAGCGTGTGGTGGTGCTGGACAACGACCACAAGCTCTCCATCGGCTCGCGCGCCATCTGCTTTGCCAAGCGCACGCTCGAAATCTGGGACCGCCTGGGCGTGGGCCAGCGCATGGTGGACAAGGGCATCTCGTGGAACCTGGGCAAGGTGTTTTTGAAGGACGAGCAGCTGTACGCGTTCAACCTGCTGCCCGAAGAGGGCCACGAGCGCCCCGCCTTCATCAACCTGCAGCAGTACTACGCCGAGGCCTACCTGGTGGAGCGCGCACTGCAGTTGCCGGGCATCGACATCCGCTGGCACAACAAGGTGACCACTGTGGATGCGCGTGAAGACGGTGCGCTGCTCAGCATCGACACGCCCGAGGGCGGCTACCAGATCGACGCACAGTGGCTGGTCGCCTGCGACGGCGCGCGCTCACCCACGCGGCAGATGCTGGGGCTGGAAAGCAAGGGGCGTATCTTTCAGGACCGGTTCCTGATTGCCGACGTGAAGCTGTCTGGTGATGCCAACTTTCCGACCGAGCGCTGGTTCTGGTTCGACCCGCCTTTTCACCCCAACCAGAGCGTGCTGCTGCACCGCCAGCCCGACAACGTGTGGCGCATCGACTTCCAGCTGGGCTGGGACGCCGACCCGGAAGAAGAAAAGAAGCCCGAGAACATCATCCCGCGCGTGAAGGCGCTGCTGGGAGCTGATGCGCAGTTCGAGCTGGACTGGGCCAGCGTCTACACCTTTGCCTGCCTGCGCATGGACCAGTTCGTGCACGGCCGCGTGGTGTTTGCGGGCGACAGCGCGCATGGTGTGTCGCCCTTTGGCGCCCGCGGCGCCAACAGCGGTGTGCAGGACGCCGAGAACCTGGCCTGGAAGCTGGACTGGGTGCTCAGCGGCCGCGCCAGCCCGGCGCTGGTAGCGACGTACGGCCCCGAGCGCGAATACGCAGCCGATGAGAACCTGTGCAACTCCACCCGCGCCACCGACTTCATCACGCCCAAGAGCGAGGTGAGCCGCCTGTTCCGCGATGCCGCACTGCACCTGGCGCGCGACCACGCGTTTGCGCGGCGCATCGTCAACAGCGGGCGGCTGTCGGTGCCCGCCACGCTGCATGCATCGCCACTGAACACGGCAGACACCGACACGTTTGCGGGTACACAAGTGCCCGGCGCGGTGCTGCTCGATGCACCGGTGACCAAGCAGGGCCAGCCCACCTGGCTGCTGCGCGAACTGGGGCCGGACTTCACGCTGCTGGTGTTTGGCCCGGCACCGACATGGGCCCATGACCTGCCTGGCGTGAAGGTGCTGCAGATCGGCATCGACGTGATCGACCCGCAGGCGCTGGCCGCGCAGCGGCTGGATGCGCAGCCCGGCACCGCCTACCTGGTCCGCCCGGACCAGCATGTGTGCGCACGCTGGCGCACGCCCACCGAAGCCGCCGTGCGCAGTGCGCTGGCCCAGGCCACGGCAGCCACCACGGCAGCCACTACCGCAGCCACCACTGCCGCATGACACGGAGCCACACGCCCATGCTGAACACCGCCCCCCACCTGCAGGCCTGCGACGACTTCTATGAGGCGCTGATCACCGCGCACCAGGGCCTGAGCACTGCCGAAAGCCACGCCATGAACGCGCGCCTGGTGCTGCTGCTGGCCAACCACATTGGCGACCAGGTCACGCTGCAGCACGCGCTGCAACTGGCGCGTGGCGCTGCCGTGCCCGCAACAGACGCGCGCACCCACCAGGCCATCACGCCCGTGGTCCCCAGCCACGCGGTAGCGGCCTAAAGAGCCTCTGCACACACCCAGATGAGCACCTCAGAGACGGTGCAGGCATCGACTCGCCTTGAATTTTTACAACCCCGGAGACAGCAGCACCATGCAGCGCAAACACTTCCTCGCCACCCTCGCAGGCCTGGCCCTTGCCACCACTCTGCCCCTGGCCCACGCCCAGGACTCCAAGCCCCTTGAATGGGTGGTGGGCTACGCCGCGGGCGGCGGCTCGGACATCGTGGCGCGCACCATTGCCGAGTCGATGTCGGCCTCGCTGGGCCGCCCCGTCATCATCAACAACAAGCCCGGGGCGGGCACCAACATCGCCGCCGAGTACAGCGCACGCAACAGGGACTACGGCAACCTCGTGTTTTCGGCCGACTTCGCCACGCTGGCGGCCAACCCGTTCCTGTTCAGCAAGCTCAGCTACAACGCCGAAAAGGATTTTCAGCCGGTGGGGCTGCTGGTGCGCTTCCCGATGTTCCTCGTGGTTTCCAACAACGTACCGGCCAAAAATCTCAGGGAATTCATGGCCTGGGCCAAGGGGCAGGCCGATGGCGTGAACTGGGCGTCCGCCGGGCCCGGCAGCCCGCACCATCTGGTGGGCGAGCTGTTCCGCGAGCAAAGCGGGCTCAAGCTGACCCATGTGCCCTACCGCGGCGCAGCCCCCGCCATCCAGGACGTGATTGGCGGCCAGGTGCCCGCGATGTGGATCGACAGCGCCACGGTGTACCCGTTCCTCCACAGCAGCAAGGTCAGGGCCATCGGTGTGGCGAGCCCGCAGCGAGTAGCCACCATGGCCGATGTGCCCACGATTTCGGAACAGGGCCTCCAGGGATTTGAGGGGTTTGCGTGGCAGGGCCTGGTGGTGCCTGCAGGCGCACCGGCCGATGTGGTGGCCCAGTTCAGCAAGGCGCTGCAGACAGCGCTGGCTGACACCCGCACCAAAGCCCGGCTTCAGGCTTTGGGCGTTGAGCCGATGCCAGGCACGCCTGCCCAGATGGGCAGCTTTGCGCGCGCAGAGAGGGACAAGTGGGGCCGCGTGATCACCAAAGTGGGCGTGAAGCTCGACTGACTGAGCGATTGATTGGCCAGCGACCTGCCGCAGGCTGCACCGCGTGGTGCAGCCGCGGTGGGCACTGTACAGGTGATGCGGCTTGCAGCAGGGCTGCTCAGGGCTGTGAGCCCGTCAGCGCGGCCCGGCACTTTTCCCAGCGCCGCTTGCGGTGCAGGGCCGGAACCAGCCACAGAACGTGCACGAGCGCATAGCCGAGTGCGGCAAAGGTAAGGCCCATGGTCGGCAGGCCCACCAGCAGCGGGATGCCCAGGGCCTGCATCCAGCCGCCCATGGCCTCGACCGAGAAGCCGCCGCCCTCGGGGCTCCAGGCGGGCAAAAGTTGCTCGCCCGGCATCACCAGGGCACCCATGTGGAACGCCAGCACGTACAGCGGCATGATGGTCAGCGGGTTGGTGTAGAACGTAGCCACCGCACCCGCCACCACGTTGCCACGCAGCCACGCACACACCCCCAGGGTGCCCGGGATCTGCAGCGGCCCGGGAATCAGCCCGCAGAACAGGCCGGCGGCCACGCCCAGTGCCAGCGGCTGGCGCTGAAAGCGGAACAACGCGCGCCGCTCCAGCCAAGGCTGCAGGTGCGCGAACGGACTGTTTCCCAGGTGGTTGCGCACCCGGGGTTCCAGGCCGCGCAGCCAGCGCCGAAGGGCACACAGGCGCTCCATCATGCGAGCAGTGCAGCCGCTGTGCCTGCACCCCACAGCGTGGTCAAGGCAGCCAGGAAGCCCACGTCACGCTTTTCATTGCCGGAGCGGTAGGACATCACGGTGGCTGCGGCAAGGCCCGCCAGCATGAAGACCATCACGGAGTCGAACATTTCCATCACTTGTCTCCTGTTGGGGGCCTTCAGGCCCCCGGTTGGAAAAGCTGCTTACGAGCTCTTGGGCTTGGGGCTGGACGAGCGCAGCGACAGGATGATGGAGCCGGCGATCAGCGAAGCCGTGACCAGCAGCGCGTAGCCGATTGGAATCTTGTAGACATCGATCAGCAGCATCTTGCCGCCGATGAAGATCAGCACGAGTGCCAGACCGTAGGCGAGCAGGTGGAAGCGGTCTGCCAGGTCAGCCAGCAGGAAGTACAGCGCACGCAGGCCCAGGATCGCGAAAATGTTGGCCGTGAGCACGATGAACGGGTCGCTGGTGATCGCGAAGATCGCAGGGATGCTGTCCACCGCGAAGATGATGTCGGTGGTGCCGATCAGCACCAGCACCACGAACAGCGGGGTGTAGTGCTTGACGCCGTTGATCATGGTCGAGAGCTTTTCACCGTCGAACTGGTCGGTGATGCGCATGCGCTTTTTCAGGAACTTGAGCACCGGGTTGGAAGCGATGTCGGACTCCTGGCCAGCAGCAAACCACATCTTGGCACCCGTCAGCACCAGGAACGCGCCGAACACATACAGCAGCCAGTGGAACGTGGCCAGCAGCCAGGCACCCACCAGGATGAGCAGCGTGCGCAGCACGATGGCACCGATGATGCCGATGATGAGCGCGCGCTTCTGGTACTGCGGGGGCACCGCGAAGTACGTGAACAGCATCAGGAACACGAAGATGTTGTCGATCGACAGGCTCTTTTCCACCAGATAGCCGGTGATGAACTGCATCGACACGGTGTTGGCCACCTCCCGGCCCTGGCTGCCATTGAGGTACCACCACAAAATGGCCACAAACACAAAGGCCAGAGAGAACCACAGCAGGCTCCAGCGTGCTGCCTCGCCCATCGTCACCTTGTGGGCGCCCTGGCGCTCCATCACCAGCAGGTCGATGGCGATGGCAACGACCACAAAGACCGCAAACCCCGCCCACATCCACCACGTTCCTATCGTTTCCATGGTTTTTCTCCGTAAATAAATGCTGCTCTCGAGCCACGCGCCCGAACAAAACCCGGACTGTACGCACGGAATTGAACCTGACAAACAGGTCTAGTCAGTAGTATTGGTTCGGTTTTTACGAACCGCTACCAACGTTTTCCACTACTTTCACCGCACCCTCACGGCCGTGCACGCCACCGATGAGCCAGACATTCAACTACCGCCACCTCTTCTACTTCTGGGTCGTGGCCAAGGAGGGAGGCATCGCCCGCGCCGCCGAACGGCTGGACATGGCCGTGCAGACCATCAGTGCCCAGGTGCGCGAGCTGGAAAAGTCCCTGGGCGTAAGCCTGCTGCGCACCGAGGGCCGCAACCTGGTGCTGACGGAAGCCGGCGTGGCCGCCATGCACGAGGCGGACCATATCTTTGCGCTGGGCGAACGCCTGCCGCTGCGCGTGCGCGAAGCCGCCACGGGGCAGACGCTGCGGCTGAACCTGGGTATCTCGGATGGCATTGCCAAACTGGCGGTGCACCGGCTGCTGACCCCGGTGCTGGACGAGCCGCACCTGCGCCTGCTGTGCCACGAGGGTGAATTCCAGCCCCTGCTGGGCGAACTGGCCCTGCACAAGCTCGATGCCGTGCTGGCCGACCGCCCCGCCACGCCCAACCCTGCCTTGCGCACCACCAGCCAGCTGCTGGGCACCAGTGCGATTGCCTGGTACGCCCCCACGCAATGGGCCGAGGCCGCGGCGCACCAGTTTCCGCACAGCCTGGCGGTGGTGCCGGTGCTGCTGCCCACCGAGCACGCGGCCATGCGCGCGCGCATCGACCACTGGCTGGAGCGCGAGCGCATCCGGCCGCGCATTGCGGGCGAGTTTGAAGACAGCGCGCTGCTGAGCACCTTCGCATCAACCGGCATGGGCGTGATGCCCGCGCCGGTGTCACTGAGCGCGCATTTGCTGCAAACGCATGGCCTGGTGCAGATCGGCACCACGCCCGATGTGCAGGAGCAGTTCCACCTGATCTACAGCGCCCGCAAGGTGATGCACCCGCTGCTCACCCGGCTGCTGGAGGCCGCGGCCGGCGGCGCGCTGATCAACCACTGAGCGCGGCGCGGGTCAGGGGCCGTCTGCCAGCGCGTGGGCCGCGTTGCCGATGCCCAGGTAGGTGTCGATGATGCGGCGGTCGTTGAGCAGGTCTTCCGCGGCGCCAGTGAGCGCCACTGCGCCCATCTCGAGCACGTAGGCGCGGTCGGCCACGCGCAGCGCGGCGCGGGCGTTCTGCTCGACCAGCAGCACCGACACGCCATGCTGGCGCAGCGACGACACCACCTGCAGCACCTCGCGCACGATCAGGGGCGCCAGGCCCAGCGAGGGCTCATCGAGCATCAGCAGGCGCGGACGCGCCATCAGCGCGCGGCCGATGGCCAGCATCTGCCGCTCGCCCCCCGACAGGGTGGATGCCAGCTGGGGCCGGCGCTCACGCAGGCGCGGAAAGATCTCGAACACTTCCTGCATGCGCTCGGTCTGGTCGCGCTGGCCGCGGCGCCAGCGCGAGAAGCCGCCCAGCAGCAGGTTGTCTTCCACCGACATCTCGCCAAACAGCTCGCGCTTTTCGGGCACCAGCGCCACGCCGCGCGCCACCATGGCCTCCACCGTGGGCCGGGCCACGCGCTGGCCGTCGAGGCTGATGGTGCCTGTGGCGGGCAGCAGCCCCATGGCGGCGCACAGCAGCGTGGTCTTGCCGGCGCCGTTGGGGCCGATCACGGTGACGATCTCGCCCTCATTCACGTCCAGCCGAACCTGGTGGACGGCCTCGACCGGGCCGTACGACACGCACAGGTCCTGCAACTGCAGCAGCGGTTGGGCGCTCATGCGGAGGCTCCTTTGGCGGCAACGGGCAGGTCGTCGTCGGCACCGCCCAGGTAGGCATCAAGCACGCGCTGGTTGCTCTGCACCTGCACAGGCGTGCCCTCGGCAATCACGGTGCCGAACTCAAGCACGGTGATGCGGTCAGCCAGATTCATCACGAACTCCATGTCATGTTCCACCACCAGAATGCCCAGGCCTTCGGCGCGCAGCTGGCGCAGCAGGTCGGCCAGCGCGCGCTTTTCCAGGTGGCGCAGCCCGGCGGCGGGCTCGTCCAGCAGCAGGATGGCCGGCTGGCCGGCCAGGGCACGGGCAATTTCGACAATGCGCTGCTGGCCCAGCGCCAGCGATGCGGCGGGCGTATCGGCATACGCCCCCAGGCCGCAGCGCTCGATCTGGCGGCGTGCCTCGGCCAGCAGGGCGGCCTCTTCGGCACGGTCCATGCGCAGCATGGAGGCGATCCAGCCGCGGCGGGCACGCTGGTGCGCGCCCAGGGCCACGTTCTCTACCACGCTGCGCTGGCCCAGCAGCCGCACATGCTGGAAGGTGCGGGCCATGCCCAGGCGGGCAAACGCACGCGAAGGGCGCCGCAGCATGGGCTGGTCCATCAGCCGCACCTCGCCTTCGGTGGCGTCGTCCACGCCGGAGATCATGTTGAAGAAGGTGCTCTTGCCCGCGCCGTTGGGGCCGATGAGCGCGTGCACCTCACCGGCCTTCACATCCATCGACACGGCGTTGTTGGCAATCAGCCCCCCAAAGCGCTTGGTGACCTTGCGCGCCTGCAGCAGCACGGTGCCTGCGGCGGGCCGCGTGCGCTGGTCCAGCGTGGCCGCATGGCGCACCGGTGCCGGGGCATCGCGGCACAGCCAGCGATCGCTCAGGCGCTGCAGCGTGGGCCACAGACCGTCGGCAAAGCGCTGCAGCACCAGCACCATGAGCAGGCCGAAGACGATGACCTCGAAGTTACCGCTGGTGCCCAGCAGCGAGGGCAGGACATCCTGCAGCTTTTCCTTGAGCAGCGTGATCAGCGTGGCGCCCAGCACCGCGCCCCACAGGTGCCCTGCCCCGCCCACCACGGCCATGAACAGGTATTCGATGCCGATGTTGAGGTTGAACGGCGTGGGGCTGACAAAGCGCTGCAGGTGCGCATACAGCCAGCCCGAGATAGCGGCCAGCAGGGCGGCCAGCACGAAGAGCTTGATGCGGTAGTGGGCTGTATCCACCCCCATCGACTCGGCCATCACCCGCCCGCCCTTGAGCGCACGGATGGCCCGGCCCTCGCGCGAATCGAGCAGGTTGTGCAGCAGCCACAGCGATACCAGCAGCACAGCCCAGATCAGCACGCCAATGGCGCGCGGCGAGGCCAGCGACAGCCCGCCCAGTACCAGCGGCGGAATGCCCGTGATACCCGTCTGCCCGCCCAGAAACTGCATGTTGCCGAACAGGTAGTACAGCGACAGGCCCCAGGCAATGGTACACAGCGGCAGGTAGTGGCCCGACAGCTTGAGCGTGACCGAGCCCAGGCCCCAGGCCACGGCAAACGTGATCACCAGCCCCAGCGCCAGGCCCGCCCAGGGCAGGCCCGCCATTCCCACGACGCCCGACAGCGCCGCCACCGAAGCCGGCGCCGTGCAGACCCAGGCCGTGGCATAGGCACCGGTGCCCACAAAGGCCGCCTGGCCAAACGATGTCATGCCACCCACGCCGGTCAGCATCACCAGCCCGGCCGCCACGATGGCATACAGGCCGATGTAGCAGAGCATGACCACGGTGAAGTCGGGCAGCCAGCCCCAGCACAGCGCCAGCAGCGCCACCGCCGCCAGCGTGAGCTGGGTGCGCGACACGATGCCGCGTGGCGCAGCCGGCAGCGGGGCCACAGCGGCGGTGGTGTCAGTCTTGACGGGCGCGCTCATTCTTCATCCTCCACATGGCGGCTGTTCAGCGAACGCCACCACAGCACCGGCACGATCAGCGTGAACACCAGAACCTCCTTGTAGGCACTGGCCCAGAACGATGCAAAGGCCTCCAGCTGGCCTACCAGCAGCGCCCCGGCCAGCGCCATGGGGTAGCTGCCCAGCCCGCCCACGATGGCGGCCACGAAGCCCTTGAGCCCGATCAGGAAGCCGGTGTCGTAGTACACGGTGGTCAGCGGTGCGATGAGCAGGCCCGACACCGCGCCGATCAGTGTGGCCAGGGCAAAGCTCACATCGCCCGACAGCTCGGTGGGGATGCCCATCAGACGGGCGCCCACCCGGTTGATGGCCGTGGCGCGCAGCGCCTTGCCCACCATGGAGCGGCCGAAGAAAAGGAACAGCAGCACCACCAGTGCAAAAGTGACGCCCAGCACCACCAGCGACTGGCCCGATACCGGAATGCCGCCCAGGTCAAACCGCGCCTCGGAAAACGGCGGCGTGCGCGACCCCTCGGCGCCAAAGAACAGCAGCCCCAGCCCCACCAGCACGCCGTGCAGCGCCACCGACACGATGAGCAGCATGAGCACTGTGGCATCGGCCAGCGGCCGGAAAGCCAGGCGGTACAGCAGCGGCCCCATGGGGGTGATGAGGATCAGCGTGGTGAGGGCCTGCATGCCCAGCGACGTGGGCCTGAGCCCCAGCACCAGCGCACACGACAGCAGCGGCAGCGCCACGCACCACACCAGCGTGGCCGGCCAGTTGACCTGGCTTCCGCGCTGAAAGCGCACCAGCTCCACCACCAGCACCAGCACCGCCATGCCCAGCAACAGCCACAGCGTGCCCGGGATGCGCCCGGCCTGCATCATGGCCATGGTCAGTGCACCAAAGGCCACGAACTCGCCCTGCGGAATGAAGATGACCCGCGTGACGGAAAAAACCAGCACCAGCGCCAGCGCCATCAACCCGTAGATAGCGCCGTTGACAATGCCGTCCTGCCCCAGCAACAGGGCGATCTGCAAATCCATATTCGGCTTTCTTTCAGAAGGCAGGCTTTTGCCGCGAGGCAGCGCAAGGCGACTTTGCACCGGGGCTGCCGTTCGCAAGGCGGCTGTCTATCTCAAGAGTGCGGCACGGCACGCACCCTTCGCAACCGGCGCGGCCCAGGCCAGTGCTCCCGTGCAAGGGCCGCCCCGCCGCACCGGGAGCGTCCCCCCTCAGGGGGGAAGGCGCGCAGCGCCTCAGGGGGGCGTCAAGGCTGGTATTTCCAGGCCCCGTTCTCAATCTTGACCATCACGCGTGCGCGCTGGTCCAGGCCCAGGTGGTCGTTCTCGGACATGTTGAAGATGCCGTGTGCGCCCGGCAATTCCTTGATCCGCTCCAGCGCGTCGCGCAGGGCGGTGCGGAACTCCACCGTGCCGGGCTTGGCCTTCTTCAGGGCCACGGGTACGGCGGCCGCCATCAGGACACCGGCATCCCAGCCGTGGGCGCCGAAGGTGGACACGCTGCCCTTGCCATAGACGGCCTCGTAGGCCGTTACATAGGCCATGGCCGACTTCTTCACCGGGTGCGAGGCAGGCAGCTGCTCGGCCACCAGCACGGGGCCCGATGGCAGGAAGGTGCCCTCCACATCCTTGCCGCCCACGCGCAGGAAGTCCGCGTTGGCCACCCCGTGCGTCTGGTACACCTTGCCGGCAAAGCCGCGCTCCTTGAGCGCCTTTTGCGGCAGGGCAGCGGGCGTGCCCGAGCCAGCAATCAGCACGGCGTCGGGCTTGGCCGAAATCATCTTGAGGGTCTGGCCCGTCACCGAGGTGTCGGTGCGCGCATAGCGCTCGTTGCCCACGATCTGGATCTTCTTGAGCGCGGCGGCCTTGCTGAACTCCTGGTACCAGCCTTCGCCGTACGCATCCGCAAAGCCGATGAACGCCACCGTCTTCACGCCGGCATTGGCCATGTGATCTGCGATGGCCAGCGACATCATGATGTCGTTCTGCGGGGTCTTGAACACCCACTTCTTCTTGGCGTCCATGGGCTCGACGATGCGTGCCGACGCTGCCATGGAAATCATGGGTGTCTGCGCCTCGGCCGCCACGTCGATCATCGCCAGCGAGTTGGGGGTGGTGCTGGAGCCCAGAATGATGTCGACCTTGCTTTCGCTGATCAGTTTGCGCGTGTTGCCTACCGCGGTCGTGGTGTCCGATGCGTCGTCGAGCACGATGTAGTTGACCTTTTCGCCCGCAATGGTGCGCGGCATCAGGGCGATGGTGTTCTTCTCGGGAATGCCGAGGGACGCAGCGGGGCCGGTGGCCGACACGGTGACGCCGACAGTGATGTCAGCCAGGGCGGCGCCACAGGCGATGGCGGCAGCGGCTGCCACCAGCGCGCGTTGGGCAAGACGGAATTTCATGGTTTTGTCTCCTGTGAATTGTTGTGGATGGGAACGTCAACGCGGCGGGCACCACGGGGGTGCCCGCAACAGGCGCACCGGTGCGGGCTCTTGGCTGGCCCGCTGGCGGTGTGCGATGTGGGTTGTATGCATGGTCAGGCGCGGCGGCTGCGCAGGCTGTCGGGCGCGGGCATGGTCACGGCGGGCACACCGCCAAAAAAGAGGTCGGCCACGATGGGCGCCATGGTCTGGTAGTTCAGCTCGCCGTCGGGCTTGAGCCAGGTGAACATCCAGTTGATCATTCCGAACAGCAGCATGGTCAAGGCCTTGGAAAGGCCCGCAGCCTCCGTATCGGGGCGCATCTGCGCCAGGGCGCTGGCAAAGGCGCTCACCACCGCGCGTTCCTTGCCCAGAATTCGGTCGCGATCTTCCTCATTGAGAAACCGCACGTCCTCGGTGAGCACCCGGTGCGCATGCTGCGCCTCGGCGTATTCCTCGACAAAACGGTGGATCAGTTCGCGCAAGCGGGGCTCGGGCTCAAGCCCGCGCGCCTCCACCTCTTCAACCACCGCCTGCAGTCGCGAGACATGGCCGTCGGCAATGTGCACCAGCAGGTTGTACTTGTCGCGAAAGTAGTGGTACAGCGTGGGTTTGGAGAGGCCGCAGGCTTCGGCCACTTCGTTCATCGATGTGGCGGGGTAACCGCTGCGGGCAAACAGCGCGGCAGCGTGGCGGAGGATCATTTCGCGCTGGTCGTCGTATCCGGGAGATCGTCCTCGGGCCATGGGCAGTTTTCCTTTGCGTCCGGTAGTGAGCCCCTGCTCACGGGGCCGCCATCTTGCCGCATGCAGGCATGCGGCGTGCGCGCGCGCCCCTGGCCTGGCGTTGTGGGATGGGGAAACGGCCGGCGCCATTGCTGTTACCGCTCGTCAAACGACAGCACGACCTTGTCGGTGAGCGGTCGGCACTGGCAGGTGAGCACAAAACCGGCGGCCACCTCGGCCTTGTCGAGGGCAAAGTTGCGCTCCATGCGGACCTCGCCCTCGACGCACTTGGCGCGGCATGTGCCGCACACGCCCGAGGTGCACGAGAAAGGCACCTCCAGCCCGGCAGCCGATGCGGCATCGAGGATGCTGGCCTGCTCACCGGAGAACGAAAACTCCCGCCGCAGACCGTCACGCACGATGGCCACGCGCGCCGTCTGCGCATCGCCGGGCTGCGCCTCGTGCACCACGGCGCCCACCTGCCCGCCTGCGGGCAGCGCCACGCCAAAGCGTTCCACATGGATGCGTTCTGCAGGCACGCCGCCGGCCAGCAGGGCCGCCTCGGCCTCGTCGTTCATCTGGAACGGACCACAGATGTAGGCCTCGTCGATCTTTTGTGCAGGGATGAGTGCCTGCAGGAACTCCGCGAGCTTTTCGCGGTTGACGAAACCCATGTTCAGCGGCGCGTCGGTCTGCTCGGCCGAGAACACGTGGTGCAGCACCAGCCGCGTGAGGTAGCGGTTCTTGAGGTCCTCGATCTCTTCCTTGAACATCGTGGACTGCAGCGTGCGGTTGCCGTAGATGAGCGTGAAGCGGCTGTGGGGCTCGCGCGCCAGCACCGTCTTCATGATCGACAGGATGGGCGTGATGCCGCTGCCGCCCGCAATGCCCAGATGGTGCCGGTGTGCCTGTGGCGCGATGGGCACGAAGAACCGGCCCTGTGGAGCCATGACCTGCAGCGTGTCGCCCACGCGCAGTTGCGTGTTGATCCAGTTGGAGAACACGCCGCCGTTGACCTTGCGCACGCCCACACGCAGCTCGGCATCGTCCACACCGGCGCAGATCGAGTACGAGCGGCGAAGGTCCTGGCCATTGATGTCGGTGCGCAGCGTGAGGTACTGGCCCTGGGTGAAGCCGAACACTTCGCGCAGCTCGGGAGGCACGTCGAAAGAGACGATGACGGCCTCAGACGTGTCCGGCTCGACCGACCGCACGCGCAGGGGATGGAAGATGACGCTCATATCGTGTTCGTAAGGGTGGACGAGGGCGGGCGGCTCACAGGGGCTTGAAGTGCTCAAACGGCTCCCGGCACGCCATGCAGCGGTACAGCGCCTTGCAGGCCGTGGAGCCGAAGGCAGACAGCCGCTCGGTCTGCTGGCTGCCGCAGCGCGGGCAGGCCAGCGAAGCCGCTGCGCCCGCGCGGGGCATGTAGCGCAGGGGCACCTCGGTGCCGGGCGCCAGCGGGCCAGGCGGCGCGATGCCGTAAGCCAGCAGACGGGCACGGCCGCGCTCGGTGATCCATTCAGTGGTCCAGGCCGGCGCGCGCTGCAGCGTGGCGTGGACCGGGCCCAGGCCGGCTGCCTCGAGGGCGGCCAGCACGTCGTGCTCGATGACCTCGGTGGCCGGGCAGCCGGAATAGGTGGGGGTGAGCATCACCTCCAGCGCATTGCCGACAAGGCGCACGTCGCGCACGATGCCCAGGTCGCGCACCGACACGGCCGGCACCTCGGGGTCGAGCACGGTGTCCAGCACGTCCCAGGCGCGCTGTACGCGCGCTGCGGAGGCATCAGCGGCCAGGGGATCGGCGGCGGGCGCTGCAATCACCATGCGCCCCCGGGAAAGCTGCGCTGCAGGTACTGCATTTCCGCCAGGATAAAGCCCATGTGCTCGCTGTGCACGCCCTGCCGGCCGGTGCTGACAAACGCCGTTGCCTGTGGCACAGGCAGGCTTGCCGCGGCCAGGATGTCCGCCATCTCGGCGGTCCAGGCATCGCGCACATCGGCCCAGCGCGGGCCGAGGCCCGATGCGTGGGCAGCCTCGTCCACCGCATCGGCGGCAAACAGCTCGGGGGTGTAGCGCCACAGGGCGGCCAGTGCGGTTTCGGTACGGCGGCGGGATTCGGCCGTGCCGTCGCCCAGGCGCACCACCCAGTCTGCCGCGTGCTGCTGGTGGTAGCGCGCTTCCTTGAGGGCCTTGCCGGCAATGGCGGCCAGCTCTGCATCGCTGGAGTCGGCCAGCCGCTCCCAGATCAGCTTGAGCAGCGTGGAGACCATGGTGTTGCGCACCATGGTGAAGGCGAAGTCGCCTCGGGGCAGCTCGACCAGCGTGGGGTTCACATAGTCGCGCTCGTCGCGCAGAAAGGCCAGCTGGTCTTCGTCGCGGCCCAGGCCTTCGACCTGACCGGCACGGGTGAGCAGCGCGCGCGCCTGGCCCACCAGGTCCAGCGCCATGTTCGACAGCGCAATGTCTTCTTCCAGGATGGGCCCATGGCCGCACCATTCGGCCAGCCGCTGGCCCAGGATGAGGCAGGTGTCGCCCAGGCGTAGCAGGTACTGCACGGCGGGGTCACGGCTGATGGAGATGCTGTTGGCTTGCATGGTGGCTGCGCTCACATGTGGTTGACGGCGTCGGGCAGGGCGTAGAAGGTGGGGTGGCGGTACACCTTGTCTTGCGCGGGGTCGAAGTACATCCCCTTCTCGCCGGGGTCGCTGGCCACGATCTGGTCGGAGCGCACCACCCACACGCTGGTGCCTTCCTGGCGGCGGGTGTACACATCGCGCGCCAGCTGGATGGCCATGCGGTCGTCGGCGGCGTGCAGGCTTCCGCAGTGCTTGTGGTCCAGGCCCGCCTTGCTGCGCACAAAGACCTCCCACAGGGGCCATTCAGTGGCCGGTGCAGCGCTGGGGGCAACAGTGTCGGAAGAGGCGTTGGTGGTCATGGGTTTTCCGGTCAATCAGTCAGTCACTCGTATCGGCTTGCAATTGCTATTATTTTTATAGCTGTAGGTGCAATCAAATAAAGGACCTTGGGCACATTTCGTTCAATATGGGGCGTCAACAGGTCAGGCGGCGGCCTTGACCGGCGCCTGCTTGGCGGCATGGGCCAGGGCGGCTTCGCGCACCCAGGCGCCGTCTTCCCAGGCCTTGACGCGGGCACCCAGGCGCTCCTGGTTGCAGGGGCCGTCGCCCGCAATCACGCGCCAGAATTCGGCCCAGTCGATGGCGCCGTGGTCGTGCGACTGGCGCTCCTCGTTCCACTTGAGGTCGGGGTCGGGCAGGGTCACGCCCAGCACGCGCGCCTGCTCTACCGTGGCGTCGATGAACTTCTGGCGCAGCGTGTCGTTGGACACGCGCTTGATGCCCCAGCGCATGGACTGCGCCGAGTTGGGCGACTGGTCGTCCGGCGGGCCGAACATCATGATGGACGGCCACCACCAGCGGTTGACGGCGTCCTGCACCATGGCGCGCTGGGCTTCGGTGCCCTTTTGCATCATGGTCAGCAGGGCGTCGTAGCCCTGGCGCTGGTGAAAGCTCTCTTCGCGGCAGATGCGCACCATAGCGCGGGCATAAGGCGCGTATGAGCAGCGGCAGATCGGCACCTGGTTCATGATGGCCGCGCCATCCACCAGCCAGCCGATGGTGCCCATGTCAGCCCAGGTCAGCGTGGGGTAGTTGAAGATGGAGCTGTACTTGGCCTTGCCGGTGTGCAGCGCGTCCAGCATCTGGTCGCGCGATGTCCCCAGCGTTTCAGCCGCGGCGTACAGGTACAGGCCGTGGCCGCCTTCGTCCTGCACCTTGGCCAGCAGGATGGCCTTGCGCTTGAGGGTGGGCGCGCGCGTGATCCAGTTGCCTTCGGGCAGCATGCCCACGATTTCCGAATGCGCGTGCTGGCTGATCTGGCGCAGCAGCGTCTTGCGGTAGTGGTCGGGCATCCAGTCCTTGGCCTCGATGAATTCGCCAGCGTCGATGCGCGCGTCAAATTCCTCTTGGCGGCGCAGTTCTTCGGCGCTGCGCAGGGCGGGCCTGGCGTCACCAGCCTCCTTGCCCATTGTGTCCATTGCCTGGGTGTACATGGTCGGTCCTTTCGTGCGAAATGGGCGCGCCGCTCAGCGGGGGCGCTGGTCAATGACGCGGCGGGCCTTGCCCACCAGCGTGCGTTCGATGGATTCGGGCACCAGCACGTCGACCTGGCAGGAGATGCCCACCAGCGTCTTGATGCGGTGCTGCAGCCAACCCTGGAGCTCGGGCCGATCGGATTCAGGCACGCCGGGCAGCAGTTCGCAGCGCACTGCCATCTCGTCGAGGTTGCCGTCGCGCGTGACCACCAGCTGGTACTGCGCTGACAGCCGGTCGCTCTGCAGCACGATCTCTTCGATCTGGGTGGGGAACACGTTCACGCCGCGGATGATCAGCATATCGTCCGAGCGGCCGACGATCTTGCCCATGCGGCGGAAGGCGCGCGACGTGGGCGGCAGCAGGCGCGTGAGATCGCGCGTGCGGTAGCGGATCATGGGCAGCGCTTCCTTGCTCAGCGAGGTGAACACCAGCTCGCCCTCCTGCCCGTCGGGCAGGACCTCGCCGGTATCGGGGTCGATGATCTCGGGGTAGAAATGGTCTTCCCAGATCACCGGGCCGTCCTTGCTCTCGATGCATTCGCTGGCCACGCCGGGGCCCATCACTTCCGACAGCCCGTAGATGTCCACCGCGTCGATGCCGGAGCGTGTCTCGATCTCGCGGCGCATGGCCTCGGTCCAGGGCTCGGCACCGAAGATGCCGATCTCGAGCGAGCTTTCGCGCGGGTCCAGCCCCTGGCGCACGAACTCTTCGTTGATCACCTGCATGTACGACGGCGTGACCATGATGATGCGGGGCTGGAAGTCGCGGATCAGCTGCACCTGCTTTTCGGTCTGGCCGCCCGACATCGGGATGACGGTGCAGCCGGCGCGCTCGGCACCGTAGTGCGCCCCCAGGCCGCCCGTGAACAGCCCGTAGCCGTAGGCGACATGCACCATGTCGCCACGGCGCCCGCCCGCGGCGCGGATGGAGCGCGCCACCAGGTCAGCCCAGGTGTCGATGTCGCGCTGCGTGTAGCCCACCACCGTGGGCTTGCCCGTGGTGCCCGACGACGCATGGATGCGCGCCACCTGCTCGCGCGGCACCGCAAACATCCCAAAGGGGTAGTTGTCCCGCAGGTCTTTCTTGACGGTGAACGGGAACCGCGAGAGGTCGGACAGCTGCTTGAGGTCCGACGGGTGTACGCCCTTGGCGTCGAACGCGCGGCGGTAGTGCGGCACGTTGTCGTAGGCGTGCTGCAGCGTCCAGCGCAGGCGCTGCAGCTGCAGCGCCCGTACTTCGTCACGGCTGGCGGTCTCGATGGGCTCCAGATCGCCGGGGGCGGGTCGGCGCACGGCCATGGGTGTCTCCTGTAGATACATGGAAAGGCGGCTTTCAGTGGCCTGCGGCGGCATTGGGTGGGACGGTCATGCGTCCCTTCATGGAGTAGGAGCGGCCGCGGAACACCGCGACCGGCACGTTGTCCTGATTGCGCACGTTCACGTCGTACACGCCGGTGCGCCCGGCCAGGGACACCTCGGTGGCCTCGGCAATGAGCCGGTCACCCTTGCGCGCGGGCGCCAGGAAGTCGATCGACAGGCCCGAGGCCACGGTCATCTGGTTGCGCGAATTGCAGGCAAAGGCAAAGGCCGAGTCGGCCAGCGTGGTGATGAAGCCGCCGTGGCAGGTGCCAAAGCCGTTGAGCATGTCGTCACGCACCTGCATCTCCAGCGTGGCGTGGCCGGGCCCCATGGCAACGATGCGCATGCCCAGGCCCTGGGTGGCGCGGTCGTTGGCCAGCATGCCGCTGCGCACATGGTCTGCGGTGGCCTGTGGGTCCGGCATCGCGGGCGCGGCGGAAGTCGAAGACGTGGGTTCCATGGGCTGCCTCAGCGGTCAGAAAAGGTGGGGCTGCGTTTTTCCGCGAAGGCTTGCACGCCCTCGCGGTAGTCGGCGGCGGCGCCCAGCGTGCGCTGCACCACGGCCTCGTGGGCGAGGGCCTGGTCGTAGTCCATGCCGGCTGCGGCGTCCAGCGCCTGGCGCGTGGCCACCAGCGCCTTCACGGGCATGGCGGCCAGGCGCTCGGCCAGCGCCTGCGCCTCCTGCATCAGGCTGGCGTCGTCCACGCAGCGCCAGATGAGCCCCAGCCGCTCGGCATCGGCGGCGGGCAGCTTGTCGCCCAGCAGCGCCAGGCCCATCGCTTGTGCGCGGCCCACCAGGCGGGGCAGCAGCCAGGTGCCGCCGGTATCGGGCACCAGCCCGATCTTGGTGAACGCCTGGATGAAGCTGGCCGAGCGCGCGGCCAGCACCAGGTCACAGCCCAGCGCCAGGTTGGCACCGGCACCAGCTGCCACGCCGTTCACGGCCGCCACCACGGGCACCGGCATGTTACGGATGCGCCGGCACAGCGGGCGGTACAGCGTGTCGATCACCTCGCCCAGGTCCTTGGGGGCAGCGCCGGGGCTGAAGTCGGGCGCCACGGCGGGGTCGGCCAGGTCCTGCCCGGCGCAGAAGGCGCGCCCGGTGCCGGTGATGACGACGCAGCGCACGGCGCTGTCGGCCGCGGCGGCCTCCAGCGCCGCCAGCAACTGCGCGTGCAGCCCGGCCGTGAAGCTGTTGAGCGCGGCAGGCCGGTTCAGGGCCAGTGTCTGCACGGCGCCTGATTGCGTCACGACGACCAGGGGTTCGGTCATGGGGTTGCTCCTGCCTGCCAGATGGAAAGAAACGTGGCGTTGATCGATCACAAACATCATTGACCGACCGTTCGGTAGAGAATAAACTTTCCACAACCCTGATGCAAGTCAAAAAACTCAGGGCAAACCCTCACTGGAGACAAAACCCATGCACCTGTTTGCCACCCACCGCGCGCTCCTGGACGGCGCTCTGGACGCCCTGACCACACGCAGCCACTGGACCCCCTTCCCTGAATCGCCCTCCCCCAAGGTGTATGGCGAAACCGGGCAGGCCGACGGCCAGGCGGCCGTGAGCGCCCTGCTGGGCAAGGACTACCCGCTGCAGCAGCCGGGCGAGCGTGCCCGCGTGGCCACCGAGCGTTCGCCCTACGGTGTGGCGGTGGATGTGCGTTACCCGGATTGCGACGTGCATGCACTCGTGGCCGCAGCCGAAGCGGCCGAGCCGGCATGGCAAGCTCTGGGCCCGCAAGGCCGCACGGGTGTTCTGCTGGAGGCACTCATGCGCATCCACCGCCGCAGCCACGAGATCGCCCATGCGGTGATGCTGACCACCGGCCAGGGGCCCATGATGGCGTTCCAGGCCGGCGGCCCCCATGCGCAGGACCGCGCCCTGGAGGCCATCGCGTACGCCTGGAAAGCCATGGCCGATGTGCCCGCGCAGGCCATCTGGAACAAGCCCCAGGGCAAGAACCCGCCGCTGGTGATGCAAAAGCACTACGAGATCGTGGGCCGCGGCGTGGCGCTCGTGATCGGCTGTGCCACCTTCCCTACCTGGAACACCTACCCCGGCCTGTTTGCCGCGCTGGCCACGGGCAACCCGGTCATCGTCAAGCCGCACCCCAACGCCGTGCTGCCCGCCGCCATCTCGGTCAGCATCCTGCGCGATGTGCTGGTCGAACAGGGGCTGGACCCGAACACCGTGACGCTGGCGCTGAGCCCCCGTGCGGAGGACACGCAGGCACTTGCCACCCACCCGGCCGTGGCCAGCATCGACTTCACCGGCAGCACCCAGTTTGGCCAGTGGCTGATCGGCAATGCCCGCCAGGCGCGCGTGTATGCCGAAATGGCCGGCGTGAACACGGTCATCATCGAGTCGACCGACCAGTACGGCGCCATGCTGCGCAACATCGCGTTCACGCTGTCGCTGTACAGCGGGCAGATGTGCACGACCACGCAGAACATCCTGATCCCGCGCGGCGGCATTGCCACCGACGAAGGTCACAAGAGCTTTGAGCAGGTGGGCGCAGACCTGGCCGCCGCCGTGACCGAACTGGCGTCGAACCCGCGTGTGGCCACCTCGGTGCTGGGCGCCGTGGGTTCGCCCGACACGCTGGCGCGCATGCAGCAAGCCAGCGGCAAGGGCCGGCTGGTGCTGGCGTCCCGCGCCCTGCCCCACCCCGAATTCCCTACCGCGCAGATCCACACGCCGGTAATCGTCGCACTGGAACAGACCGACGGCGCCATCTACGGCAACGAGTGCTTCGGCCCGGTGTCGTATCTGGTAGCTACCGATTCAGGCGCCGCCAGCCTGGACGTGGCCCGCAGCACGCTGCTCGCCCACGGCGCCCTCACGCTGGGCGTGTACTCCACCGACCGCGGCTACATCGACCAGGCCATTGCCCTGGGCCGCCGCACGCGGGTGGCGCTGTCCATCAACCTCACGCAGGGTGTATTCGTGAACCAGTCGGCCGCGTTCTCCGACTACCACGCCACGGGCGGCAACCCGGCGGCCAATGCCAGCTACACCAGCCTGGCGTTCGTGGCCGATCGCTTCGTGGTGGTGCAGCGGCGCGAACACGTGGCTGCGCCAGCTGCAGCGTGAAGAAGATTCAAGCCCGTTGACAGCGCGCGGCCAAAGCCAGGGCAGCCGTGCAAGGGCCGCCCCGCCACACTGGCTGCTTTCCCCTTCCTGAATGGCTCAGCCATTCGAGCGAAGGGGAAAGGCGCTGGGCGGCTCAGCGGGTTGCTGCTGCTTCAGCGCTGCGGCATGTCCTTGGCCGAATAGCCCAGGCTCACCGTCGCATTTTCCGGAATGGCGGGCATTGATGCGTTCCACGCCTCCCACGCCGCGCGCATGGCCTGCAGGCGCTCAGGTTCCACGGGGGCGCGATTGGCGCGCTCGCGCTCGTCTTCGGCCAGGTTGAAGAGGTAGTCGTTGCCATCCACCCGCAGGTACTTCCACACGCCCTGGCGCATGGCGCGCTGGCCGCGGTGGTTCATGCGCCAGAACAATGCGGGCTCGTCCTGCGCGGCCGCATCGCGCAAGAGCGGCATCAGCGAACGGCCGTCCAGCGGGTAGCCCGGCGCTGCAGGCACGCCAGCCGCGTCCAGCATCGTCGCCGACCAATCCATGGTCATGCAGGTCTGCGTGCTTTCGCTGCCGGGGGCAATCACGGCGGGCCAGTGCGCAATCCACGGCACGCGGATGCCGCCTTCGGTCAGGTCCATCTTGCCGCCCACCAGCGGCCAGTTGTCTGAAAAGCGCTCGCCGCCGTTGTCGCTGGTGAACACCACCAGCGTGTCGCGCTCCATGCCGTGCTGGCGCAGGGCGTCCATCACGCGGCCAATGCCTTCGTCCATGTGGTGGATCATGCGGCGGTAGGTCTCAATGTTGCCGCCGTGCAGGTGGAACAGGTTGCCCTTGACCTCCTGCGCCAGCGCCTCGTCATCGCGCGTCTCCCACGGCCAGTGGGGCGCGGTGTAGTGCAGGCTCAAAAAGAACGGCGTGCCCGCCTGCGCGCCGGGCGCCATGCGGTGCACATAGTCCAGCGCGTGGTCGGTGATCAGGTCGGTGAGGTAGCCGTCCTGCCGCTTTTCTTCCTCGCCCAGGTACAGGTCGTGCGTGCCGTTGGAGCTGCAGTGGGTGAAGTAGTCCACCCCGCCCGACATGGGGCCGAAGAACTCTTCGTACCCCGAGCGCAGCGGCCCGAACGCGGGCGGGTAGCCCAGGTGCCACTTGCCCATCAGCGCCGTGCGGTAGCCCGCGTCGCGCAGCAGCGACGGCAGCGTGGGGTGCTCGGGCGGCAGGCCCAGCGTGGTACTTCCGCGGCTCTTGCTGTTGATGGGCTCCTCGGCCGCGCCGCGCAGCCGGTACTGGTAGCGCGCCGTCATCAGCGCAAAGCGCGTGGGCGAGCACACCGGCGAGTTGGCATAACCCTGCGTGAGCTTGAGGCCCTTGGCCGCCAGGCCGTCGAGCACGGGCGAGACGGGGCCAAAGGCCGCCTCGCGCCC
>LNEG01000041.1 GCA_001464865.1 Burkholderiales bacterium Ga0074133
TGGAGATGAACACCCGCCTGCAGGTGGAGCATCCGGTGACCGAATGCATCACCGGCCTGGACCTGGTGGAGCTCATGATCCGCGTGGCGGCCGGCGAAAAGCTGCCACTGACGCAGGCCGACGTGAAGCGCGACGGCTGGGCCATCGAGTGCCGCATCAACGCCGAAGACCCGTTCCGCAACTTTTTGCCGTCCACCGGCCGCCTGGTGCGCTTTCAGCCGCCGGAGGAGTCGATGTTCCAGTCCGATACGACCAAAAAATTGGGCGTGCGGGTGGACACGGGCGTGTACGAGGGCGGCGAGATCCCCATGTACTACGACTCGATGATCGCCAAGCTCATCGTGCACGGCACCGACCGCAACGATGCGATTGCCAAGATGCGCGCTGCGCTCAACGGGTTTGTGATCCGCGGCATCAGCAGCAACATCCCGTTCCAGGCGGCGCTGCTGGCGCACCCCAAGTTTGTGACGGGCGACTTCAACACCGGCTTCATCGCCGAGAACTACGGCAAGGGCTTCCACGCCGAAGACGTGCCGCACAGCGACCCGCTGTTCCTGGTGGCGCTGGCCGCCTTCATGAACCGCCGCTACCGCGCCCGCGCCTCGGGCATCAGCGGCCAGCTGGCCGGGCACGAGGTGAAGGTGGGCGAGCAGTTTGTGGTGGTCACGCTGGGTGCCGAAGGGCAGAACCAGCACCATGACGTGACGGTGACCGACTTTGAAGACAAATCGGGGTCCAGCGTTGTGCAGGTGGGCGACGCCAGCTATCAGATCAGCAGCAACGCCACACTGGGCCAGATCCGCGTGCAGGGCGCCTGCAACGGCCAGGGCTTTACCGCCCAGGTGGAGCGCGGGGTGGGCAAGAACCCGCTGGCGCTTCGCATTGCACATAACGGCACGCAGGTGGATGCGCTGGTGCTGTCGCCCCTGGGCGCGCGGCTGCACAAGCTGATGCCGTTCAAGGCACCGCCGGACCTGAGCAAGTTTCTGCTCTCTCCCATGCCCGGCCTGCTGGTCGATGTGGCGGTACAGCCCGGCCAGAAAGTGCAGGCCGGTGAAAAGCTGGCCGTGATCGAAGCGATGAAGATGGAGAACATCCTCTTTGCCGCGCAGGATGGCGTGGTCGGCAAGATCACGGCGGGCAAGGGCGAGTCGCTGTCGGTGGATCAGGTGATCCTGGAGTTCATCTGAGGCGATGCCCCGCGGGTGCGAAGGGAAGGGCGCTGGCCGCCCATTTCATCCGCGGCGGGGCGTTTTTAGGTGTTTTTGGCCGGTAGTCCAGGTTTTATCTTCCCTGGTAGCTATCAATTAAATAGCAATTGCGCGCAGATTGCGGAGAGTGACTTCCATGACAGCCATCAGTAACCGCCCTTTCCGGGTCCTCGGCATCCAGCAGGTGGCCATTGGCGGCACCGACAAGCAGCGCATGAAGACCCTGTGGGTGGACATGCTGGGGCTTGAACAGACCGGCACCTTCCAGAGCGAGCGCGAGAACGTGGACGAGGACATCCTGGCCATGGGCAAGGGCGCGTTCAAGGTCGAGGTCGACATCATGCAGCCGCTGGACATCGACAAGAAGCCCGCCGTGCACACCACACCGCTCAACCACATCGGCCTGTGGATCGACGACCTGCCCAGGGCTGTGGAATGGCTCACCGCGAAAGGCGTGCGGTTTGCGCCCGGCGGCATCCGCAAGGGCGCGGCCGGGTACGACATCACGTTTTTGCACCCCAAGAGCAACGACGAGTTTCCGATTGCGGGCGAGGGCGTGCTGATCGAGCTGGTGCAGGCGCCTGCCGACGTCATTGCCGCATTGGGCTGAAGGCAGAGGTTCCGGCATGGCGGCGATGGCGCCCGACGAATTGGAACGCTACCTGCACCAGCACATCCCCTTGTCCGGTGCGATGGCGGTGCAGGTGCTGTCGGCTGACCCAGCCAGTGTGCTGCTGCGCGCACCGCTGGCGCCCAACATCAACCACCGCGACACCGTGTTCGGCGGCAGCGCTTCTGCACTGTCCATTCTGGCTGCCTGGTGCCTGCTGCACCAGCGGCTGCGGGCCGAGGGCCTGGACAGCCGCCTCGTGATCCAGCGCAACACCATGGAATACGAACAGCCCATCGCTGGTGCATTCCAGGCGCGATCTGCACTGCTGGAGCCGCTGCAATGGCCCCGGTTCACGCAGATGCTGACGCGCAAGGGCAAGGCGCGGATCGCCGTGGAGTCGGTGCTGATGGACGACGGTGGCGCGCCTGCCGGGCGCCTGGTGGGTGAGTTTGTGGCCCTGGCCGCCGGGCTGCACGCCTGACCGTGCTTGCGCCACGTCGCCTTTTGCACTGAACTCCGCGCCCGTACCGGCGCACTTCCGGGAGATTTGCGCTCTTTAGCACGCGGATCAGAGCGTGATGGCGCGGCTGGCCACGGCCCCGCCCCCACATGCACGCAACCCCACGCTTCAGGCCTGCATCGTCGGCCAACTGCCTTGTGCGATCGACGCAGATGCGCAGGGGATTTTGTTGGCAGTTTTTGTGACCTGCAGGCGCGCTGGCTGCGCTATTTGTCACGCAAAATCCGCGGATTCGCACCAGCCGCCTGAATTTTGGTTGGCACAGTTTGTTACCTCTCGTCCGCCCTGTGCGCGGTCGAGGGAAGCCGCCCAGAAAGGAAACCATGGAATCCAGCGCCATCTCTTCCGCCGCCACTCCCGTCGCGCACCCCGTGCAACTGCACCGCCGCTCGCCCGCACCCGCCGCGCAAGGCCCGTGGACGGTGGACGCCATCCAGGCCCTGCTCGACAAGCCGCTGATGGACCTGGTCTTCGAAGCGCAGACCGTGCACCGCCAGCACTGGCCCGCGGGCGATATCGAGCTGGCCACGCTGCTATCGGTCAAGACCGGTGGATGCCCTGAAAACTGCGGGTACTGCCCGCAGGCGGCCGAGTTCGACACCGGCGTGAAGGCCGACAAGCTGATGGAAGTCGATGAGGTGGTGCGCGCCGCGCAGGCCGCCAAGGACGCGGGCGCCACCCGCTTTTGCATGGGCGCTGCGTGGCGTGCACCCAAGGACCGCGACATTGAAAAGGTCAGTGCCCTGGTTGGCGCCGTGAAGGGCCTGGGCCTGCAGACCTGCGCCACGCTGGGCATGCTCGAACCGCACCAGGCACAGGCCCTGAAGGACGCGGGCCTGGACTACTACAACCACAACCTGGACACCGCGCCCGAGTACTACACCGACGTGGTCAGCACCCGGCAGTACCAGGACCGGCTGGACACGCTGCAGCATGTGCGAGCTGCTGGCATCAGCGTGTGCTGCGGCGGTATTGTGGGCATGGGCGAGGCGCCAGTGCACCGCGCGGGCCTGATTGCGCAGCTGGCCAACCTGCAGCCCTACCCGGAGTCTGTCCCCATCAACAGCCTGGTGCGCGTGCCCGGCACGCCGCTGGCCGACAGCGAACCCATCGACCCGTTCGACTTCGTGCGCATGATTGCGGTGGCACGCATCACCATGCCCAAGGCGCGCGTGCGGCTGTCTGCCGGGCGCCAGCAGATGGGTGACGCGGTGCAGGCGCTGTGTTTCATGGCCGGGGCCAATTCGATTTTTTACGGCGACAAGCTGCTGGTGACGGGCAACCCCGACGTGGAGGCCGACGTGCAACTGCTGGCCAAGCTGGGCCTGCGCGGGCACCGCACGGCGGTCGAGTCAGCCGAGGCGGGCGCCTCTGCCACCTGAACGCAGGGGCGCAAGCCGCCGGCGGGCACGAACGGCCCGCAGGCCGATGAGCAGGGTTTCAGGCGTCAGGCGTCAGGCAGTAGCGGCGGCCATGTCATCCCAGGCCTTGAGCGCTTCGGCCGTGTACATCAGTGCAGGCCCGCCGCCCATGTAAACGCACACGGCCAGCATCTCTTCCACCTCTGCACGGGTGGCGCCCAGCTTTTGCAGCGCTTTCACATGAAAGCCGATGCAGCCCGAACAGCGCTGGGTGACGCCGATGGCCAGCGCAATCAGTTCCTTGGTCTTGGCGCCGAGAGCGCCTTCGGCCATGGACGCCTGGGCCAGTTGTGCAAAGCCGCGCATGGCGTCGGGCTGCGCCTTGCGGAAGGTGGACAGACTCTCGTTGATGCCTTGAATCAGGCTGGCGTGATCGAACGTGCTCATGGGAACTCCTCGGCTGGCAGAGGCCGGCGAGCCGCCACGCGGCTGTGTTCCGGCCTGTTGGAGATGGATGTGGCTATTTGCTGGCAGGCTTTTCCAGCGGGCAGGTGTTGATGCCCAGCAGCGTGTACGCCGGACAGAAGCGGAACAGGCCCGTGGCCAGCGGCACCACGCCCAGCCAGCCCCACCAGCCCACGGTGCCGGTGGCAGCCAGCGCAATCAGCACAAGGCCCGCAACAATGCGCAGCAGGCGGTCGGGGGTTCCGATATTGGTTTTCATGTTCACTCCTGGGGTTGTGGTGGACGGATGTCCGGGACGTGTTCGGTGCGACCTGTAATCAGGACGGCAGCGGACAAAATCACTCGAAAGAAGGCATGGCAGGCACTGCCACCGGCTGGCCTGCCGCAACCCACGCGTCGAAGCCGCCAGCGATTGACTGCACGTCCAGGTAGCCCATGTCCTGCAGGGCTGCGGCAGCCAGCGCGGCACGCCCGCTGGTCTTGCAATACAGCACCAGCTTCAGGTCGCGCGGCGACAGCGCCGGGGCGCTGCTGACCCGAAACTCCAGCATTCCACGCGACGCATGGATGGCGCCAGGAATGTGGCCGGTCTGGTACTCGTCGGCTTCACGCACGTCGATGACGACATCGGCCGCGCGAACAGCGGCGGGGGCGTTGTCGATGGCAACTTCGGTGATGCGGGCCTTGGCGGCAGCGACGAGGTCGTGGGCGGTTTTCATGGGCGGGTTTCCTTGGTGCAGGATGTCACAGAGCGTTGAGCGGGATCTTGAGATAGCTCACGCCGTTGGCTTCCGCGGGGGGCAGTTCGCCGGCACGGATGTTGACCTGCACCGAGGGGAGGATCAGCACGGGCATGTCCAGCGTGGCATCGCGGCGCTGGCGAAGCTCCACAAATGCGGTCTCGGTCACGCCGTCGTGCACATGGATGTTGTGCGCGCGCTGGTCCTGCACCGTGCATTCCCACGCGGCCGCGCGGCCAGCGGGCGGGTAGTCATGGCACATGAAAAGGCGGGTTTCAGGCGGCAGGCTCAGCAGCTTGCGAACCGACTGGTACAGCGTGTGGGCGTTGCCCCCGGGGAAGTCGCAGCGCGCCGTGCCCACGTCAGGCATGAAAAGCGTGTCGCCTACAAACACGGCGTCTTCGACCTGATAGGCCATGCAGGCGGGCGTGTGGCCAGGCACGGCCACTGCCTGTGCCTGCAGCTGGCCGATACGGAAGGCTTCACCGTCCTGGAAGAGGTGGTCGAACTGGCTGCCGTCGGGGCGGAACTCGGGTTCCAGATGAAAGATGCCCTTGAAGACATCCTGCACCTGGGTGATGCCGGCACCAATGGCGATGCGGCCGCCCAGCTTTTTTCGCAGGTAGTGAGCCGCGGACAGGTGGTCCGCGTGTGCATGGGTCTCCAGAATCCAGTCCACTGTGAGGCTGTGGCCCTGCACAAACTCGATCAGGCGGCTGGCCGAGCGCGTGCTGGTGCGGCCCGACTTGGCGTCGTAGTCGAGCACGGAATCCACGATGGCGCAGTGGCCGCCCGGCTGGTCATAGACCACATAGCTGACGGTCCAGGTGGCTTCGTCGAAGAAGGCTTCATTCTGAGGTTTCATCACGCGGTCTCTCCTGATTCGATTTCACTGAAGATAGTTTATTGACAAATATATTGTCAGTCAATAGAATATGAACAACGAAATTGAAAAGGAGGCACCCCGTGCTCCCGGACACCACCATTGACCTTGAAAGCCTGCGTCGGTCCGCAGACAGCGCCTGTCGGCTGATGAAAGTGCTCTCCAATCCAGATCGCCTGCTGCTGTTGTGCCAGCTCAGCCAGGGCGAGAAGAGGGTGGGAGAGCTGGAAGAACTGGTGGGCGTCGGCCAGCCCACGCTGTCGCAACAACTGGGCGTGTTGCGCGAAGAAGGCCTCGTCAATACCCGCCGCGAAGGCAAGAACATCTACTACCAGATCGCCAGCCCGCAGGCACTGGCCGTGATGAACACCCTGTTTGAACAGTTCTGCACACCAGAGCAGACACCGATGTCCAACCTACCTAAAGAGGAAACCGCATGTTGATCGACTGGACAAATTTCACGCCGTGGGCGGCCCTGGCTGGCGGGGTGTTGCTCGGTCTGGCGTCCGCGCTTTTCGTGCTGCTCAACGGCCGCATCCTGGGTATCAGCGGCATCGTGGGCGGGCTGCTGCGCCCGCGCACGGGTGATGTCGGCTGGCGCATCTCCTTTGTGCTGGGCATGCTCGCCGCGCCCGCGCTCTACTGGCTGCTGGCAGGCCCCGTACCGGCGCGCATCGATGCGGGCTGGGGCATGGTGGTGCTGGCCGGGCTGCTGGTGGGTGCGGGCACCCGCTATGGGTCGGGTTGCACCAGCGGCCACGGTGTGTGCGGGCTGTCGCGCATGTCACCACGCTCCCTGGTCGCCACGCTCGCATTCATGGGCGCTGGCTTTGCCACCGTTTTTCTCGTCCGGCATGTATTGGCCTGACCCCGCACGGCACTTTGGAGCATTGACATGAAGCACCGCATTTCTGAATTCATCGTGGGCCTGGTGTTCGGCCTGGGCCTCATCGTCTCGGGCATGACCGATCCGGGCAAGGTGCTCGGGTTTCTGGACCTGGCCGGGCTTTGGGACCCATCCCTGGCGTTCGTGATGGGCGGCGCCATCGCGGTGGGCGTTTTCGCCTTTGCCGTGGCCCGCAAGCGCACGCAGAGCTTTTTGGGTGGCGCCATGCACCTGCCCACGTCACGCGACATCGACCGCCGGCTGGTGTTGGGCAGCCTGGTCTTCGGCATTGGCTGGGGTATTGCCGGCTTCTGTCCGGGGCCAGCCATCGTGTCGGCAGGCGCGGGCCAGCCCAAGGCGATCGTTTTCGTCGTCGCAATGCTTGCGGGCATGTGGATTTTTGAATGGGCTGAGCGGCTCCGCAACGGGCAGCGCAACAAAGCGGCCGGAGCACACTGACATGCCGCTGCAAATTCTCAGTCTCACGCCACGCTTCGCGGCTTCGCCGCAACTTGGCGAAGCCGACTTTGCCGAGGTGGCGGCGCGCGGTTTCACCACGGTGATCAACAACCGGCCGGACGGGGAGGGCGGGCCTTCGCAGCCTGTCAGCGCCGATCTGGAGAGCGCCGCGGTGGCCGCGGGCCTGCACTACGTGTACTTGCCCGTCGTCAGCGGCTCCATCACAGCCGCACAAGTGGGCGCTATGCGTGACGCGTTGCATGCCTCGGCAGGCATGACGCTGGCGTTCTGCCGTTCAGGGGCGCGTTCGGCGCAGCTCTTCGGGCTGACGCAGGCACCCGACTGAGCCATCGATTCACGCGACGGATACCTGCGCATGAAGATCCTGCCCGAATGGATACGCGGCTACCGCAAGCCCTGGCTGGCAGGCGACATGGTGGCAGGGGCCATCGTGACGGTGATGCTGATCCCGCAAAGCCTGGCCTACGCCTTGCTGGCCGGTCTGCCACCGCAGATGGGGCTGTACGCCAGCATCCTGCCCATCGTGGCTTATGCGTGGCTGGGTTCCAGCATGACGCTGGCCGTAGGGCCGGTGGCAGTGGCTTCGCTCATGACCGCCAGCGCGCTGCAGCCGCTGGCAACGGCGGGCTCGCCCGAGTACGTGGCGCTGGCAATGCTGCTGGCACTGCTCTCAGGCGGCATGCTGCTGGTATTTGGGGCACTTCGCCTGGGGTTTCTTGCCCACTTTCTCAGCCATCCCGTCATCAGCGGCTTCATCTCGGGCTCGGCCATCCTGATCGCCGTTGGTCAACTCAGGCACCTGCTGGGCGTGAAGGCTGGCGGGACGCATGCGCTCGATTCGCTGGTGAACCTTGCGCACGCGTTGCCACACACCAACCTCACCACACTCGCACTGGGCGGAGGTAGCTTGTTGTTTCTGTGGGTGGCACGCAGGTTTCTGGCGCAGTGGCTGGTAAGGGCAGGGCTCGGCGACAAGGCGGCCGAGCTGATCGCCAAGCTGGCACCCATGCTGGCCGTGGTGGTGTCGACAGCTTTGGTGGCATGGCTGCAGCTCGATCGTTCTGCCGGAGTGAGCGTGGTGGGCCCCGTCCCGCAAGGGCTGCCAGCCATCGGGATGCCTGCCATCGATGTGGGCATGGTGTCACAGCTTTGGCTGCCGGCCCTGCTGATCTCGCTGGTCGGGTTTGTGGAAAGCGTGTCGGTCGCACAGTCGCTGGCACTCAGGCGCCAGCAGCGCATCCAACCCAACCACGAGCTGCTCGGGCTGGGTGCCGCCAACGTGGCGAGTGCCCTGTCTGGCGGGTTCCCTGTGACGGGCGGCTTTGCGCGGTCGGTCGTCAACTTTGCGGCAGGCGCGAACACCCCGTTGGCCGGGGTCATCGCTGCGGCGTTGATGGCGGTCGTGCTGGCCGGATTTACAGGCCTGTTCCATGACCTGCCGCATGCCGTGCTGGCCGCCACCATCATTGTGGCGGTGGTCTCGCTGATTGACCTGCAAACCCTGCGTGAGGCCTGGCGATATGACAAGGCCGACGCGCTGGCGCTGATCGCCACCGCAGGCGGCGTCATCGGATTTGGCGTGGAGGCCGGCATCCTGGTGGGCGTGGCGCTATCGCTGGGCACGCTGGTGTGGCGCAGCAGCCATCCGCATATCGCCGTCATCGGCCGGGTACCGGGCACACAGCATTTCCGCAACGTGGCCCGCCACGCGGTGCAGACGCAGCCAGGGCTGGCGGCCCTGCGGGTGGACGAGAACCTGTTTTTTGCCAACGCGGGCGTACTGCAGGACACCGTGGAGGCGCAGCTGGCGCAACAGCCGGATGCACGACACGTGCTGCTGGTGTTCTCGGCGGTCAACCAGGTGGACGTGACGGCGCTGGGCGTGCTCTCCGAGATGGAGCGGAGCCTTCGGCAACGGGGCGTCGGGCTGCTGCTGGCCGAAGTCAAGGGCCCCGTGTGGGACCGGCTTCGCAATACAGAGCTGGGGCAAAGGATGGCGGGCCGGGTGTTTCTGAGCACGCACGAGGCATTTGACTGGGCTGGCGAGGTGCATGACCTCCGCGAGGACGCCACAGCGGCATCGCCAGAAGGCCACCCGGCCAGAGCTCACGGCGCGTTGTAGGCGGTGTGCAGCGAAACGGATGCGCAGTGGGGGCTACAAGTGCGCGCTCCCTGATTTGTGCGACGCAGACTTGATGCGCGCGCCTGGTTTGGAGTGGAGAGTGCGGTGCGACCTGATCGGGCCGCTGAACGTCACTGATGTGCGATCTGAATGGCAGGCCCGGTTGGCCATCTTTGACTTAACATAATATACATCGTATCTATTTAAGACAGCCGATCCGCAAATGCTCGGCCCACCATGAACCGCTACGATCCACCCTCATGAATACAGCCATCACACCCCAGCTTTCTGCGTCCCGTTCCATCCACTTTGGTCATGAAGGCCGCGTCTGCATTGTCACCGGCGGCGCCCAGGGCATTGGCGCTGCCTGCGTGCGCCGCTTTGTGGCCGATAAGGCCAACGTTGTCATTGCCGACCTCGACGATGAGCGCGGATCGGCGCTGGCGGCTGAGCTGGAGGCAACTTATGTCCGCTGCGACGTGGGCGACAAAGGCCAGGTGGATGCGCTGGTGGCGCAAACGCTGGCCATACACGGCCGCATCGATGTGCTGGTGAACAACGCTGGCATCTTCCGCGCGGCAGACTTTCTGGACGTGACCGAGGCTGACTTTGATGCCGTGCTACTCGTGAACCTCAAGGGGTCGTTCCTGGTGGGCCAGGCGGTGGCGCGCGCCATGGTTTCGTCTGGTGGTGGCTCCATCGTCAACATGAGTTCCGTCAACGGTGTGCTGGCCATCCCCAATATCTCCAGCTACAACGTGAGCAAAGGCGGCATCAACCAGCTTACCCGCGTGATGGCGCTGGCGCTGGCCGACAAGAACATCCGCGTGAACGCCGTCGCCCCTGGCACCATTGCCACCGAGCTGGCTGCCAAGGCCGTGCTGACCAGCGACGAGGCCCGCAGCAAGATCCTGAGCCGCACGCCCATGAAGCGGCTGGGCGAACCGTCGGAGATCGCCGATGTGGTGGCGTGGCTTGCCAGTGATGCCGCCAGCTACGTCACGGGCGAGATCGTCACGGTGGATGGCGGGCGAATGACGCTGAACTACACCGTACCGGTTTGAAGCACGCCCTGCTCCGGGCGGATAAATGCTCTTTATTTAGTAGCACCCCAGGCAATATCTAATTGGACCTGCGGCCAATCTGACCCATTTTCACCCCTGCGAAAGGCGCCGCAGCAGCGCTGACGTGCTGCGTGGCCACCCCACCGGGCCGAACCAGGCGCCCCCTGCGATGGCCCAGGCATTGAGCAGGCCGTACACCACCATGGCCGCAGCCTGTGCCGCAAAGACGCCGGCAAGCCCGCTGCCCCAATGCAGCGCTATCCAGCCGCCGGCGAGCGCCACCACAAGGCGCGCCACGTTGCCCAGCACCGGCCACAGCAGGCGCCCTGCCCCCTGGGAGGCAAAGTACAGCACCAGTCCGAGGCCGAAAAAACCGTACCACGGCCCGACGATGCGCAGGTACTGCGACCCCGCCTCGATCATGGCGGGCTCGGTGTTGAACAGAGACAGCCACGCTGCCGGGTAGGCCGCCGCCCACAGGCCGATCGCCTCGGTCATGACAAACGCGATGGCGGCGCCGATCCACGTGGCGCGCAGCGCCCGCTCCCGCTGCCCGGCTCCGATGCAGGTGCCCACCATGGCCACCAGCGGAGCGCCCAGGCCGAACACCAGCGGCACCAGCAGATACTCAAGCCGTGACGCAGTGCCGTAGCCGGCGATGGCCGCCGTGCCAAAGGCGCCCACCAGCGCCGTGGTGACGCCAATGGCCAGATTGGTTGCGACGGTAGACACCGTGCCCACCAGCCCGACACGCAGGATGTCGGCAAACAGCACCCACCGGTATCGGATGCCCGACAGCGAAGGGCGCAACAGGCTGCGCGGCGACCAGAGGTAAGCCGCCAGCACCACACTGCCCGCCAGGTAGTACAGCAGCAGTGCTAGGGCGCCACCGGCGATGCCCATGCCTGGCAGCGGGCCCAATCCAAAAATCAGCAGCGGCGAAAGCGGCAGCAGCAGTGCCGCGCCCACCACCGTCACATACGCGGGCAGCGCCATGTTGCCAGTGCCGCGTATCACGGCGGACAGCGTGTTGAACAGCCACACCAGCAGCGCCCCGCCAAATACCCAGTTCGAATAGACCAGCGCTGCATCGAGCGCCGCCCCGGTGCCGCCCATCTGCGTGTACAGCCAGCGCCCGCCTCCCACCACGCCCACCATGAAAACCAGCGCAAACACTGCCGCAATCACCAGTGCGTGCAGCACCAGCGCATCGGCATCGGCCCGCCGCCGCGCGCCCAGCGCCCGGGCGATGGCCGAGGCAATGCCGCCACCCATGGCTCCGGCCGAGGTCATCTGCATGAGCATGACGACCGGGAACACCAACGCCATGCCTGCCAGCGCATCGGTGCCCAGCTTGCCCACAAAGTAGGTCTCGATCAGACCGACGCCGGCCTGCGCGAGCATCACCAGCACATTGGGGGCGCCCAGGCGGAGCAGCGTGGGCGCAATGGGCGCCTCCAGCAGCAGGCGGGTGCGCGGGTCGAGTGCGGTGGCCGCGGTCATTCGGCCACGGCCTGGCCCGCAACGGTCCTGCGCGGCACCACGATGCGCACGGTGGCCACCTGCAGCACATCGCCATGCTGGTTGCGCGTCTCGCTGCGCACCGTGACCATGCCGCGGTCGGGCTTGGACTTCGACGGTGCAATCGCCGTCACCTCGCTCACCACATGCAGCACGTCCGTCGCGCGTGTGGGCCGCGGCCAGGCCAGTTCGCCCCCTGCCCCCACAATGCCGCCCGCGATCGGCAGCCCGCTGGTGACCTGCAGGCGCATGGTGATTGACGCCGTGTGCCAGCCACTGGCCGCCAGCCCGCCAAACAGTGTGCCGCGGGCGGCCGCATCGTCCAGGTGAAAAGGCTGCGGATCAAACTGCGCGGCAAAGGCCTTGATCTGGGCCTCATCCATGGCGTGCTCGCCGCTTTTGAACCGGTCGCCCACCTTCAGGTCGTCGAGGTAAATGGGCGCCACAGATGCAGATGGCACAGCTTCGTGCGCGTGATGGATGGAGCTGGCGTCGGTCATGGCGTGGTTCGCTTGGATGGGTGGGAAATCTGCAGATACGTCATGTCACTCGTCCTCGCCAGCTCCGGGGGTAGGCAGCGCGGCCAGCAGTTCCAGCGCATCGTCCACCAGCGCGTGCAGCGCCAGCACCCGTTCGACGCCCAGGGTCTCGTTCAACGCCAGTTGCGCGGCCTTCCAGTGGCGCTGCGCCTCTGCGCGTTTTTCGCGGCCGGTGTCGGTGATGTGTACCAGGCGGCTGCGCGCATCTGCGCCCGCTTCCAGCGTCACCCAGCCGGCATCCACCAGCGGGCGCAGGTTGCGGGTGAGCGTGGACGCATCCATCTTCATCGCCGTGGCCAGGTCACCCGGGCGGATGGGCCCGAGCTTGAGCACATGCGACAGCAGCGAATACTGCGTGGTCTTCAGGCCGCACTGCGCCATCTCGACGTCGTAATGGATGCCCACGCGGCGCAGCAGCTGGCGCAGCTTGAAATTGGTGCAACCCTGCGGTCGTGTTGCGGCGCCGGGCATGGCGGCGGCATTTGCACCTTCGGGTGCAGTCGGGGACGCAGCGTTGAGGGCGTGTTCGGCTTGCATACTTTTAATTGTATCTGCAATAATTGCATATGCAAGCAACCAGTGCCAGACTGGCCTGACCGCCCACTCCTCACCTTCCTCCTTCTGCCTCGTCCGACATGACCCAGCAAAACACCCTTGAACACTGGCTCGCCCAAGAGCGCGAGACCCTCGCCACGCTGAACGCCGGCCCCGGCCCGGGCGTGGCCACGCGCGAGCAGATTGCGCACCTCAATGGCCTGCAGCAGATGCAGGCCATGCTGCGCGGCGAGCTGCCCTACGCCGCCATCGCCAAGACGCTGGACTTTCTGATCGTCGATGTGGGTGACGGTACGGCCACCTTCCAGGGCACGCCCCGGGCCGAGCACCTGAACCCCATGGGCACGGTGCATGGTGGCTGGTTTGCCACGCTGCTCGACTCAGCGCTGGGCTGCGCAGTGCACACCCGCATGGAGCCGGGCCGCGGCTACACCACGGCCGAGCTGGGCATCAACCTGGTCAAGGCCATCACGCCCCGGGTGCAGCGTGTGCGCGCCGAAGGCCGCGTGATCCACTCAGGCCGCCAGCTGGCCACGGCGGAGGCGCGCCTGGTGGGTCCCGACGGCACGCTGTACGCCCACGCCACCACCACCTGCCTGGTTTTCGACTTGCCTGCACAATCCAGGGCATGAGATTCCTTCACACCATGCTGCGCGTTGGCAACCTTCAACGCTCCATCGACTTCTACACCCAGGTGCTGGGCATGCAGCTGCTGCGCCAGTCCGAAAACCCCGAGTACAAGTACTCGCTGGCCTTCCTGGGCTTTGACGGCGGCAACCCTGGCCAGGCCGAGATCGAGCTGACCTACAACTGGGGCACCGAAAGCTACGACATGGGCACGGCCTACGGCCACATTGCCCTGGGCGTGCCGGATGCCTACGCCGCCTGCGAAAAGATCAAGGCCGCGGGCGGCAACGTGACGCGCGAAGCCGGTCCGGTCAAGGGCGGCACCACGGTGATTGCTTTTGTGACCGACCCCGATGGCTACAAGATCGAATTAATACAAAGAAAATCAACAACTTACGACGACAGCCGCCATTCAGCCGCCAAAAACGCCGATCCACTGCGCAGCGCGTAGCAGATGCGCAACAAAAACTGGGATGCGGTGGGGGGAGCATCACGGCAAACGTCGCCGCTCGCTGCCACCGAGGACCAAGCCGCAGTTGCCCCAAGCCCTCCAATGCGGTACTATTGAGGCGTCAGCGTATGAACGGAGCAGCGAAAGCTGTGCGTTGATCCCACCCCGCAAGGGGTCCCCACCCATGTGTAGGGATAGCCAAGAGGTCCGATTTAATTCCAACGCCCTCCCCTTCGGAGGGCGTTTTCATTTGGGGACCTTGATCGGCCGACCATTCAGGATGTTGTGCAGGATCACGAAGAACCCGATCTTCTTGCGTGAGGGCTTGTTGGCATGCAACCTGTCGCGCACATAGGCGCTCTGCACAAACAGATTCAACGGCGCGCCCTTCGAGCTGGAGCGCGAGGCAGTGAAATACACCTCATAGGTGTCTTCCTGCCCCGTCTCAGTGTTGAGCATCCTCACCGTGAAGAAGTTGCCGTGGTTCGTATGGAAGCACGGCGACGTGGGCAAGGCGCGCACGATCTCGGGCAGGTACCGTGATTGGGCGTAGCGCCCGAAGTCGAAGATCCGCGTCTCGCGCGAATCCGCGTACCCTAGCGGCCCCTTCGGGTCGTCGGCCACGTCCGCACCACGCGTGAAGCAATGGAGGCTGAAGATCACCTGGACCGGGTAACTGCGTGCGGGCTTGCCAGCCTGAGCAGCCTGCTCGAAGGTATGCACAAAGGGGTGCAGATGGGACAGGTCGTAGCTTGTCCCCTCGTAGTCGAATGGCCTCCACAGAATCATGGCTTGACCACGGCCACGAGACCGAGCCCCTTCTTGCTTGCACGCGCCTTCCGATAGGCTTGGCCGTCAGCGCGTTTGGCGATTTCTTCCTTGGCATAGGGCTCCGCGCCGGTGATCAGGCCACTCAGCCGGTACTCGTTGGAATTGTGGCGCCCCCCCGGTTGCGGCCGCAGAATGCGCTCGATCATGCTTGGCCAGCCGTCGGCGCACCGTCGTCGGGTCTTTGCCGATCGTGTCGGCAATCAGCTTCTTGGACGGAAACGCAGGCTGATCCGCCTTCCACCAGTGAGCCGCGATCACCAGCACGATGTTCATGTCAACCGGATCCAGGCCCAAAGCCTGTTGACGCAGGATGATCGTGCTGGGAATGCAGGTCCAGCCAGCATCCATCAGGGTCTTGCCCCACTTCTTCTCGTTCTCTCGGACTGCGGCCTTCGGGTCAGACTCCGGCTTGGGCACAGGCGCGACTGCGGCAACGCTCATGACATTCTCCATTTCGTTCTATGGCGTCAGGATAAGCAGGCCAAGGCATCATTCACAGAGCGTCGCCCGGCTTCCAGGGAGGCAGATGTGCCCCCCACCCGCTTATCTATGTTCCGTGTGCTCCCGCTTGATGTGCTTCTCGCTGCGTCCTATTTCGGGGGGCATGGGCACCTCCCATAGGGGGGTAGCCAAGTCCCCCACTGGGGTGTATTGATACCTCCCTATTTGAGCGATCTTACTCAGCCCATCGCAGCTTCAGAACAACATTGCCCCCCACAGAACCACCTTGATTGCAGACAACCCTACTCAGCGTTCGGCGTTCAAAACTTCAATGATCTGCTCGACGCTCAGGGTACGGCCCATGCCGAGGGACGCCCGGATGGGGGCAAACGCCGCCGCCATACGGCGGTATCTGGCTGCTGTCGGGGAATGCGAGTTGAAGTCCCGCCCCTTGAAGCGGGAAAAGCGGCTCATCTTTTCCACGAGGAACCGCGCGATGCCCATCAGCTCGCCTTCGTTGTTGCCATCGAAACCAGCGAACTGTGGCAAATACCCATAGTTGGCCGTCTTGACCTTCTCCAGTTCCTCAGCGGACAGCTTCTCCAGCCGGGCCTCGATGAAGTCCCAGGTATCCAGCACATCAACCACCAGCGCGACATCGGCCGGCCGGTCAGCGTAGTTGTGAAAGAGCCCCTGCATGTCCCACGTAGGAGCCCAGTAGTGACCACCATAGATCGCGTCAGCGACGAAATCGACGTTCGTCTCCGTGGGCACCTTCAAGTGCTTCACCAAGTCGCGCAGCAGCATGAAATTCAGCTTGTCGCCTGCCGTGAGGTGGATGCTCTTGCCGGTGACAGTATTCAGACCGAGATCCACAAGCACGGCATCAGAGCGAGAACTGGCTTGGCCCGTCCGCTCTGCCCATTCATCGATACGCTGCAACAAGTCTTCGTCCAGGCGCAGCTCTAATCGTTCAGTTCGTCCCATGTACAAATCTCCGTTAATACGGCTTTATGCCGACATTACGGACAATTGTACGGCAAACTACGTTTGCCCAGTAAACTCTCCTGTACGAGGAACCCGATTGGTTTGCTCCGCTCCAGGACCAGCCGCCAATTCACCCCTGGCAGCGGACGACGACACACGTTTGGCCTCTCCGCGCCGGAATCCCCGATCCCCC
>LNEG01000042.1 GCA_001464865.1 Burkholderiales bacterium Ga0074133
CGTGGTGTTCAAACGCCTGCGACAGGGCGCGCGCCGCATCGCTGTGCAGCGCCATCACCAGCACGCCGCAGGTGCCCTTGTCCAGCCGGTGTACCGGGAACACATGCTGGCCCAGCTGGTCGCGCAGGGTCTGCATCACAAAGCGGGTTTCGCCGGCATCCAGCCCCGTGCGGTGCACCAGCCAGCCGGCCGGCTTGTAGACGGCCACCAGGTGCTCGTCGCGCCAGAGGATGTGCAGGGGGTGGTGCATGGCAGGCGGGTGCGGCCGCCATGGCATCGCACCCCTTCTTCGGTAGGGCAGGGAAGGCGCGCATTGTGCAGCAGCCGGCGCTGCCTACACTGGCGCCATCTTCCAAATCATGCAAGGAACCCTGATGTCGGCCGGAGACTGGAAAGACATGTACGCCGCCGCCGTGGCCGGCGACCTGGCGCTGGTGCGCCACCACATCAGCGCGGGCGTCAACCCCAACTACCAGCACCCCGAGATCCTGTGCACACCGCTGGTGGCCAGTCTTATCCACGGGCATGACGAGATCGCCCGGCACCTGCTGGCACACGGGGCTGATCCGCAGCTGCGCTCCGACTTTGACGACATGACCCCGCTGGAGGCAGCGCGACGCTACGGGCGCGCCGAGTTCATCGCGCTGCTGCAGGCCCGGGGCGCAAAGGAAGCTCGCAAACCGTTCTGGTGGCGCTGGCTACCGGTGTAGCGGCGAAGCCCGCCCGCAGACGGTAGAGCCCGCGCTGCCTGCGCCAGCAGCCGCCGTGCAAGGGCCGCCCCGCCGCAGGGGCGGAGTCCCCCTCGGGTGGATGACGCCGAATGCGACTCAGGCAGGGGCTTGTTTCCTTCCCTCGAATGCCCGTTCCAAGGGCGAAGCCCGCCCCCAGACTGTAGAGCCCGCGCTGCCAAGGCCAGCGGCCGCCGTGCAAGGGCCGCCCCGCCGCACGGGCGGCGTCCCCCCCTGGGGGGATGGCGCCGAAGGCGACTCAGGGGGGGCTCATGCCCTTTGCCCGCAACTTCGCGGCGATGTACTCGCCATGCGTCACATGCAGCAGGCCCGCCACCTTGCTGATGGTGTGGTTCTCGTTGGCGTCCAGGTGGGCGTCGGCATAGGCCACCTGCCACATGGCTTCGACCAGGCTGATTTTTTCGGGCTGCGTGAAATGGTCGTTCAGACTGCCGGTAAAGCGCTGGTAGTCATAGGCCGTCTGTGATGTGCTGTGGGCCAGTTCCAGCAGGCGGTCCACCTCGTCGTCGGCCAGCGCAAAGCGGCTGCGCAGCGCGCCCACCATGGCGGCGCGTTCGGCCTCATCGGCCTTGCCATCAAAGCGCACCACCTCCACCAGCAGCACGGCCGCTGCCAGCTGCACGGCGTGTGCGCGCTGGGCCGCGTTCCCGGCGGGGGTGGGCTGGGTCAAGCTGTCGAACAGGTCCTTGAGGGTCTTGAGCATGGGGGGATGTGCGGGGCAGGCAATGCAGCGCAACGCTGTGGAGATACTAGGTGGACGGCACGCGGCCCGATAGGTTCCGCGGACGGCGCGGGTCTTTGGTCAGGCCCTGTGGGCCCGCCGCGCGACAATCGGGGGGCATGAAACAGACCATTCTCCCCCTGCAACTGCTGGTTGCCCCCGACAGGAACGACCCCGCGCCCCTCATCCTCTACCACGGCCGCGGCTGCCCCGACGGCTTTGGCGCCGCGCTGGCCGCCTGGCTTTTTTACGGTGACACCGCCCAGTACCTGGGCCTGGACCACGGCGATATCGCCACCATCGACGACCTGCCCGACGTGCGCGGCCGGGCGGTGTACATCCTGGACTTTTCGTTCGCCAACGAGATCATGGCCGCGCTGGACGAGCGCGCCGCCAAGCTGGTGATGCTGGACCACCACAAGAGCGCGGCCGAAAAGCTCACCGGCTTTGCCTGCCGCTGCGGCGTGGTGCACTTCGACATGAGCAAGTCGGGCGCGCGTCTGGCGTGGGAATTCTTCCAGCCCCACACACCCGTGCCGCCGCTCTTGCAATACGTGGAAGACCGCGACATCTGGAAGTGGGAGTTTGCCGAGAGCGCGGGCTTTCTGTCGGCGCTGGACATGGAGCCGCAAACCTTTGACCGCTGGCGCGACATTGCTGGCTTTACGCCGGCGCAGATGGAGCAGTTCATGGCGCGCGGCGCGGCCATGGACGAAAAATACCGCAAGCTCGCAGCCGACATTGCCGAAGGCGCGCAGCCGCTGGTGTTCAACGGCATCGCGGGGCTCATGGTCAACGCACCCGGCATGTTCCACAGCCTGGTGGGCGACATCCTGTCGGCCAAGACCGGCACCTTTGCGCTGATGTGGAGCGCCGGTGCCAAGGGCGTGAAGGTGGGCCTGCGCGCCCAGCGCAACTTCGACTGCATCGCCCTGGCTGAAAGCATGGGCGGCGGCGGGCATGCGCAGGCCTGCGGCTTCAAGATGAAGGTGGAGCGGCTGCCCGAGCTGCTCAGCGGCAGCTTCAACGCCTGAGGATCACCGCGGCACCGAGGGCGGCGCGGCCTCCTCGAAGCGGTCCACCCGCAGCAGCGGCCGGAAGGCCGCCATCCACCCGCCCACCACGGCCAGCGTGCACAGGCCGCCCGCCACCGCAGCGGGCACCGCGCCCAGCCACGCCGCGCTGGTGCCCGCGCGGAACTCCCCCAGCTCGTTCGAGGAACCGATGAACAGCATGTTCACCGCGTTCACGCGCCCGCGCATGTCATCCGGTGTGGAAAACTGCACCAGCGCGCCGCGGATGTACACGCTCACCATATCGGCCGCGCCCGCCACCAGCAGTGCCGCAAACGACAGCCAGAACGCGGTAGACAGCGCAAACACCAGGTTGGCCATGCCGAAGATGGCCACCGCGATGAACATGGTGCGGCCCACCTGGCGGTTGAAGGGCCGCATGCTCAGGTACAACCCCGCCCCCACCTCGCCCACCGCCATGGCGCTGCGCAGCGCGCCCAGGCCCGCCGGGCCCACATGCAGCACCTCTTGCGCATAGATGGGCAGCAGCGCCACCACGCCGCCCAGCAGCACGGCAAACAGGTCCAGCGAAATGGTGCCCAAGATGATGGGCCGCGAGCGGATGAACGCAATGCCTGCGCCAAACCGCTGCACCATGGTGCCCTCCGCAGGCGCCCGCGTGCCCGCATGGGCCACCACCACGCGCAGCAGCAGCAACGCACCCAGCACAAAGCAGGCGCAGCACACGGCGTAGGTCAGCTCGCCGCCGCCCAGGGCATACAGTAGCCCGCCCAGCAGCGGCCCGCCAATGCTGGCCACGCGCATCAGCATGCTGTTGGCGGCAATGGCCTGCGCCAGCTGTGCGCGCGGCACGATCTGCGGCAGCAGGCTCTGCATGGCCGGGCCCGAGAAAGCGCGTGCGCAGCCATACAGCACCAGCACGGCGTAGATACCCGCCACGCCGCTGCTGCCATGGCCTGTGAGCCACCACAGCAGCGCACTGCACACCGCGCCCACCGACCACGCCATGCCCAGGATGCGGCGCCGGTCAAAGCGGTCGATCAGGTCGCCCGCAGGCAGCAGCAGGCACAGCATGGGCAGAAACTGCGCTAGGCCCACATACGCCAGCGACAGCGGGTTGCGCGTGAGGTCGTACACCTGCCAGGCCACCACCACGGCCTGCACCTGGGTAGCCACCACCGCCACCACGCGGGCGACCAGAAACGCCAGGAACGCGGTGTGCCGGTAAACGCTGGCCGGGGGCTCCGTGCCGGCGGGGTCGGAAGCGGTATCAGCGCCGGGAGCAGAGTGCGGACGGTCGGACATGGGCGGGAGGGCAGCAGTGTGGCGCGAGGCGGAAGAATGCGGAGCAATCGGGGGGTCGGGTGGGCCCGACACAGTGCAGGCCGGGCATGCGGAGGCGTGCCAAAAGCAGGATGCCAGCCGCCCGTTGCAAGCAAGGGATGCTAACGGCCTGCGCCCCCGCGTGCCTATGCCGCCGCTCCGCCCTTGGGGCGTCAACGCCGCCGCAGCAATCAGGACCGTCCTCAGGTTCTGCTGCCAGCGGCCGATATATCAGCCAAGGCGGTGCACACCATGCTCTGCCGAGGTCGCATCTCGCACGTCTACTGCCGTGCCAGGGGTGCGTGGCGGCGGGCCATGGGCCCGGCATGGCATCGGGCCCGTGGAGCATGGCATGGCGTTGAGCATCAACACCAACGTGATGACGCTGGGCGCGCAGCGGGGGCTGGGCAGCGTGCAGTCGGCGCTGTCCACCACGGTGCAGCGGCTGTCTTCGGGGCTGCGCATCAACAGCGCGCGCGACGATGCCGCGGGCCTCGCCATTTCCGAGCGCTTCACCTCCCAGATTCGCGGGCTGAACCAGGCGGCGCGCAACGCCAATGACGGGCTCTCCCTCGTCCAGACAGCCGAGGGTGCCCTGCAGGGCGTGGCCGCCAGCCTGCAGCGCATCCGGGAGCTGGCGGTACAGGCCGCCAACGGCACCAACAGCGCGACTGACCGTCAGGCCATCCAGGCGGAGGTGTCGCAGCTGGCGCAGGAGATCGACCGCACCGGCCGCACCACCCAGTTCAATGGCATGAACGTGTTTGATGCCGGCGGCGCCAGCCGGGTCGGCGACGAGAGCCTGTTGGCCGTGTTTGACGGCATGACCAGCGTGGGCAGCTGGCTGGAGAGCAGCGAACAGCTCATCAGCACCTATTTCGGCCTCCGGGCCGACGGGGCGGGCCTGCAGATCCAGTACACCGGGTTTACCGATGGCGCGGGCGGTGTGGCCGCCTATGTGCAAAGCACCGGGTTTGACGGCCAGGGCCGCGGCCTGGGGCTGACCCTGCAGGTGGACATGGCCGACTTCGTGCCGCCCAATCTGCCGGACGGCGGCAATGCCCCGTACTACAACGACCGCATCGTCGGCCATGAAATGGTGCATGCCGTGATGGCACGGGCCACCAACTGGCAGGACCTCACCTCCAACAACCTGTGGTTTGTGGAGGGCACCGCCGAATTCATCCAGGGCGCCGATGAGCGCGTGAAGGGCGATGTTGCGGCGTCCGGGATGCCCGCCGTGGTTGCCGCCATCAACGGGCCCAGCAACACCAGCGCGTTCTATTCATCGAGCTACGCCGCGGTGCGCTATGTGCACGACCGCATCAAGGCTGCGGGCGGCTCGGGCGTGAAGGATGTGCTGTCGTACATGAGCGCCAACCCAGGCGCGACGCTGGACGCGGCGCTGGCGAATGCGTCCAGCGGAGCCTTTGCCAGCGCCGCTGATGCCAAGGCGCAGTACGCGACCGATGGCGCTGCCTTCATCAGCGGCTTTGACCTGACCAACGCCGATACCGGCGCCATCGGCGGCCTGGATGTGGATGGGGGTACGGCGCGTGATGCGCGGGCTGCGATACCCAATGCGGGCAGCCGCTCGAGCACCGATGTGCTGACGGGCTTTACTGAATCGTTCGAGACGATTGCCAAAAACGCGGGGGCCGTCGCCACGCGGGTGTTCCAGGTGGGCGCCAATGCCAACCAGACGCTGGAGACAGGCGTGGGCGCTCTCAGCCTCGGCGCGCTGGGGTTGCGCAACACCCTGGACGTGACCGTGTCGCCCGCACAGGCCATCGTGGCGGTGGACCGGGCGCTGGAGTACATCGGCGGCCAGCGCGCCCAGCTGGGCGCCCAGGCCTCGCGGCTGGAGACGACGGTGGCCAACCTGCAAATCAGCAGCGAGAACCTGTCTGCCAGCCGTGCGCGCATCGTCGACGCCGACTACGCGTCCGAGACCGCTGCGCTGGCCCGCCAGCAAATCCTGCAGCAGGCCGCCAACGCCATGGTGGTGCAGGCCAACCAGATGCCGCAAGGGGTGCTGGCGCTGCTGCGGGGCTGAAGGCTTTGGCCCTGCCACCTTGTTTGCCGGGCGCGCTTGCCTACCGCAGATGCCTGTGCCGGTAGGTCCACGGCGCCTGCGGCCGCGGCTGTGACCACAGCCCTGTGCGCTGCGCCCGGGCTCGGTCCTGCAACGCAGTGAGGCCGGGGCGGTCTGCCGCATAGGGCACATACACCCAGGCCATGCCCGCGCCCACCTGGGCGGCGGCCACGTCGGTGCCGCCGCACCGCACATGGGCCACGGTGCGGCCGAACTTGTCTTTCTCCACCGGTTGCAGTGTGGCCTGCTGGCGAAAGCACAGCTTTGCCAGGTGCTGGCGCGACTTCTGTCCGAAAGCCTGTCGTGATTCGGGCGCGTCGATGGCGGCTACGCGCAGCCGCACCTGCTGGTAGCTGGCGGGGCTGCCACAACGGGCGGTGAGGGTATCGCCGTCATGGATGGCGACGACGAGGCAGAGCAAAGAGGCCAGTGGCAAAGGCAATCAGACGGTGAAGAAATGGGATGGGAAGGAGCGCCCACGGGCAAGCCATGGTGCGCAAATGCAAGCACTTGAAATCAAACGTTTCTGCCACGCCGCCTGTAGCCTTGCGTGGTGGCTGCAAGGGCTGGGTTCAACGGTCGCAAGCCACCCAGTTTAGCCTTCGCGCAGGCCTGCCAGGGCATCCCCTGCGCGCGCAAATGTCACTGGCTGGCGCGTGCGCCATACCGTGCACACACCCGTGCACGCACAGCCGCCCCGCAGGGGCATCGGGCGCATCACACGGGCATTTTCGCTGCCTAGAATGGCAGGGTCGGGAACCGTTGCAGCGCGCCGCAATCCGAACGGGATGCCTTGCTGCAAAGCGCACCCGTGCTACCACTTTTTCCATGGGCTGCTCCCATCTGCCGCCCATCAAAGGACCCGATGACCCGTCGCCACAGCCTTTTGCAATCAGCATCGCCCCCCTGCGCGGCCCCCCAGCCGGTGGCCGCCCCGGGATTGTGGTCCCGGGCAAGGCGGACCGGGCTGGTCGCCTTCACGGGCGCTGCCCTGGTGATGCTCTCGGGCTGCGTGGCCACCAGCGGGCCGCGCACCTTCGAAGTGCAGGAAAACTTCAACTCCGCCACCACGTTCTCGCGCCTGTTTGACGCCACCCCCGCCCAGACCTGCGAGGCGTCACGCCGTGCCTTGCTCAGCCAGGGCTACATCATTGCGGCGCAGACTACGGATCTGGTGGAGGGCAAGAAGAGCTTTCAGCCCGACGCCGAATCGCACCTGCAGATGACCGTGCGCGTGGTCTGCGTGCCCGAGGCCAACGAGGGCAAGGTGAGCCTGGGCTTTGTGACTGCGCTGCAGGACACCTACGCCCTGCGCAAGACCAACAACTCGGCCAGCGTGGGCGTGGGCGCCATTGGTTCGGTGTCGCTGCCGTTTTCGGCCAGCAGCGATTCGCTGGTCAAGGTGGGTAGCGCCACCGTGACCAGGGACACGTTCTACGAGAACTTTTTTGATCTCGTCAAACGCTACCTGGTGATCGACCAGGAGCAGGCCGGCCAGGGCCAGTGACGCGGTGGGCCCACGCGCGGCTGGCTGCTCAGGCCAGGGGCAGCCGCTGCACGTCGTAGCGCAGTTCAGCAAACACGCCACCCAGCGGGGTAACCGACTTCAGGCGCAGGGGTGGCTGCGTGATGCGGCGGGGCAGCAGTGGTGTACCTGCACCCAGCGTGACCGGGGCGATCTGCACGATGAGTTCGTCGAGCAGACCCGCGTCATGGAACTGCCCTGCCAGGTCCCCCCCGCCCACGATCCACACATTGCGTCCCGCTGCGGCCTCTAGCATGGCCGTGTGCACCGGCCGCACATCACCGCGTACCAAACGCACATCGGCGCCTGGAATGCGGCGCAGGCTGCGGCTGCTGAATACCCACGCGGGCACGGCATAGGGCCAGGGCTGACCGGCGTCGATGGCGTGTTTCAGCATCCATTCATAGGTGTGCGAGCCCATGGCCAGCGCCCCCACATCGCGGATGAAGGCAGGGAAGCTGGAGCCTTCGATGTCTCCGAACTGCAGCAGCCAGCCGAGGTCGTGGTCGGGTGTGGCGATGAAGCCATCGAGGCTGGATGCGCCGTAGAACTGGGTGGGCATGGGTGGGTGCGCCTTTTGTGGTGAACGGGAATGGCGCACTGTATGCAACACCTGCTGACAGCATGGTGGCAGCAGTGGCAACGAGGGGGGCGGGGCCCCGGTGGCTTACCCGTCCCAGGTGCCCGGCGCCAGCCCGTCCAGCGTGTACGGCCCGATGGCTGCGCGGATGAGCCGCAGTGTGGGGCAGCCCACCGCCGCCGTCATGCGCCGCACCTGGCGGTTGCGCCCTTCACGAATCACCAGTTCGATCCAGGCGGTGGGGATGGCCTTGCGCTCGCGGATGGGCGGGTTGCGCGGCCACACATCGGGCGCTGGGTCCAGCAGGCGTGCCCGGGCGGGCAGGGTGGGGCCGTCGTTCAGCACCACGCTGCGGCGCAGCGTGGCCAGCGCGGCTTCATCCGGAATGCCTTCCACCTGCACCCAGTAGGTTTTCTCCATCTTGAAGCGCGGGTCGGCAATGCGCGCCTGCTCCTTGCCGTCGCTGGTCAGCAGCAGCAGGCCTTCGCTGTCCGCGTCCAGCCGGCCGGCCACGTACACGCCGGGCAGGTCGATGTAGTCCTTGAGGCCCTGCCATTTGCCTTCGGGCGTGAACTGGCTGAGCACGCCATAGGGTTTGTTGAAGCGGATCAGGCGGGGGGTCATGGGATCAGAGGTCAGGCCGGGATGGGAGCGCGCCCGCAGTGCATGTGCCGGGCAGCATCAAATGTAGAGCGACGCGGGCGTTCAAACGCGGCACCCTGGCACGGGGCCGCCCTCAGGCAGGCACAAACAGCGCCGGGTCGACCATGGTGCGGTTGAGCATCACGCCCCAGTGCAGGTGCGGGCCAGTCACGCGGCCGGTGGCGCCCACCTTGCAGAACGCGTCGCCGGTTTGCAGCACATCGCCCACCTGCACGTCCATGCGGCTCAGGTGGCAGTACATGCTCAGCAGGCCCTGACCATGGTCGAGCCATACCGTGCCGCCGTTGAAGAAGTAGTCGCCCACATCGATCACGCGCGCGGGTAGCGGGGCCACCACGGGTGTGCCGGTGGCGGCTGCAATGTCCATGCCGCTGTGCGGATTGCGCGGCTGCCCGTTGAACACACGGCGCAGCCCGAACGAGCTGGAGCGCCGCCCTGGCACCGGCACGCGCATCTGCAGCGATGGCAGCGCCACGCCCGCAGGCTGCTCGCTGAGGGTGGCCATCACCACGGCCTGGTGGTCGCGCTCGCGCTCGTAGCGCGCCTGGTCTTCGGGCGAGAGGTCCACCGTGCGCGGCGACACCTTGAGCTGCTGCTCGGCATAGCGCTTGGGTGCAATGCTGAAGGGCACCGTGCGCGCCGCTCCACCCGCTCCACCCGCTCCACCCGCTGCAGCGGGCTGCACGGTGACCTGCGCATCGCCCGGCACCGCCGCCAGCGCAATGCCCACCACGGCTGTCCACTCGATCGCGTCGCCCGTCACCAGCACCGGCACATCGGCATCGCCCTGGCGCACCTGCACCACAGGCCGCATGGCTGCCGGGCCGAGCGACAGCCGGGCCACACCGCCCGGCACCTGCAGCGCCTGCGGCCACACCCCGGGGGCGGCAGACGGCGCTGCCGCCGCAGCCCTGGCTGCCCAGGTTGTGCCGGGCAGCGCAAGCCACGCACCCGCTGCCGCAAGCGCCGCGCGCCGCGACACGGCGGCCGGGCCACGCGCGCGCGCGGCGTTGGCGCGCGGTGCGAAGGAAGAAGCTGGTGGCGGTGCAAAGGGCAGGGTGGGCATCGTGCAGTGACTGGCAAGGGCTTGCGAAAGGGAGTGCGCGCCCGCTGCATGGTGGCCGCGGCGCTGGGGCCACGAATGTACCTTGCGACTCGCGCACGCAAAGCCCCCCAGCGGCCACCGCGTGTGTCGGCCGTGCGCTGCACTCTGCAAGCCCGCAGCGCATTGCGGCGCGCCGCCCGGGCGACTGCGCCTGCCCTCCACAGTGGCGGCGTTTGCCTACATGGCGCCCCCATGCGGCCCACCACAATCGCGCCATGCCAAAACTCGGCCGCTCGCGCTGGTTCATCGTTGCCTTGTCCGTTGTAGCCACCGTGGTGCTGGGGCTGGTGGCTCTCAACTTCACGGCGGGCGAAAAGAAGGTGCAACAGCAGTTGCCGCGGCTGTACGCCACATCAGACCCCCAGTTCCAGCGCGCGCTGGGCAGCCTGCTCGGCCCACCGCTGGTGGATGGCAACGCGGTGACCGAGCTGCTCAACGGCGACCAGATCTTTCCGCCCATGCTGGCGGCCATCAAGGCGGCGCAAAAGACCATCACGTTTGAGACGTACATCTACTGGTCGGGCGACATCGGCAAGGCCTTTTCCGATGCGCTGAGCGAGCGCGCCCGGGCCGGCGTGAAGGTGCATGTGCTGCTGGACTGGGTGGGCACGGCCAAGATGGAAGACAGCTACCTCAACGAGATGCGCGCATCGGGCGTGCAGATTGAAAAGTTTCACAAACCCCACTGGTACAACCTGGCGCGGCTCAACAACCGCACGCACCGCAAGCTGCTGGTGGTGGACGGGCAGGTGGGCTTTACCGGCGGCGTGGGCATTGCGCCTGAGTGGACGGGCAACGCCCAGGACCCCGACCACTGGCGCGACTCGCACTACCTGGTGCGCGGCCCGGTGGTGGCGCAGATGCAGGCCACATTTCTGGACAACTGGCTCAAGGTGACTGGCAGGGTGCTGCATGGCGACCTGTACTTTCCGCCGCTGGCGCAGACCCCGCCGGTGGGCACGCAGAAAGCGCAGATGTTCTCCAGCTCGCCATCAAGCGGTAGCGAGAGCATGCAGCTGATGTACCACCTGGCCATCACCGCGGCCGACCGCAGCATCGACCTGTCGGCCGCGTACTTTGTGCCCGACGACCTCACTCTGAAACTGCTGATGGACGCACTGGGCCGCGGCGTGCGCCTGCGCATCATCACGCCCGGCGAACACACCGACACCGAAACCGTCAAGGCCGCATCGCGCGGCACCTGGGGCCAGCTGCTGCAGGCGGGCGCAGAGATTTATGAATACCGCCACACCATGTACCACTGCAAGGTGCTGATCGTGGACAACCTGCTGGTCTCGGTGGGTTCCACCAACTTCGACAACCGCTCGTTCCGGCTGAACGACGAGGCCAACCTCAACGTGTACGACGCCGCGTTTGCCAAGCGGCAGACCCAAGTGTTCGAGGCCGACATGAAGCGGTCGGAACGCGTGACGTACGAGGCCTGGCTGGACCGCCCATGGACAGAAAAGCTGGCCGAACGGCTGTCAGGGCTGCTGCGCTCGCAACTTTGAGCCAAAACGGCCTCAAGTCCAGCAGGAATAATGCCCTGATGCTATATATTTAATAGCAAATGCCATGCGGGCATCTCAGGGCACTCGGGCTGGACCACAGCGCCGGTCAGCGCGCGGCATGGGCAAGGGCGATGCACTGCGGCGTTACAGGCCCCTGCGCCACTCGGCCAGCGCGCGGAAAAAGCCGTGGAGCCGCTTACTCGGCCTCTGGCTGCAGCTCGTACGTGACTTCCTCGCTTTCGACCATCTCCATGATCTCGTCGAGAGCCGCTTCGTCGTCGGTGCTGCTCCACATGTCTTCGGGGTCGGTGGCAAACAGGGGCTCCACGGCCATGTCCAGGAACTTGCCTTCGCCCATGCGGATCACCGGCGTGCCTTCAGAGGTTTCCTGCACTTCCCAGTCGTCGGGGACGGTCATTTGCAGCTGGATGGTGATGGTGAGTTGCTTCATGGGTGATTCCTTGGTGCGTTTCAATCAAGACGCGCAGGGTAACCCAGTGGCGTGACGGTGATGCGCGGGGCATGCGCGATGCCCGGGTGCCATTGCGCCAAAGCTGGGCCTGCGAGTCCCGCCTCGGGCAAATGCACTGCGGTGGGGGCATGTACGCCACCGGCGCGCGTCAGCCCGGAATGTCTGGCTCCACCAGCATCGCCAGCAGTTGCAGCGACTCCTGCCAACCCAGATAGCATGCATCGGTGGGGATCACGGCTGGAATGCCGGTCTGCACCACCGTGAGTTCCGTCCCCACGGACACGGCCTTGAGTGTGACGGTGTTGCGCATCTCGCCAGGCAAATTCGGGTCGTCAAACCGGTCGGTGTTGACGATGCGCTCGCCGGGCACCAGCTCTACATACGTGCCGCCAAACACGTGGGTGCCGCCCGTGCCCAGGTTGGTGAATTGCATGCGGTAGCTGCCGCCCACGCGTGCATCCATGCTGATCACCCGGCCGGTAAAACCGTGCGGCGGCAGCCACTTGGCCATGGCGTCGGGGTCGAGAAAGGCGCGGTACACGCGCTCGGGCGGGGCGCGCAGCACCCGGTGCAGGGTGACGGTGCCGGGGGTGGATGCGGTGCTGGTCATGCGGTTGCCTTCCTTGGTGGACACGCGCGGCTGGAGTGGCAGGTGGTGCCGATGTAATCACGGCCGGCTTGCGTGGCGCAGCCCTGCCGTGTGCCGGGTTGCCACGATAGGCGGCGCCCCGGGCTTTGCGCAACGCAATGTTGTTACGGAGCGTACCGCGCGGGAGGACCAGCCCGCGTGTGCGTGTAGCCCGCCAGCGTTTCAGGCCGCCAGCGTGTCAGGCCGCCACAGCCCGCACCGCAAAGCTCTCGCTGCCCTGCGCCCAGGCCAGCAGCCGGTCGATGTTGGGGTGCTTGCCCGGGTGGGCCCGCGTATCGGCCACATGCTCGGCATACCACTCCAGCCCCAGGGTGGCGGCCTGTGGCGTGATGCGACCGGCGTACAGCGCGGCCAGTGCGGCATACACCACCATCGAGCCCGTCTGGCCGGGCTTGTTCTCGATGGTGGCCAGCACCTGGCCATCGGCGGCCAGCAGGTGCAGGGCGGCGAGGTGGCTGGCGGATGGGAGCTGCTTGAGTCGGTCTGAAAACTGCATCGGAAACGATTTTTGAATGAAAACAGGCTGTAGCCCTTGATTTATTTGCACCCAATGCTACTGAAATAATAGCGTTTGGCTTTGCGCGCATGCCAGGGCGTGCGCCATGCCCTCAAGCCTGCCACACCCCGAACCCGGCCGAGCGCAGGTCGATGCCGATCTCGATCTCGCGATCTACCGCGTCTTCGTAGCGCATGGGGTTGAAGCCCTCGTACAGGTCGGGCAGCAGCCGCAGGCCGTACTGCGTGACGTACCGGTTGGCCTGGATGCCCGCCTTGTGCTTGTCAAAGCGCACATCCGGGTCCAGCCCGGTCATGCCCACATACACGCACGGCTTGCCGTCGATGTAGCCCGGGTTGCACTTGCGAAAGCGCGGCTCCAGCAGCACGTCTTTCGACAGCTCGACGACATAGACGTGGTGGTGCGGGCGGCGGGCCATGCGGTGGGGTGGGGTGCCGTGGGGCTCAGTGCCCCTCGTGCGGCTTCTCGCGCGTCAGACGCTCGGCAAAGGATATGCCGATGGCCGACAGCACGAACGTGAAGTGGATGATGGCGATGTACGTCACCACCGTCACGCTCTCCATCGACAAATCACCGCTCAGGTACGTCTTGAGCGCGTGCACGCCCGAGATCGAAATGATGGCAAACGCCAGCTTGAGCTTGAGGTTGTACGTGTTCACATGGTCCAGCCAGTCGGGCTTTTTCATGTCGCTCTTGTCAAAGTGCCCGGTGGTCACAAACAGCGACACCCCCGCCAGCGCCACCACCCACACCAGCTGGGCCACCATGGTCATGTCCACCAGCTCCAGCACCTTGATGATCAGCTCGATCTTCTCCAGGTCGCCCAGCAGCAGCGTCTGCATGAGCTTGAAGGTTTCCATCAGGAACTTGCCCAGGATGCCAAAGATGATGGCCACCAGCCCCACGTAGAAAAACAGCATGGTGAACCGCATGCGGTACAGCAGCGAGCCCATGCCCGAAAGAATCTTTTCCATGAAATCCCTTGTTGTGTTTGAAAGCTGCACCCTGCGCAGCCGGGCCGGATCATAGGCGGGCCGGGCAAAGGCCCGGTCGGGCAGGGCAATGCGGCGGTGAGGGGGCTGGCGCCCGCGCGCCCTTGCACGGCTACCGCTGCACCGGGTGCCTGGCCCCATGCCGCGCTGATGTGCCGTGCGCCCGGGCCGATGCCAGCCCCCCGCCAGGTCCTGCACAATCCGTGCCTTGGCACCCCAGCCTTACGCCCTTTCTGCGGCACTTTCTGATCCAGCCCCTGCACACCATGACCTTTACGGCCCCCGCCCCCGTCACTGCGCCCGCATCGGCCTTTCCCCCCGCTTCGTACCCCATCGGCACGCCCGGCCAGCCCTGGGGCCCGGCCGAGCTGGCCCAGTGGCGCGCCCGCCAGGGTGCTGGCCGTGGTCGATGCGCTGCGTGATCGGTTTGACGTGCGCAGCTACGGCGAAGTGGCCTACGGCGAAGACCGCTATGCCCTGCAATGCATCCGCCCGCGCCAGTGGGCCGCAGGCCGCCCCACCATCCTCATTACCGGCGGCGTGCACGGCTACGAAACCAGCGGCGTGCTGGGCGCGCTGCGCTTTGTGCAAGCCCATGGCGACCGCTATGCCGACCGCGTGAACTGGCTGGTGGCCCCCTGCGTCAGCCCCTGGGGCTGGGAGCGCATCCAGCGCTGGAACCACGACGCCATCGACCCCAACCGCAGCTTCCGCCCCGGCACCACCGTGCAAGAGGCCGCCGCGCTGCTGGCGCTGATCGCACCCCTGCAAGGCCAGTTTGCTGCCCACATCGACCTGCACGAAACCACCGACACCGACGAATCCGAATACCGCCCCGCCGTGGCCGCGCGCGACGGCAAGGCGTTTGAGCCCGGCAGCATTCCGGACGGCTTCTATCTGGTGGACGACACCGACAACCCCCAGCCCGCCTTCCAGCACGCCGTGCTGCAGGCCGTGGCCCAGGTCACCCACATTGCCCCGCCCGACGCCAACAACGAAATCATCGGATCGCCCATGACCGAGCCTGGCGTCATCCGCTACCAGCTGGCCGCCTGGGGCCTGTGCGCCAGCGCTACCGGCGCGCGCTACACGACCACGACAGAGGTGTACCCCGACAGCCCCCGCGCCACACCCGAGCAGTGCATTGCCGCGCAGGTGGCGGCGGTGTGTGCGGCGGTGGAGTTTGTGTGCGGGGCCACTACGCCAGGGTGATCGCCAGAGTGATCGCTGGGGGTATCGCGGCGATGACGGATTGCCGATGGCGGTGGGACGTGGGCGTGGCGGCATTTGCAAAGCCGGGCTGGCCACGGTAGCCGCGCCGCGGTGTCAGGCGCCCGGCACCACGCGCCGCAGCGCCCGTACTTTCTGCCACACCACCGCCTTGGGCATCTGCATGGCCATGGCTTGCATGCAGCGCTCCAGCCAGCCGGTGCGGTGTTGCAGCCGGTCAATCGCCTTGCCCAGGTCGCGCGCCACCGATGGGCCGTAGGCTTCGGTTGCCTTGGCCAGCGCGGCGCGCAGTGCGGGCAGCGGCAGGCCCATCATGGCCAGGTCAATCACATCGCGGCTGAACACGCCGTCGTCGGCCTGCCGGTCTGAATTGGCCAGCAGCTTCGATGCCGCCAGGTCCAGCCGGGTCAGCGTGCTCACTCCGCACACGGTGTCGCCCGCCACGGGGGGCTCCAGCGCAATGCGCGCCTCGCGCACGATTTCCAGCTTGATCGCCTGCCCATCCATCTGCACCTGCGTGCGAATGCCGTACTGGTCGGCCCGGATCTCGCGCAGCACCACCAGCGGCGGGGCATGCGTGTGGGTAATGGGGCCCAAGCCCTCAGGGCCGGTAAGCAACTGGCGCAGCTCGCGGTAGCCCGCCGCATCCGACACCAGAAAATCAATGTCGACGGACTCGCGGTACTCGCCATAACGCAGGGCAATGCAGGTGCCGCCGCCAAACAGGCACCCGTGCTGCTGCAGCACGGCGCCGTTCAGCGCAGCCAGAACATGCGCAATGCGCTGGTGGTGCGGGCGCTCAAACTGCATCGCCGGTCCCGCCATGGGTAGCCCCGCCGGGCGCCAGTGCCAGTCGCAAGGCTGCCAGCAGTGCCTGCTCGTTGGCAGGCATGGCCTGCAGGTCCAGATGCCGCGCATTGCGTTCGTAAATGCCCAAGGCCTCGGCGGGCGTCAGCGTGTCGGTGCCGTGCACCTGCCACGCCAGCGCACGCAACTGCGGGTAGTCAGCCAGCGGTACCCGCGCCGGAATCCACCCCGTACGGTCGGCCGCTGCCGTGGCCGTGGCCTGTGCCGCCGCACCAGCCAGCCCCGACTTCAGCTCCATGCCCAGCGCCGCCATGGCGTTGCACCATGCGCCCATGGTCACCGACGGCTCGCCTTTTTCAATGCGGTGCAGCGTCACCCGCGACAGCCCCGCCGCCTCGGCTGTCTCCGTGGCACTCAGCCGCAGGGTCTTGCGCCGGGTGCGGATCTGCGCGCCCAGCGCTTGCAACTGGGCTGTGCATTGTTCGGTAGTCGTTGGGGCTGGCGCTGGCATAGTGTTTCTCATTATTTGCAAAATAGGGTTTTTGTCAAATATGAGAAACAGTTTTATATGTTGCGCGCGCTCTGATTCGTATCGGGCTGCGGCATCCATTTCGGCCTTGGATTGGAGCTTTCCGACAAAAAAGGCTGGCGAGTGTCGTCGTCAGCCCGCCTGCAGGTCGCCGCCCAGCGCCCCCAGCAACCGCGCACTCACCTCGGCCGCATCCAGCGCGGCAAACGCCATGTTGTGCTGATCCGTCAGCGGCCCGTGGCCCGGCTCCATGCGGCCGGCAGCGTCGTAGCCCATGGCCTTGAACTTCCACACCCCGCCCACCTGCTTGAGCGCGCCCACATGCGCGCCATCGGCGGTGTGCACCGACACCACTCCGGCGTTGATGGGCAGCAGCTGCAAGGGGCCAGTGAGCGGGCCGGGCGGCACGTGGGCGAAGGTGGGGGTGAACGACGGCGTCATGGATGGGTTTTGTTGGTGCTGGAGTTGTTTGGGATCAATTGGGCTCCAGCGCTTGATGGAGAAGCGCAAGCAGCGATCAATATCGAAGTGGCAACGGTAGCGGTGAAGCCTTACGCTCAACCAAGCCGATTCTTCCAATACCCAGGCTTGCGGTGCTGGTTGGGGCGTCCTCGGTGTAAATCACGCTGTAGGGGAATCGGCGCAACCGGCAGCGCCGAATCTCCGGGGTCAGCGGGTGCCAGGCCTGAGGAAACTGCTCAACAAGCCGGAACGTTTTGAGAATCTCTACCAGGAACGCATCGCCCAACCCGGGTGCCTGTTCTGCATACCAGGAAATCGCCTCGTCCAGCTCCGTTTGCGCTGGCGCCAGCAAACGGATGCTCATGTGCGCCGTGCAGCTGTCCGGTACTTTGCGATCACGTCGGACAAGGCCACCGCTTCGATCTCGCCGCGCCGGTACGCGGCAAGCCGGTCACTGGCCTCGTGGCCCCAAAGCGTGTCGAGTGCCGCGTCGGGCTGGTCCAGGCTGTCAAGGATGCGCTCGACCACTTCCATGCGCTCTGCGGGAGGCAACTGGGCAGCTTGGGCGCTGAGGGCTTCGGCGGTGATGGTCATGACGGCTCCGGCGGCATCAGGTCAAGGCGCCACTATAGCGAGCGGGAGAGGATTTGCGCTGGCGTATGGCATGTGGCTTTGAGCGATACACGGTGCCCTGTTGCACGCGCGACCACTTGGGAAGCGGCGTTGCGGAAAACGTCAGAACGACGACCCAGGCTCGCTCAAAAACGCCAGCTCCTCGGGCGTGGATGCACGGCCCAGCACCGCGTTGCGATGCGGGTAGCGCCCAAAGCGGTCGATGATGGCCTTGTGGCGGCGCTCAAAGTCGAGGTTGTTTTCCATGCCCGGCTGCGCAAACAGCGTGAGCGCCTGCTCGTGGATCACCGCCGATTCGCTGTGCATGTACGGCATGTAGGCAAACACGCGCTGCGCCGTGGGCAGGCTGCGGTCCTGCCCGCTGGC
>LNEG01000043.1 GCA_001464865.1 Burkholderiales bacterium Ga0074133
ATGGCGATTGCCAGCGCGTCCAGCTGAGTGGCCTTCACGAACGTGGCGGCTTCCTCGGGGTCGGTCAGCATCTGGCTGTGGTCGAGCTTGCCCACGGCGCCTACAAGTTCAGCCGCAAGCCCACGGGCGACATCCTGGCCATCAGCCGCGTCAAGGAAATCCACAAGCGCATCCCCAACACCCACCTGGTCATGCACGGCTCCTCGTCGGTTCCGGCCGAGCTGCTGGCCATCATCAACCAGTACGGCGGCAAGATGAAGGAAACCTACGGCGTGCCGGTCGAGGAGATCCAGGAAGCCATCAAGCACGGCGTGCGCAAGATCAACATTGACACCGACATCCGTCTGGCCATGACGGGCGCCGTGCGCAAGTTCCTGTTCGAGAACCCCGACAAGTTCGACGCCCGCGAGTGGCTCAAGCCGGCCCGCGAGGCTGCCAAGGCCGTGTGCAAGCAGCGCTACCTGGAGTTCGGCTGCGAAGGCCAGGGCTCCAAGGTCAAGGGCCACAGCCTGCAGGTCATCGCCGCGCAGTACGCCTCCGGAGCGCTTGCCCAAGTGGTCAACTGATCACCCCGCCCCGCCAGCGCCCTAGCGCCCTGCCGCCTTGTGCAGCCGGGCGCTTTTTCACGTTCTCTTCGCCCCGCGAATGCTCGTGAACCCTTGGTTTGTCTGGGTAGTTCCCTCTACATCAGTCAAACGCGACAGCGATAAGTATTTCTTCATGTAAGCTCGCGGTCAGCTTCCGCCGGACGGTGTCAGGTAGCGCGTCCCAGCCGGGCTTTGGGCCTGAAATGACGCGGTGCCAGCCTGTCGAAACGGGCCATTGCTGCAACGAGACTTCGAGCAGTCGGGCCCGGTCGCCATGGGATGATTGACCCCACTCCGTACTAAGCCATTTCTCCTTATGACTCTGATGATTTCGCCGCTCCGGTGTCTGTTGCCCTGTGTACTGGCGGTACTCACAGTGGCCTGCGCGCCCCTGACGGTGCCCCCTCAATCGGAATACCCGGTAGGGCGTGCCCGCCTGGTGCTTCCGCCCGGGGGATGGCAGGACCTGGGTGCCGCCGACACTGCTGTGCCCGTGCCGGCGGGGCGGTCGCTGCTGGAAACACGCTCCGCGGCTCTGCGGGGCACCCAAGGCGAATGGCTGGCTGTGTTGCGCGTGCAGACCAATCGCACGGGTGAATTTCGCGGGTTTCCCGCAGGCGCTGGCGCTTGCGCGCCGCAGCGCGATGTCACGGTGGAAGATGCTGCGCAGGGCAGCCCGGTGCGCGCCGACTGCCTGCGCCTCAAGCGCTGGGGTAGCAGCGCGCAGTGGCTCGAGAAGAACCGGCCTGATCTTGTCCAGTGGCTGGGCAGCCGCGACATCGCGCTGAGCCAGCCCTACACCTACCTGCATTACCGCTACGCCACCGAGGCGGGCGCGTGGGTGGATGTGGATGCGCTGGTGGACCAGCGGCTGCTGCGCCCCAAAACCTCCAATAACGACGAATTCCTGGCGGCTGGCCACCCTGCGCTGCAGTGGGGCCATGACCTGGCCCAGGCGGCGCGCCTGAGCGTCGGGATGGTGGACGGCTACCTGGCCATTCCGCCATTTCCGCTGCCGGCTCCGGCGTCCAGTCCTTAAGCCGCAGCCTTCCTCTTCCGGCAGCGTTGCATGACGATTTCAAAAACTCGAGGAGACCTCTGATGCAGACAAGCCCAGTACCGCAGCCGCAGCGCATTGGCGTGCCGCGGGAGACCTTCCCCGGCGAAAAGCGCGTGGCCACCGTGCCCGACGTGGTGGAGAAGCTGATCAAGCTGGGCTTTTCTGTGACCGTGGAGTCGGGCGCCGGGGACGCCGCCAATTTCAGCGATGATGCTTACCGCGCAGCCGGTGCCGAAGTGGTGACGGACGCTGCCGCGCTGTGGGCTGCAGCCGACATCGTCTTCAAGGTGCGCCCGCCGAGCAGCGACGAAGTGGCGCAGATGCGCGAGGGCACTACGCTCATCGATTTCATCTGGCCCGCCCAGAACCCTGACCTGATGCAGCAGCTGGCAGCCCGCAAGGCCACGGTGCTGGCCATCGACTGCCTGCCGCGCACGCTGTCGCGCGCCCAGAAGATGGATGCGCTGACCTCCACCGCAGGCGTCAGTGGCTACCGGGCTGTCATCGAAGCGGCCAATGCCTTCGGCCGCTTTTTCAACGGCCAGATCACGGCCGCGGGCAAGGTGCCTCCGGCCAAGGTGTTCATTGCCGGAGCGGGCGTTGCAGGCCTCGCAGCCATCGGCACGGCGGCCAACCTGGGCGCCATCGTGCGTGCCAACGACACGCGCGCCGAGGTGGCCGACCAGGTCAAGTCGCTGGGCGGTGAATTCGTCAAGGTGGACTACGAGGAAGAGGGCTCGGGCGGCGGCGGTTACGCCAAGGTCATGAGCGAGGGCTTCCAGGCCGCGCAGCGCAAGATGTATGCGGAGCAGGCCAGGGATGTCGACATCATCATTACTACTGCGCTGATTCCAGGCAAACCTGCTCCCAAGCTCATCACCGCCGAGATGGTGCAGAGCATGAAGCCCGGCAGCGTGATCGTGGACATGGCCGCCGAGCAGGGCGGCAACTGCGAACTCACCGTGCCCGGCGAAGCCGTGGTGCGCCATGGCGTGACCATCGTCGGCTACACCGACCTGGCCTCGCGCCTGGCCAAGCAGTCGTCCACCCTGTACGCCACCAACCTGCTGCGCCTGACC
>LNEG01000044.1 GCA_001464865.1 Burkholderiales bacterium Ga0074133
TTCCTCGCTGAATCTGCTCTTCTTCATGTCCGTCATTCTCCTGGTGGTTGACGGACTTCACTAACTTCAGACTGGTACGGCTGGAAGGGGGCAGGTCAGGCCAACATCATGGAACTGGCATCAGCCAACAGCCAAAGGACCTTTGCGTGAACGAGACGGTCGTCTTCCGTTGCTGCGCGAGCCGCGTTTGACAGAGTCGTCCACAACGATGAATGTCGCACTTCATCGACACCAACCTCCCGCAATACTTGCCCCCAATCAATCGCACGAAAGTCTTCAACAGATACTTGCACGTCGGCGGGGTAGCGAGTTTGTGTCATGACTAATCTTCCAGAGCTATCCGTTCGTATGTGGCGTAGCTGTCGTATCCCGACACTGCAATCTACCAATGATGCGCTGTTTCTTCCTTGCAAATTGATCGCAAGCCGATCAATTTGCAAGGAAGGCGGATCAATGGGGATCGACTCAGGAGCTTTCGGCCCCCTGCTTCAAAATCACGCCAATGCGAACTACGCAGAGTCTCCGTCACGCAGGGGAAAGTCCGGAAATCGCCCCGCCAGAGCCGCAACCTCTTGCGGCATGCCTGCTTCTCTCAATCCCAACATGCCCCTCGCCTCCTGCGGCGAAGCCACCTCCCGCCCCGCATTGCGCGCGTACTCCGCCAGCTTTTCAATCAACGGCCCATTCGACTCCGCCTTCGTTCCATCCGGCAGATAGAACGTGTCCTCCAGCCCCGTGCGCAAATGCCCGCCCAGTTCGGCCACGCGCTGGTGCACGGGCCAGATCTCGCTGCGGCCGATGACGGTGGCTTGCCAGGGGGCGTCCTTGATCTTGAGCTTGAGCAAGATGGGCAGCAGGTCGGGGTCCGCAGGCATGCCGGACTCGACACCCATCACAAAGTTGTATTCGGGCAGGCCCTGGGTGTACATGCCGGTCTGCACGTACATCTCGACGCAGCGCACGATGCCCACGTCAAAGCACTCAAACTCGGGCAACGTGCCGGTCTCCAGCATCACGTCGATGAAGTCCTTGACCTTGGCGGGCTGGTTGTCGAACAGCATGGGCGGCCAGGCCCAGGTGCCGTTGCTGCGCACCTTCAGGTAGTTGAGCGAGCCGGCGTTACACGCGGCCATCTCGGGGCGGGTGGCGCGCAGGCAGTCGAGCGGGCCCTGGTAATTGGGGCCGACCACGCCGGTGGTCTGGTTGATGATCAAGCCCGGGCAGGCCTCGCGCATGGCTTGCACGCAGTCGCGCGCCACCTGCGGGTCCCAGCTGGGCAGGTGGCCCTTGCCGGGCTCCTGGTTGCGAAAGTGCACGTGGACCACGGCGGCGCCTGCGTCGTAAGCGCGGCGGGCTTCCTGAGCCAACTGCTCGGGCGTGACGGGCACGTGGTGCTGGCCGGGGTCGGTCAGCACGCCGGTGATGGCGCAGGTGATGATGGCTTTGTTGCCGTGGTCGGTGCTGTGCATGGTGCCTGTCTCCTTCAAATGCCGAGCTGCTTGGCAGCCAGGTCTTTCATTATTTCTTCAGCACCGCCGCCGATCATCATCACCTTGACCTCGCGGTAGATGCGCTCGCTGACGGTGCCGCGCATGAAGCCCATGCCGCCCAGGATCTGCACGGCCTGGTCGGCACAGAACTGCATGGTTTGGGTGGCATGGTTCTTGAGCAGACACACACTCGCTACCCATTCCGGTCCGGTGCGGCCCACGTCGGCCTGCGCGGCCACGGATTCGCACCACGCGGCGGTGGACTGGATGCGCATCTGCATATCCACCAGCTTGTGGCGGATGACCTGGTGCTCCACCAGCGCGGCGCCAAAGGTCTTGCGCTGGCGGGCCCACGCCAGGGCTTCGTCGTAGCAGGCCTCGGCAAAGCCCAGGGCC
>LNEG01000045.1 GCA_001464865.1 Burkholderiales bacterium Ga0074133
CTGCCCAAGGAATGGCTGCAGAACACGCGCTACCTGATCAACCCCACCGGCCGCTTCGTGATCGGTGGCCCCCAGGGCGACTGTGGCCTGACCGGCCGCAAGATCATCGTGGACACCTACGGCGGTGCCTGCCCCCACGGCGGCGGTGCCTTCAGCGGCAAGGACCCAACGAAGGTAGACCGCAGCGCTGCCTACGCCGCCCGCTACGTGGCCAAGAACATCGTGGCGGCCGGTCTGGCGCGCCAGTGCCAGATCCAGGTGGCCTACGCCATCGGCGTGGCCGAGCCGATGAACATCACCGTGTACACCGAAGGCACGGGCGTGGTGTCAGACGACCGCCTGGCGGCCCTGGTGCGCGAGCACTTCGACCTGCGCCCCAAGGGCATCATCCAGATGCTGGACCTGCTGCGCCCCATCTACGAAAAGACGGCGGCGTACGGCCACTTCGGCCGCGAAGAACCCGAGTTCACCTGGGAGAAGACCGATAAAGCGGCGGCACTGCGTGCTGCCGCCGGGCTGTAAAGCCCGCCGCGCGATAGCGCGGTTTTCGGTCTTCGGGCGCAGTTCATATCGCGCCAGTGATGTGAACGAAGACCAAAAGACCGATAAAGCGGCGGCACTGCGTGCTGCCGCCGGGCTGTAAAGCCCCCCGCGCACCAGTACGGTTCAGGCCTGCAACGAAGCTGATATTGCGCATCGATGTAGGCCCACCGGCCCAGCCCTGACCCCCGACCCGGCGGCGACTGCTCTGCCCCCCCGAAAGCCGCAACTCCACGTTGCGGCTTTTCTTTTTCCCGCACCCCAACGCCACCCACTGCGCCCCCTCCTACACCGTCACGCATCCCATGCTGACGCGTCTTGAAAGCCCTGGCCCTTATCGTTCCTGCACCCCCCTCCGGCCCCTGAGGCCCGTCACCCACCGCTTTTGAAGGAACCCCTGTCATGCTCAAGTACGCGATCATCTTTGCCGTCATCTCGCTGATTGCCGGGGCGCTGGGATTCACCGGCGTGGCAGCAGGGGCTGCGGGCATTGCGAAGGTGCTGTTCGTCATCTTCCTGGTGATCGCCGTGGTCTTCGTGGTGCTGGCGATGCTGGGCGTGGGCGCAGCACGCAAGGTTCTGCGCAAGTGAGCACGGCGCAATCCATGGACGCTCCCAACATCTTCGAAGCCCTGCGCGAGAGCCATGAACGCCAGCGCACCCTGTACCGGCAGCTGGTCGAGACCAGCGGCGACACCCCCGAGCGGCGCGATCTTTTCGGGCAGCTCAAGGAGGAACTCCTGGCCCATGAACTGGCCGAGGAGCGGCACTTCTACATTCCGTTGATGGAGCTGGATGCCGGCGTTGATCTTTCACGCCATGCGATCGCCGAACACCACCAGCTTGACGAGCTGGTGGAATCGCTGGACGAGGCCGAACCATCGAGCCCGACCGGGCTGGTGCAGGCCAAGAAGCTGGCGCACAAGATCGAGCACCATCTCATCGAAGAGGAACACAGGTTCTTCCAGATGGCGGGCAAGCTGTTGACCGAGCAGCAAAAAACCGCGCTGGCCAAGACCTACCTGGCCAGCTATGCAGAGGCGAAAGCCGCCACGGCCTGATTCATGCCCCGCACCGCAGGGCTGCAGGCAGGTCAGCTGCCATGCGGTTCAGGCCGCTTCCTGCGCCTGCACCACGCAGTTGCGGCCGTTTGATTTCGCCACGTAAAGCGCCGTATCGGCCCGCTTGATGAGCGCGTGGCTGTCTTCGTGGTGGTCCCAGGTGGCAACGCCAAAACTTGCGCTCACATGGCCCACCGCATCAAACGGGGTTCCGGCAATGCGCGCGCGCACCGCTTCGGCCATGGCCATGGCCGCATCCACCGGTGTTTCCTTGAGCAGGATGATGAATTCCTCGCCGCCAAAACGCGCCGCGCAGTCCGATGACCGCAGGAGTTCCCGCACCCGCAGCGCCGTGCTCTTGAGGACCACGTCGCCCGAGTCGTGTCCGAAGGTGTCATTGATGCGCTTGAAGAAGTCAATGTCGAACATCACCACCGACAGGCTGCCCTTCTTGATGCGGGTATCGGCCATCTCGGCCTCCAGCCGCTCAAAAAACCGGCGGCGGTTGACCAGGTCGGTCAGGAAATCCTTGGTGGCCAGGTCCTCCAGCTTGCTGTTCAGACGCGCCATCGGGCCGATCACCAGCGACGACAGCGACAGGTTGAGCCCCACAAACAAGATCACGAAGCTTGCTGCCAGGACAGCCATCACGGTGTAGAAGGTCTGGCGCGCCTTTTCCAGCGGGTAGTACATGGGCACCTTCACCACCTGGATGCCGACGGTCTCGTTCATCTTCCAGCCAAAGCCGTTCTGGTCACCGTACACCTTGAGCATGGTGGGCGGTGCAACCGCGGGCGTGCTGTGGCAGGCCATGCACTGCACCTGCTTGATGGTGATGGGGCGGGCCACGTACATGGCGCGGTGCATGCCCTCGCCGACCTCACCGGTCACCTCTTTCTTCAGGTCCGCCCGGCCTTCGCGGAAGTCCGTGATGAGGCGTTCTTCCCATTCATTGGCGCGATCGCGCAGGTTGGTGGGGTTGAGCACGGCCTCCTTGTACTCGAAGCCCGGAAACCGGTTCTGCAACCGGCGCAGCGTCTCGGTGGCGGCGAACGCAGGCACGGTCTGGGGCAGAAATTTTTCTTCCAGCGTCACATCCAGATGCGGCTTGACCAGCTCGGTGGTGTAGTCGCGGATGGCCATGGCCGCGTGCATCATGATCTGCGATTTGTAATGCACCTCCTCGATGGCCTGCTGCTGCAAAAAGCGGTGAACGTACAGGCCTGCGCCGGCGGCTGCGAGCAGCAGCACACCGGCAAGTACCAGGTTGAATTTGAGTCGCAGAGACATGGGTTCCCTCTTGCACCACCGCGGGCTGGCACGTGATGGTTTGTGGTGGCCTGTGATGGCCGGCGATGGCGGCACATGCACCCAACGCGGAAAAACCTGCATTTGTGCCAGATTTCAGCGGGCAGGTCCAACAAATTGTGGACTGCGCGATGAGTGCGGCATGCGCAAGCGGCGGGAAACGCAGGGCGTGTGGCGCATGGCGTGGTCGATGGCGCCCCCACCCATGCCGCAGTAAAATCACTATAAAAAACGTAGCGGCCAAGGCAATAAAAGCATGGACTTGCGGCCAAAAACACTCAAAAACCACCTGCAGGCAGCCACCGGAGACATATGTACGACACCGCCATCTACATCGGACGCTTTCAGCCCGTGCACAGCGGCCATGTGGCGCTGCTGCAGCGCGCACTCGCCAGCGCAGCGCAGGTCATCGTGGTGGTGGGCTCGGCCTGGCAGGCGCGCTCGCCCAAGAACCCCTTCACCTGGCAGGAGCGCGAGGCCATGCTGCGCGCCGCACTGCCCGCCGCCGACAGCATGCGGCTTCAGGTGCTGCCGATGCGCGATTACTACAACGAGGCCGTGTGGGTGAAAGCCGTGCGCGCTGGCGTGGCAGGCGTCGTGCCGCAAGGCGCGCGCATCGGCCTGGTAGGGCATTTCAAGGACGCCACCAGCAGCTACCTGCGCGCCTTCCCTGGCTGGGAACTGATCCATGTGGAGCGCCAGGGAGCCATCGACGCCACTGCCGTGCGCGATGCGTACTTTGGCGCGGCCCCAGGGCAGACAGCGCAGGCACTGGGCCCGCTGGCCGCACAGCTGCCTACGGGCACGCAGGCGGCACTGGAGCGCTTTGCGGCCACCCCGGCCTACCCGGCACTGCAGGAGGAGTGGCGCATGCTGCGCGACTACCGCCGCGCCTGGTCAGCCGCACCCTATCCGCCGGTGTTTGTCACGGTCGATGCCGTGCTGCGCTGCCAGGACCGCGTGCTGCTGATCCGCCGCGCGCACGCCCCAGGCAAGGGCCAGCTGGCTGTGCCGGGCGGCTTCATCGAGCCACGCGAAACGGTATGGCAGTCGTGCCTGCGCGAGTTGGCCGAAGAAACACACTGCGACCTGCCCGAGCCCACGATGCGCGCCGCCCTGCAGACGGTGGCCGTGTTCGACCACCCGGACCGCAGCCAGCGCGGCCGCACCATCACCCACGCGCACTATTTCGACCTGGGCAACGCCGCCATGCCCTCGGTGCAGGCAGATGACGACGCCCAGGAAGCACAGTGGGTGCCCATCGAGGCGCTGCGCGGGCGCGAGGAAGAGTTCTTCGAGGACCACTTCCACATGCTCGACCATTTCCTGGGTCTGACACCCCGGCCCTGAAGCAAGGGCTAGGGCCTGTCGGACTTGGAAATCTTCGGCTGCAAATCGACCGCAGCGGTCCATTTTTAACCGCCTTTTTGCCCCACAGCTCGGCTATGGGGCTGCAAATTCGGCAAAAACTGTCCTCGCTGGGGCCGATTTTCGCTTTCGGCGCTCCAAGTCCGACAGGCTCCTAGGCAGAAGCTCTCCGGCCGGCAGGCACCAGCACAGCACGCTCGGGGTGGTCATCACCGAGCGGCTGGGCCGGGGTGGGCTGTGGATCATCCGTCCCGGAGCCATCTTCGGATGGCTGCACGGTGGCTCCGCATTCGACCCTGTTGCGCCCATTGGCCTTGGCACGGTACAGAGCCGAGTCAGCCGACATGAAAAGATCCTGCACGGTGTGGCCGTGGTCCGGGAACACCGCGACGCCAAAGCTGCAGGTCACCGGGCCGGCATCGCCCAGCTCGGGCCAGACGACGCTTTCGAGCTTGCTGCGCAGCTGGTTTGCGAGCAACACCAGGTCGTGCAGGGTGATGTCGGTGCACAACATCAGGAACTCCTCGCCGCCCCAGCGAAACAGGTAGTCGGTGGAGCGCACCTGGCCCTTGACGAGCTGGGCCACGCCGCGCAGAACCGTATCGCCCACGGCATGGCCGAAGCGGTCATTCACGTTCTTGAACCAGTCCAGGTCAAAAAGGCACAAGCCCATGGGCACGCGCAAGCGACGGCACAGGTCCAGCTGCTGCTGCAGGATGCGCTCGCACTCACGGCGGTTGAGCAGGCCGGTCAGCACGTCGTGCGCAGCAATTTCTTGCAATGCCAGCTCGGTATTCTTGCGATCGGTAATGTTCTCGACCATGCCCACGACGCGCGTGGGACGCCGGTCTGCATCGCGCTCGCAGACCCGCCCCCGGTCGTGCACCCAGAGGTAATGGCCGTTGCGGTTTCGCAACCGGTACTCGGCGGTGTAGCGCTCGCGGATGCCATCGATGTGCTCGCGCAGCACGCGCTGCACCCGGGCTGCATCGTCGGGGTGCACGTTGTCCGCCCACGTGTCCAGTTCGGGTGGCATTTCCTGCGGGCCGTAACCGAGCATCCGTTTCAGTTGCGGACTGAAGAACACCTCGTTGGTAGTCAGGTTCCAGTCCCACAGGCCGTCGGAGGCATCAGACAGGGCATAGCCCAGCTGCACGTCGCGGTTGGCCATGTCCCGTTCGGTGGCCACCCGCTGTGTGATGTCGCGGGCAATCGAGAGGAAAAGCTCGCGCCCCTCGTGCACGAAGCAGCTGGTGTGCACTTCGACCGGCACCTCGGCGCCGCTCTTGTGCCGATGCTGCCCGATGAAGTAGTACCCGCGCGCATCGCGGATCGCCTGGGCAATGCTGCCCCACTGCTCGATCCCGACCACATCGCGCTGCAGGCTCAGCACCGAGTGCTGCACGATCTCGTCCCGTGCAAACCCCACCTGATGCAGGGCCGCGTCGTTGCAGTCCAGGATGTCGGACGTGAGCGGGTCGATCAAAAAGACCGCATCAGGCAGGTGCCGAAAAACCGCCTCGAAGGAAGGCAAGGAAGAGGGCTGCATGAAGGACGCCTGCGGCAATTTTGTTACAAGTTGTTGTATTTTACTCCACGGTCACCGTTACAAGTCAACCAAATGTCAACGACGCAAGCGTCATGCGCAGCCCGGGCACTGCCGTACAGATAGACACGTCAGATCGGCCAGCATGCCCCCGGCGGACGCCCGCGCGGCCCCATGGGCAGCCGGCACCGCACAGGGCGGGGTTCCCCCAGGCCTCCTCACAGCCTGGGCGGCAGGCCCACGGGGTCGCCCTCTTCGTTCTCTACCTCCCCGGCGCAAGGGGCAGTCCCGGCGGGCGCAGGCAGATCAGGCTGGGGAGGGATGGTCAGGGGCTCCGTGCTGGGCGGCAAGTCGCCCGGCGGCAGCGGGAATTGCTCGGGCACCACGTGGGCAGGATGTTCGTTCGGGTCAGTGGCCATGATGATCTTTCCGGATGCAAAGATGCATTTGGCAGGGCACCGGTTGACCGGCCCGTAGGAGACACGCCACAACGAATGTCCAGCGAGCGCCCCCAGGAGCCGCTCATGCACCACCGGGATTGAACTTCGCAGAGCGGCGTGGTGCGCCCCGCAGGACGCACCACTTGATTGCTTCCTGCACCAGAAGCAAAGCCAGGCCCAAGGCCAGCACCAGGCACCACTGGGCCACCGAAAGGGCCTGAAAACCGAACACCTTTGTGAGCCATGGGACGCTCGCGATGGCGACCAGCGCCACCAGCGTGCCACCCAGCACCCACAGGCTGACGGGGGTCGGGCGTGTCCACACACTGCGCCAGCCGGCCTGGCTGCTGCGGCTCGGAAAGATCAGCGCGGCGTTGGCAGCCACCAGAACCGCAAAGGCCACCGTACTGGCTGTGGCGGCATGGGCCGGATGGCCGAGCAGCCATGCATACAGCCCCACCACCGCCGCAGTCACCACGCTGCCCTGCAGCAGGCTCAGGACAAGGTGCGTCGATGGCAGCAGGGGTTCGCCTGTTCCGCGCGGCGGCTGCTGCATGAGGTCGCCAGAGGCTTCCTCGGCCTCAAAGACGATGGAACAGGCGGGGTCGATGACCAGCTCCAGAAACGCAATGTGCAGTGGCGCCAGCACCACCGGCAGCCCCAGCAGCACCGGCAGCAGCGTCAGTCCGATGATGGGCACATGCACGGCCAGCGTGTACACCATGGCCTGACGCAGGTTGGCAAATGTCTGACGTCCCCGGTGAATGGCCTGCAAGATGGCTGCGAAATCGTCGTTCAGCAGCACCAGGGCACCCGCCTCCCGCGCCACGTCCGTCCCGCGCAGGCCCATGGCGATGCCGATGTGAGCAGCCTTGAGTGCGGGCGCATCGTTCACGCCATCCCCGGTCATGGCCACCACCTCGCCCTGGGACTTGAGGGCCTCCACCAGCTCCAGCTTCTGGCGGGGCTTGATGCGGGCAAACACGCTGACCTGCCGGACCCTGTCGGCCAGGGCATCAGGTGATAAGCGGGCCAGCTCGTCACCGGTGACCACGCTCTCGTGCGGTATGCCTGCCTGCGCCGCGATGGCCCGGGCAGTGCGGGGGTGGTCGCCTGTGATCATCACGACGCGGATGCCCGCTTCGTGGCACCGGGCAATGGTCTGGGGCACCTCGGGACGCAGCGGATCCGCCAGGGCCACCAGGCCCAGCCATTCAAAACCGAAATCGTGCTGCGCGCCGGGCCAGGGGTCGCCCGAGCGGTGGCGCGCCTTGGCCACCCCGAGCACCCGCAGCCCCCGGTCTGCAAGGCGGGCAGCCTGGGCCGTCACCAGGGCGCGCTCTGCATCGGTCAGGTGGCACAGGTCGGCCACGGCTTCGGGCGCACCCTTGCTGGCCACGGTGTCTTGCGCCGACATGCCGTCGCGCCAGAGGTGGCTCATGGCCAGCAACTGCGGCGACAGCTCGTACTCGCGCGCGAGCAACCATCCCGGATGCAAGCGCCCCGTGCCGGCAAGATGGTCCGCCGCCATGCGGTGAAACGCCTGCTCCATGGGGTCAAGGGGCTCGATTTCGCTCGCCAGCACGGCGTACTCGAGCAACTCCTGGAAAGCATGCGGAAGGGATGGGCCACCTTGCGCCGGGGGCAGGTTTTGCACATCCAGTTCTGCATCTGCAATGCACAGCGCCGCCACGGCCATGCGGTTCTGTGTCAGGGTGCCGGTCTTGTCCACACACAGCACGGTCGTCTGGCCCAGTGTCTCGATGGCATTGAGCCGACGGGTCAGCACCTGCTGCCCCGCCAGGCGCCGGGCCGCCAGCGCCAGGAAGATGATCATGATCACCGGGAGTTCCTGCGGCAGCACACCCATCGCCAGGGTGATGCCTGCGAGCACGGCCTGCATCCAGTCGCCGCGAAGGCTCCAGAACAGGACGACCAGCAACGCACACAGGGCTAGGCCAACCAGTACCAGCCTGCGTGTGAGCCGTGCCATCTCTTCGCGCAGCGGCGAGGCCTGCAGCGCGATGGTGTCGAGTGACTGCCCGATGCGGCCCAGCTCCGTGTGGCGGCCCACGGCAGTCACCTGCACCAGGCCCTGGCCACTGACCACCAGCGTGCCCGCGAACACCTTGTGGGCAGCCTGCTTGGCCACAGGCTCGGACTCCCCGGTGAGCATCGACTCGTTGGTGGACAACTCGTGCGCTTGCAGCAGGGTGCCATCTGCAGGCACGCGATCACCCTCGGCAAGCATCAGGACATCCTCGCGCACCACCTCGCGGCCCGCGATCCTCACCAGCGCACCGCCGCGCATTGCCAGGGCGCGAGGACTCGACAGATCGCGCAGCGCGTCAAGCGCGTTGTCCGTGCGCCGTTGCTGCAGCACCGTGATCGCCATGATGATCACCACAAAACCCAGCAGGATGAGCGCCTCGTGCGGATCGCCCATCGCCAGATAGACGGCGCCTGCGCCCAGCAGCAACAGGAACATGGGCTCGGTGATGACCTCCAGGGCCAACGCGCGCAGCCCGCGCCGCCTGCTGAGACCCAGTTCATTGGGGCCCTCGTCATGCAGGCGCCGGGCCGCCATGGCCGGGTCCAGCCCGGCAGGCGGGGCAGTTGGATGCAGGGGCGCGGAAGGTGAAGGCATGGTGGGCAGCGGTCGGGTTCAACAGTGGTTATAGCGTGATCCACCGGCAGGGTTCATGGTCACCGCGCAGGGGGGCTCCGGCCACGGTACGCGGCTGCTCAGGGCCTCATGGCCACCGGCCCGGCCGGTACACCAGCCCTGTGGCACCCCACACGCCCGGGGCACACGCACTGCAGGACCGGGTATGCGCCATCGATACGTGTGGATTGAACCCGGGCACAGGCTGGTTGCGGCGTCCGGGTCGGGCGGGCGGCGAGATTCGTTGATGCTGAACAGCATTTGAACGGTCTGTTCAGCCCTGGTTCAGGGTGGCGTCCCGACAATGCCAGACAAGCGCACTGCACAAAGCCTGTGCGGATCACGGCTGCGAACCCGGCACCCACTCCGGGCCGGCACAGCAACCCCTTGGCGTTACACCATGTTCAGGAGCCATCCATGGAAACTCTTTGCACCTTGAGACATGGCGCGATGTTGCTGTGGCTGGGGCTGGCGGTCCCGACGGCGTGGGCCAGCAACGACTGCGATGCACCGCTGAGCCGCTGGCAAACGCGTGAGGCGGTGCGGGAGATGGCCGTGGCCCAGGGCTGGGAGATCCAGCGGCTGAAGATCGACGATGGCTGCTACGAGATTCGCGGCAAGGACGCCGAGGGCCGCGGCTTCAAAGCCAAGCTCGACCCGGAAACCCTGAAGGTGCTGAAGATGAAGCCCGCAGAGCGATCGCATTCCAGGGACCGCGACGGCGAAGGCACCGCACGGCCGGCGCGACCGCTTGTGCCCCACAACGCTGCACCAGCAGCGTCGTCTTCCCCGCAGACATCAACTCCCTGATCCCCTTTTCAGCCCCTGGCACGGCACCACGCGGCCAAGTCGAATCACACACTTCATCCCGAAGATCATCCCCATGTCCAAACCCCTGTTATCCATTGTTGCAACGGCCTGCCTGCTGGCCCTTCCTGGCCTGGCACAAAGCCGCCCGGTCACGCTCACGGCACAGCTCAAGAACTACGGCGGCGACGGCGCCTACCTGGCGGCGTACCTGACCGATGCCAAAGGCGCCTACGTGCGCACGCTTTGGGTGGCTGGCGGCAAGGCCAAGTACCACAAGCATTTGTCAGACTGGAGCCGTCTCTCGGCCGGCGACGCCAAGCGCCTTGATGGCGTCACGGGCGCCAGCGTGGGTGCCGGGCGGTCGCTCAAGGTCACGGCTGATCTGGCCGATGCGCTGTTTGACGCGGGCTACGAAATCCGCATCGACGCCGCAGCAGAAGACATGCGCGACAGCCCGTCGGAAGTTCGCATCCCCCTATCCAAAGCCAACGCCGACAAACCGCAAGCGGGCAGGCAGTACATCCAGTCGGCGGCTTTCCAAATCCAGTAAGTGGCGCACATGGGCTGGAAAGCACTCCACCGCTGGCTGGGCCTGACCGTTGGCACCCTGGCCGTGCTGCTGGGCATGAGCGGCGCGATCCTCGCGATGGACCCGGTGCAGCAGGCGTGGAATGCCCCTGCCGCTGCGGCTGCAGGCTTGCCCGTCTCCACGCTGGTGGAGCGCGTTGCGGCCAGCATCCAGGGGGCAGAGGAGATTCGCCGCCTGCCTTCAGGGGCCATTGTGGTGTTCAGCTTTGCCGCCGACCAGCCCCAGGCGTCGTATGTCGATCCGGCCAATGGCCAGGTGCTGGGACCGTGGCAAGCCTCGGCACTGCCTCGCTGGGTCAAGAACCTGCACCGCTCGCTGTTGCTGGGCGACGCCGGGCGTTGGGGCGCAGCGGGCGTAGCGCTCGCAATGGGCGTGTTGTGCGCCTCGGGGCTGGTGCTGTTGCTGCGGCGCATGGGGGGCTGGCGACGGCTGGGTGCGCGGGTGCGCGGCACCCTGGCGCAGCGCATCCACGTGATCGCGGGCCGGGTGGTGCTTGCCATTCTGTGCCTGACCTCGCTCACGGCATTGACCATGAGCGCATCGACCCTGGGATGGGTCGCGCTGGACAACCGGGCTGAACCCGAGGCGGTCTCGCTGGCAAACGGAAAGCCAGATATGCCAGGTGCCCAGCTGGCCGCGCTGCAAGGCCTGGCCGTGCAGGATTTGCGCCAGCTGAATCTGCCTGGCACCACCGATCCGGAGGACACCTGGAAGATCGTCACGGCACAGGGGCAGGGCTGGATCGACCGGTACTCGGGCCGGATGCTGGCCTGGCAGGACGCCACCCTGGCACAGCGCATTTACGACCTGGCGTTGGTGCTGCACACCGGCGAGGCCGCCTGGCCGTGGGCCGTGGTGCTGGGGCTCGCCGGGGCCAGCGTGCTGCTGTTCTGGCTGTCGGGCAGCGTGATCTGGTGGCAGGCACGCCGCCTGGCGCCGCGGATCGCAGGGAACACGCCGCAGGCGCAGGCCGACGTGCTGATCTTCGTGGCGAGCGAGGGCGGCAGCACCTGGGGCTTTGCCCAGACATTGCAGGATGCCCTCATCAGTGCCGGACACCGCGTGCACACCAGTGCGCTGGAAAACTTTCAAACCACGCCCGCCACTCGCCAGGTGTTTGTGCTTGCAGCCACCTATGGCGAAGGCCAGGCCCCAGCCCACGCCAGCGGCGCCCTGGCGCGCATCGCCACGCTGAATGCCGGCCACGCGCCGGTGACGGTGCTGGGCTTCGGAGACCGGCAGTTTCCGGCCTTCTGTGCCTTTGCCTTGGCGCTGGAACGCACGCTGCGCACCCAGGGCTGGCCGACCTTGTTGCCGCTGGAGTGCATTCACCAGCAGTCCGCCCAGCAGTTTGCGCGCTGGGGCGACGCCCTGCGAGATGCGCTGGGCGAGCCGCTGGTGCTGGCACATGCACCCCGGATACCCGCCACAGCAATGCTTACGCTCACAGCGCGACAGGACTACCCCGGCGCCGATGGGCCGGCCACGGCCATCCTGCGTTTCACATGGCCTGCGCAGGGTGCATTTGCACGACTTCGCGGTCACGGTCTGGCGCGATTTGCCGCGGGCGATCTCGTGGGCGTCGTGCCCCCGGGTTCAGCCGTGCCACGCTACTACTCGCTGGCGTCCGGGTGGGAGGACGGGTTCCTGGAAATCTGCGTGCGCCAGATGAACGGCGGCGTGTGTTCTACGCACCTGCTGGGCCTGCAAACAGGCGGCACCGTGACCGCATTCATCCGCCCGAACCCCGGCTTTGCGCTGCCACGCTCGCGGCGGCCTGTCCTGCTCATCGGGGCTGGCACCGGCGTGTCGCCGCTGGCAGGCTTCATTCGCCGCAACGAAACGCGCAGGCCGATGCACCTGTACTTTGGCGGGCGCGACCCGGAGCGCGATTTCTACTTCGCCCACGAGATCCAGACCTGGCTCGGTGAAGGGCGCCTGACATCGCTGCAGACGGCGTTCTCGCGCGTGCCCGAGGGGGGCGGCTATGTGCAAGACGCGCTGCGCCGTGACGCCGGGCGTGTGCGTGCCCTGGTGGCGCAGGGGGCCATCGTGCGCGTGTGCGGCAGCCGCGCCATGGCGCAAGGCGTGAGCGAAACGATGGACACCGTGCTCGCACCGCTGGGCCTGAGCGTATCGGTGCTGAAAGACCAGGATCGGTATGCCGAAGACGTCTTCTGAGCCCCTTGCGCACGACCAGCCATTGCCGCCCAGCAAGCGCGCCGCCTTGCACGGCCCGGCCATGGGCACGCGCTGGTCTGTCACCCTCGACGCTGACACCACCGTGGACATGGAGGCATTGCGCCAACACCTTGCGGCTGCGGTGGAGCAGGTCGATGAGCAGATGTCTCCCTGGAAGCCGGACAGCGACCTTGTGCGCCTGAACCGCGCGCCCCCGGGCGAGTGGGTAGACCTGCCCCCAGAAATGCTGGAGGTCCTGAGCTGTGCGCTGGACATACAGCACCGGAGTGCAGGCGCATTCGACCCGTGCGTGGGACAGCTTGTGGATGCCTGGGGATTTGGCCCGGTGCGCGATGCACCCGACGGGCAGGCCATTCGCGCCGCACGCCAGTCCATGCCGCTCGCCACGCAAGAATGCCTGGAGCTGGACATGCCCACACGCCGGGTCCGCAAGCATGCGCCGGTGCAACTCGACCTGTGCGGCATCGCGAAAGGGTATGCGGTAGACCGTATGGTGCATGTGCTTCAACAGCACCGGGTGCCGCATGCGCTGGCATCGCTGGATGGCGAGCTGCGCGCCGTCGGGCGGCAGGCCAGCGGGGCGCCCTGGGCGGTAGCGGTCGAGCGCCCCGAAACCGGGCGCCGCGCGGTGCACGGCGTCATCGAGCTGGAGGATCTGGCCGTGGCCACATCCGGCGACTACCGACGGTATCTGGAAGTGGGTGATGTACGCATCGCGCACACCATGGACGCGCGGCGTTGTGCACCGGTCCACAACGCGGTGGCATCGGTCACCGTGCTGGCCGGCAGCTGCATGCAGGCCGACGCCTGGGCCACCGCCCTGCTGGTGGCAGGCCCCGGCGAAGGGCTTGCCACGGCACAACGCTTGAAGATGGACGTGCTCTTCCTGCTGCGCGGCGCTGACGGCCTGACAGCCATTGGACTGGGCCGGTTTGGCGAGCCTGCGGATGGGTCAGCCCTTTCGTAGCCGGGAATCCGCAGACGCACCTGGAGTGATGGCCACACTTCGGCAACGCCCCGTCTGCGCGCGACACGGTAGATTCGTCTGCGAGCACCTCTCGCCACTGAACTTTAGACTCGGCGGAAAGTGGGGGCCGGGCTTTCAAAAGGCGATAGTGACTACGCGGATGCGATGGCTGAAATCGGCCAGTAGCAGCCGGTCAACTCATACGAAAGCGGGCGCTCAACGCCCAAGGTAAGCGGCGCCGAAGGAGCGCAGCGAGTGGAGGGCACCAACAAAGCCCATGAAAATAGCGAAGCCATGGACTTTGTTGGCGTCCGCTTGACCGCCCAGTTAGGCGCTGTGGCCAAATACATGCAATCGTTAATCATCTGGTTGATTGCCGAACCATTCGCTAGTATCGATTTGCAGTTGGTCAGTTGCTATATTGATTTCCTCTGGCGCAGTGGTGTGTGATGTGATCGTGCAGTGAAAAGGGAAATATTCGTTTCCGATTGCGCCGATGTCATTTGCCACGTCGCTATTTGAGCCCCACTGCAGCTCCACTTCAATGTTTCCGTGAACGGAAATCACGACTTCAGTACTACCTATGGAAACAACCTCAATTTCCTCAATGTCGATAAACTCAACTGAATGATGGGTTGCGATTTCATCAATCGCTAGCAGCGTTTCAGAGATTGCTGCAGAGACAACCTCCTTTTCAATGTGATGAGCAAGTGACTGAGTAAGTTGAGCCCGGCAGTCTTGGGCAAGCTCGAGCACTTCGGACAGGGCGTTTATGACCGATACGGCCTTGGGCTCAAACTCAGCAGCTGGAACGTTGAAGGTGGCCTCATTAAGGTGCGTGAACTTATTCAGCACCTTAAAGGCACTGGAAAGCTCTTTTTTGACCTCTGGCAGTTCAATCTGAAGTCGAGTGCATACATAGTCTTCTGCCAGCCCACCACACACTATGAATTGAACAGCATGGTTTCTAGTTATGCCTGTTCTTGAGGTTTCATCGGGTTTGAACCAAGGGCACTTCTTGATCTCTTCGTCGCTGGCTAGCCAAGAAAGTACGTGGCGAATCAACTCTCTAAAGGTAGAGCAAAAACTGTTGACAGCTAGTGGATCAGCAGAGTTGGCCAACTGGGCGAGCGCAGCCGTTAGGAGCTTCTTGTGAAACTCTACTTCCAGATTCTTGATGAGGTTGGTCGAAGCCTGTTGGATCATGCTTGTAAGCGCCTAACGCCCAGGTTAATCGGCGCCGGAGCGCCAAGGAGGGTACCAACACAGGCCATGAAAATGCCGAAGGCATGGCCTGTGTTGGCGTCCGCGTTGAACCGAAAGTTAGCCTTGGTGACAGCTGCAAACATCAAGTATTACTCCTCACCCTCCACTAGTTCCTCTGCATCTGAAGAGTCATCATGATTTTTTCGAATTGCTCGCAACTGCGTCATGACTTCATCCCCATAGGGAGTCAAGGTCCAGTAGGTGCCGGAATCTTTGACGCTACGAGTCTTTTCGCTGCGTGCTATCAGCCCCAGGGCTCTAAGCTGCACCTTGATCGTTTGGAAATCGTCTTGGCCAATCCGGAAGGTTGACAGCGAATGGCGAGCAAGCTTCTTATTGGCCTGTAGTCGCTCGATGTTCATGCCTCCGGCCAGACTATCAAGTGCACTCTTGAGGGCGGGCTCTGTAGCCTCTTGAATCATCAATGGTGCTATCGACGCAAAGAGCTCATTCCACGTTGGGTTGAAGGTTGCGGACCAAGGGGTGGATCGATACTCGCCGGGCGGCGTTGCATTGAATGAGTAGCGAACGGAATGCTCCTCGTCACCCTGCGCTAGTCCCTCCCAGACCTTCCCTAGCTCGGTTTGAAGTTCTTCAACTTTGCGGCGAAGTTGAAGGAGCTCCAACGTGGCCTCCCGATCGGCCAACTCATTTGCGCGTACCCACCCAACTGCTGGAGTGGATTTGATGAGTTGAATCAAGCTTCGACTGACGACCGAGCCAAGCTCTTGAGGGGAGTCCCAAGGCTTGCAGAGCTTTTTTTCTACCGACTCGCGGAATGCTTTCAGCTTTGCCTTTCCTTCGTCGGTGGATTCGCTCTTGTCTGCGATAACTTTGCCTGGGTCGCGGTGAAGGAATGCAATCGTTGGTTTTCCCGATTCGAGAGCGTATCGGTACTCCATCTCTGTGTAGCTGATACCGTCAGGACCTATTGAGCCGTAACGACCAGCAAGAATGAGGATGTAGTAATCGCAGTCGTCAATGACCTTTTTAATTAGGTTCCACTGGGACTCATTCGCGGCCGGAAAGAGCTCCATGCCGCTGGGCATACAGTCCAACTCAAGCAGTGCGTGCATTACCTCTTGGCGCTCATGCTCAAGATCACGAAATGTGCTGCTGACAAAAACTTGGTATCGCTTTTCCACTGCTGCTCCTGGTTTTAGATGGGCTAAGGTAATGTAGACCGTATCAAGCCGCAGGCCATATCTGGCGCTTGCGGTCTAAATTGGCACGCAAAACGCACCGTAAGGGACTTACGGCCGGACTGCGTGGCACGTATGCTGTATGAAAACACAGTACTAAATTTAGCCATGAAACCCGCCGCCGCCCTGCGCTGCGCTACGCGCCATGGTGCCGTTCGTCGTGATGACGACTGCTTTTTGGCTGCGCACTGACCAACTGCTCTGGGCCCATAGCGGACATGGCCTGACAGGAACCGTTGCCTAGGCAAGGGTGAAGAACAGGGCAAGGGTAAAGGCGACTGCCATGGCACCGACACCGATCCAGACCTTTAACGATTCCCGTTTGGCGCATCGTTGGCAGACCCGAGCCTGTGTTCCGGCTTCGGAGCCCGCGACCTTTGTGAAGGTTGACTCCATTGGGCCCAATTGAACGCCACAGCGGAAGCAGTTCCATAAAGTGCGGACTTGCTTGGCCCTCCAGTGGTTATAACGATCAAGGCCGAAGATGACGGTCGCAATGAGCGCCACTAAAACGATCAAGAGGTTGGATTCGGTGAGCATGGGAGGGGGAGATGTCCGCTTCTGGCCGATCCCGAAAGTCTGGTCGCGAGCGTACTCAGCAGGCAGATGTTGGCGACAGCGGCCGCCGCTAAGTGACGGACCCACCCTCGCAACGGGGGACATCCATGGAAGACGCCCAGGGTGACAGTGCACGCCCAACCAACGACCGAGCACGCACCGGACTCCGAGCCGCCGGGCTCGACCTCCCGCGGAATCCAGATCGGGCTTCGCGCTGTTCGGCCCGAGGCAGCTTTGGGCATCAAACTAAAGATCGGTGGCGGAATTTCTAAAGTCCAGAGACGTTCCGCAGCTCCACACCAGGCCCCACAAAAATCCCTGCAGACCCCTGGGCCTTGAAACCGTCACAAATGCCCGTATCATTAGCACTCGCCAAGGATGAGTGCTAACAACACCCTCCGAAGGAAGTTTGGTGCGTCCGGATGCTCCGGGCGCCGAGTCAGTCTTTCAGCTTTTTTTACCGAAACAGGAGCAATGCAATGAACCTTCGCCCTCTGAACGACCGCGTGATCGTCAAGCGCATCGAAAGCGAAACGAAGACCGCCTCCGGCATCGTCATCCCCGACAACGCAGCAGAGAAGCCCGATCAGGGTGAAGTGCTGGCCGTGGGCCCAGGCAAGCACGACGAAGACGGCGACCGCATTGCCATGAGCGTGAAGGTCGGCGACCGCGTTCTGTTCGGCAAGTACTCGGGCCAGACCGTCAAGGTCAACGGCGATGAGCTGCTGGTCATGAAGGAAGACGATTTGTTTGCAGTGGTCGAGAAGTAATTTCTCGCCCCTCTGAATTACTCACTTTTTCATAGCTGCTCGTGCTTTTTGAATAAGCGCCAGCAGCCAATTTGAATCAAATTAGGAGCTCCAAAATGGCAGCAAAAGACGTAGTTTTCGGCGGCGAAGCCCGCGCTCGCATGGTTGAAGGCGTGAACATCCTGGCCAACGCGGTCAAGGTCACGCTGGGCCCCAAGGGTCGCAATGTGGTGCTGGAGCGCTCGTTCGGCGCCCCTACCGTGACCAAGGACGGTGTGTCCGTGGCCAAGGAAATCGAACTCAAGGACAAGCTGCAGAACATGGGCGCCCAGCTCGTGAAGGAAGTGGCCTCCAAGACCAGCGACAACGCTGGTGACGGCACCACCACCGCC
>LNEG01000046.1 GCA_001464865.1 Burkholderiales bacterium Ga0074133
ACGGGCTTGATGATCTCTTCGATGATGGCTTCGGTGAACGAGGCCTTCATCTTGGTTTGCGTCTCGCTCTGGTCGGGGTGGTGCTGGGTGGAGAGCACCACGGTGTCGATGCTGTGGGGCTTGCCGTCCACATAGCGCATCGTCACTTGCGACTTGGCGTCAGGCCGCAAAAAGGGCAGGCGGCCGTCCTTGCGCAGCTGGGCCTGGCGCTCGACCAGGCGGTGTGCGTAGTAGATGGGCGCGGGCATCAGCTCGGGCGTCTCGTCGCAGGCGTAGCCGAACATCAGGCCCTGGTCGCCAGCGCCGGTGTTCAGGTGGTCATCGCTCGCATGGTCCACGCCCTGGGCAATGTCGTTGGACTGCTTGTCATAGGCCACGAGCACGGCGCAGCCTTTGTAGTCGATGCCGTAGTCGGTGTTGTCGTAGCCGATGCGCTTGATGGTGTCGCGCGCCACCTGGATGTAGTCCACATGGGCGTTGGTGGTGATCTCGCCCGCCAGCACGACGAGGCCGGTGTTGGTCAGCGTCTCGGCGGCCACACGGCTGCGGGGGTCCTGCTTGAAGATCGCATCGAGGATCGCGTCGGAGATCTGGTCGGCCACCTTGTCGGGGTGGCCTTCAGAGACGGATTCCGAGGTGAAGAGAAAGTCGTTCGCCATTTGAATAAACTCCTGTGTTCCGGCATTTTGGGCGTCGCCCGCAGCCTGGGAGCTTTGGCGAACGCTTTAGCAGATTTTTTTAACGTCGCCCTGCAAGTTGCTCATTTAACTCAGCGACCTGATCATTTTAATGCCAGTCGTCTTCCGATTCTTTTCTGTACTGCCGCTGTGGTTGTTGCATGCACTGGGCGCAGCCATGGGCTGGGTGGCGTTTGCTGCCTCGCCCACGTACCGGCGGCGGTTCCTGGCGAATTCGGCGCTGGCAGGCTACCGGTTTGCCCAGGTCCGTGCGGCAGTCGGGCACGCGGGCCGCATGGTGGCCGAGCTGCCCAGGCTGTGGCTCGGTGCGCCATTGCCCTGCTCGGTGGAAGGCCAGGACTGCGTTGACAAGGCCTACGCCGAGGGCCGCGGTGTGGTGTTCCTCACGCCACACCAGGGGTGCTTCGAGCTGTCTGCTCAGGCGGTCGCCCGGGGCTGGAGTAGCCGCCATGGCCCGATCACCGTGTTGTACCGCCCGGCACGCCAGGCCTGGCTGGCCCGCGTGATGGAGACAGCGCGCAACCGCCCTGGCATCCTGGCGGTGCCCACCACGCTGGCGGGCGTGCGCCAGATGATCAAGGCTCTGCGCCGCGGCGAGGCGGTGGGCCTGCTGCCCGACCAGGTCCCGCCGGAGGGCCAGGGACAGTGGGCGCCTTTTTTTGGGCAGGACGCCTACACCATGACGCTGGCCGCCCGCTTGGCGCAGCAGACGGGCGCGGCGGTGGTGCTGGTGCGTTGCGAGCGCCTGGCCTCGGGCCGGGGCTTTGCTGCGTATTTCGAGCCACTGGCACAGCCGCTGTCTGCCGACATGGCCGAAGCGCTCGTGCAGATCAACCAGGCGATGGAACACCTGATCCGCCAGTGCCCGGGGCAGTACCTGTGGGGCTACGGCCGCTACAAGCAGCCCCGTGGCGAAGGCGCTGCGGCAGCAGGGGCCCCCGCATGACCGGGCGCCTGGGCGTGTGGTTCATGCGCGTGCTGGCCCGGCTGCCATTGCCGGTGCTGCGCGGCATGGGCTGGCTGATCGGCCGGGTGCTGTTTGTGCTGGCCGCCCCCCGCCGCCGTGTGGCGCTGCGCAACCTGGCCCTGTGTTACCCGGATGCGCCCGAGGAGCAGCGGCGTGCCTGGGCGCAGGAGACCTTTGTGGTGTTCTGCCAGTCGTGGCTGGACCGCAGCTGGCTGTGGTTTTCCCCGCGCGACGTGGTGCAGCAGCGCGTGAAGCTCACCGGCGCCCTGCAGGAGCTGGAGGGTGATACGCCCACCATCATCTTCGCGCCGCACTTCTACGGAATGGACGCGGGCGGTTCGGCCCTCACGCTGCACACCCCGCGCGCATTCACGTCGATTTTTGCCACCCACCCCGACCCGGCCGTGGACGCATGGTTTCGCGAAGGCCGCCAGCGCTTTGGAGATGTGCGGATGCTCAACCGCAACGATGGCGTCAAGCCCATCATTGCCAACCTGAGAAAGGGCGGCCTGCTGTATCTGTTGCCCGACATGGACTTTGGCCGCAACGATTCGCTGTTTGTGCCGTTCTACGGCGTGCAGGCTGCTACCGTGCCTTCGCTGTCGCGCTTTGCACGCCTGGGCCGCGCCAAGGTCATCGCCATGGTCACGCGGCTGACACCCTCGGGTTATGTGGCCGAGATCACGCCGGTCTGGCCCGACTATCCGTCCGAGGATGCCGAGGCCGATACGGCGCGCATGAACGCCCAGCTGCAAGCCTACATTGACGTATCGCCCGGTCAGTATTACTGGGTGCACAAGCGCTTCAAGACCCGGCCGCTCGGCGAGGCGTCGGTGTACTGATCAGCGCAGTGCGGAGTCCCGCTGAACGGCGCGTGCGGCCGTTTCAAGGGCGATGGGGGCTGTTTTTAAGCCAGAATGCCGTCAAGCCCAGGTTTTATTTGCCTGTGATGCTATCAATTTGATTGCAAAAAACGTTTGAGCTCCAGGGCGACGCGTTCCGGGTGCTCGTGCACGATCCAGTGCGACGCGTTTTCGATCTGCATGAGTTGCAGCTGGGGCACCCAGCCGGGCAGTCCGTCCAGCAGGCCGGGCAGCAGGGCGGGGTCGTCCATGCCCCACAGCACCAGGGTGGGCACGTTCACCGTCAGCATCGAGTCCGGCAGTGTGACCGACTGCGCACCCGGATCGCCTTCGCGTGGCGGACGCAACGGACTGGCCCGGTAGTAATGGCAGGCACCGGTCAGCCCGTGCTGCCAGAGTGCGCGGTACTGGGCGCGCACGCTGTCGGTCAGCCAGGCGGGCGCGGTGCCGTCCGGCGCATCGAAAAATCCGAACAGCCGCCGGAAGTCGTCTTCAGCCAGCAGTGCCTCGGCATCGGGGCGGCACAGGAAGTGCATGTACTGGCTGGCGGCCTGTTGCCCTGCATGGTGCTGCAGCTCGCGCAAGAACGCGCCGGGGTGCGGCGAGTTGATGATGGCCAGCCGCTTCATGCGCCCGGGCTGCTGGTTGGCCAGGTTCCACGCCACCGCACCGCCCCAGTCGTGCGCCACCAGGCATTCCACGGTGCCTGCGGCGCTTTCGGCATCGATCAGCGCTGCCAGGTCGTTGACCAGATGCTTGGCGCGATAGGCCTCCACCTCGGCCGGGCTGCTGGAGGGGCCAAACCCGCGCAGATACGGTGCCACGCAACGGTAGCCGCCGTTTTCGGGCCGCGAGAAGGCCAGCAGCAATTCATCCCAGATGAATGCGCCCTCGGGGAAGCCGTGCAGGAACAGCAGCACGGGGCGGCCTGCCAGGCCGCTGACACGGCATTCGAGCGTGATGCCCTGCGGAAGGTGAACGGAGCGCGTCTGGATCATTTTGCTATTTAATCAATAGCATCCAGTGCAATACAAGCGTACGCTGGAGGCTACTTTGGCTGGTTTTCTGCGGTGGACGGGACCATGGCCTCGCCAGGATCGGAGGCGTCTGCCACCTCGGGGGCTCCTGCCATGTCCTGCGCGGCGGGGTGCGACCACTGCCACAGCAGCTGGGCCACCTCGTCCACGCCCTGCTTCTTGAGCGCCGAGAACATCTTCACCTCGCCGCCGCCGGCTTGCAGTCGCGTAATCGACAGCACCTTGGCCTGCTCGGCCCGCGTGAGCTTGTCGGCCTTGGTCAGCAGGATGAGGAATTTCAGGCCTTCCTCCACCCGCGGGCGCAGCACTTCAAGCAGCGCCTCGTCCAGCTCGGTCAGCCCCAGGCGGGGGTCGCACAGCAAGACGATGCCCGTGAGGCCCGGGCGGCTGACCAGGTAGTTGACCATCACCTGCTGCCAGCGCAGCTTGTCGGAGCGCGAGACCTTGGCGTAGCCGTAGCCGGGCAGGTCGGCCAGCACCGCATCGGTCACGCCATGTTTGCCCAGCGAGAACAGGTTGATGTGCTGCGTGCGGCCTGGCCTTTTGGAGGCAAAAGCCAGCTGCTTTTGCTGCGTGAGGGTGTTGATGCAGGTGGATTTGCCCGCGTTGGAGCGGCCCACGAAGGCGATTTCGGGAACGTGGATCGGGGGCAGGTGGTGCAGCTGCGCCGCGGTGGTGAGAAACCTCGCGGTGTGCATCCAGCCCATGGCGATCTTGGCGTCAGGTGCAGGCGGAAGAGAGCCAGCAACTGGCGCAGTGGGGAGTGTCGTCATGGGGAATTGGGATACGAGGGAGCGTCATTGTAGAATCGCGGGGTTTTGCGCACATAAACACACACCCTCGATATGAAGTTGCTCGCCTCCATGCTGACGGCTGCCGCACTGGCAGCACCTGTTTTTACGGCTTTCGCAGCGGGTGAAGCGCCCAAAGCAGCCAAACCGGATCTCGTCAAGGGCGAGGCGCTGTACACCGCGGTGTGTGCGGCCTGCCACGGCGCAGACGGCAACTCGGCCATCGCTGCCAACCCCAAGCTGTCGGCGCAGCACCCCGAATACCTGGTCAAGCAGCTGCACGAATTCAAGTCGGGCAAGCGCAACAACGCGGTCATGAAGGGCTTTGCCAGCGCGCTGTCCGACGACGACATGCGCAACATCTCGTACTGGGTGGCTTCCAAGCCCATCAAGCCCGGCTTTGCCAAAGACAAGGAGCTGGTCGCCCTGGGCGAGCGCATCTATCGCGGTGGCATTGCCGACCGCCAGATTGCGGCCTGTGCAGGCTGCCACAGCCCGAACGGCGCTGGCATCCCTGCGCAGTACCCCCGCCTGTCGGGTCAGCATGCTGACTACACCGTGGCCCAGCTGAACATGTTCCGCGACGGCTCGCGCGCCAACAGTACCCAGATGACGCAAGTGGCCGCCAAGCTGAATGACAAGGAAATCCGCGCTGTGTCGGATTACATCGCCGGCCTGCGCTGAAATCTGCTGCCAGGGGCCTGAACCACCTGGCCGCACGGAACCAACCGCCAATAACAAACCCAAAAAGGGCGGGTCCATCGTACAGATGGCCCGCCCTTTTTGTTTCGTGCCCGTAGCCACTTTCATCCATGTCCGACAACACCCAGGGCCTTACCGTCCGGTCCGGCTCCCAAGCACTGCGCTCCGGGATCGAGCTGCTCTCTTCGATGCGGTTCGCGATCTCGTTGCTCACGGTGATCTGCATCGCCTCGGTCATCGGCACGGTGCTCAAGCAGCATGAGCCGGCGGTCAACTACGTCAACCAGTTTGGTCCCTTCTGGGCGGAGGTGTTTGGAGCCATCCAGCTCAATGCCGTCTACAGCGCGTGGTGGTTCCTGCTGATCCTTGCGTTTCTTGTGCTCAGCACGTCGCTGTGCATCGCCCGCAACACCCCCAAGATCCTGGCTGACCTGCGCGTGTACAAGGAGAACATCCGCGAGCAGAGCCTCAAGGCTTTTCACCACAAGGCCGAGGCCGACCTGGCTGACGGCGCTGAAGCCGAGGCGCGCCGCATCGGCACCATGCTGGCCGGTGGCGGCTGGAAGGTGCGCCTGCAGCAACGCGACACTTCGGCCGGGCCTGGCACGGGATGGATGGTGGCCGCGAAGGCCGGTGCTGCCAACAAGCTGGGCTACATCGCAGCGCACAGCGCCATCGTGCTGGTGTGCATTGGCGGCCTGCTGGACGGGGACCTGATCGTGCGCGCGCAGATGCTCTGGGGCGGCAAGACGCCGTACCAGGGCGGCGGGCTGATCGCCGATGTGAAGCCCGAGCACCGCCTGTCCGAGCGCAACCCGACCTTCCGCGGCAACCTGCTGGTGGCCGAGGGCACCCAGTCAAGCACGGCCATCCTGAACCAGTCCGATGGCGTGCTGCTGCAAGACCTGCCCTTTGCCATCGAGCTCAAGAAATTCATCGTGGAGCATTACTCCACCGGCATGCCCAAGCTGTTTGCCAGCGAGATCGTCATCCACGACAAGGCCACCGGCGAGAAGACGTCCGCGCGGGTCGAGGTGAACCACCCCGCCAGCTACAAGGGGATCGAGATCTATCAGTCGAGCTTTGACGACGGGGGCTCGCACCTGAAACTGCGCGCGGTGCCCATGGTGGCGGGCGCCAAGGGCTTCGATGTGGAAGGTGTGGTCGGCAATTCCACCCAGCTCACCAACAAGGGCGGGCTGCCCGGCAACGACACACTGACCCTGGAGTTCACGGCGCTGCGCACCATCAACGTGGAGAACTTTGCCGGTGCGGGGCCCGGCGAGACGAGCGTGGACGTGCGCAAGGTTGACCTGCGCGAGTCGGTTGAGTCCCGCCTGGGTGCCGCCAACAAGACGGTGACCAAAAAGGAATTGCGCAACGTGGGCCCCAGCGTGACGTACAAGCTGCGCGACGCCGCGGGGCAGGCGCGCGAGTTCCACAACTACATGCTGCCCGTGGACACGGGCGATGGCGTGCCAGTCTTCCTGATGGGTGTGCGCGAAACGCCGTCGGAGCCGTTTCGCTACCTGCGGGTGCCCGCAGACGACAAGGGGAGCATGGACGGTTTTGTGCGCATGAAGGCCGCGCTGGCAGACCCTGCGGCGCGCGAGGAGGCAGTACGCCGCTACGTGGCGCAAGCGATCGATCCGGCGCGTGGTGACCTCTCGGGCCAGCTGCAGCAGTCGGCATCGCGTGCGCTGTCGCTGTTTGCCGGGCAGGGCATGGACAACGGCAAACCCACCGGGGGCCTGCAGGCAGTGTCGGATTTCATGGAGGCCAACGTGCCTGAAGCCGAGCGCGCACGTGCTGGCGAAGTGCTCGTCCGCATTCTCAATGGGACGCTGTTCGAGCTGGCGCAGCTGACCCGCCAGCAGGCGGGCCTGGCACCGCTGGCGCAAGACGACCAGACCCGCGGTTTCATGACCCAGGCCGTGCTCTCGCTCAGCGATGCCCAGGTCTACCCCGCGCCGCTGGCGTTTGAGCTCAAGGACTTCACCCAGGTGCAGGCCAGTGTTTTTCAGGTGGCGCGAGCCCCTGGAAAGAACATTGTCTATCTGGGTTGCACCTTGCTGATCCTGGGCATATTTGCCATGCTGTACGTGCGTGAGCGGCGCGTGTGGATCTGGATTGCGCCGCAGGACGGCCGCACCCGCGCGACCATGGCCCTGTCGACCAACCGCAAGACCATGGACGGCGACCAGGAGTTTGTACAGCTTGCTCAGAAATTGATCGGGGCATCCCCCCGCCAAGGCACCGCATGAACACCGCGACATCTTCCCCCACTCCAACGACGACCACAGTCACCCTCAACGAGGGTTATTTCTCTCGCCGCAACTGGTTCGACTGGGTTTTTGCCCTGCTCGTGACCGTGGGCGGGGTCTTCGCGCTGCAGCGCTATGGCAGCTTCATGGACGGGTACGAAAAGGGCATTCTGGTCGGCACCATTCCGTCGATGATCTGGCTGGGATGGTTCTGGCGGCCGCTGCGCGCCCTGACGCTGATCGTGACGGCCGCATCGCTGCTGGCCATCGGGCTGTATCAGCAGGACGGCGCAGGCAACCTGGCCCGCGCCGATGCGGTGTTCTTGCTCAAGTACTTTCTGTCCAGTCAGTCGGCCATCTTGTGGATGAGCATGCTCTTTTTCATGAGCACGGCGTTCTACTGGATCGGCATGTTTTCAAGTGGTGAGGGGCGCACCATGAGCCTCCTCGGCTCACGCATTGCCTGGGTGGCCGTGACCATGGCGCTGATCGGCACGATGGTGCGCTGGTACGAAAGCTACCTGATCGGGCCTGATATCGGCCATATCCCGGTGAGCAATCTGTACGAGGTGTTCGTACTGTTTTGCTGGATGACCGCAGCCTTCTACCTGTACTACGAAGAGCAGTACGACACTCGCGCACTGGGCAGCTTCGTGATGCTGGTCGTGAGCGCGGCTGTGGGGTTCCTGCTCTGGTACACGGTCGTTCGTGAGGCGCACGAAATCCAGCCCCTGGTACCGGCCCTCAAGAGCTGGTGGATGAAGTTGCATGTGCCCGCCAACTTCATCGGCTACGGTACGTTTGCCTTGGCAGCCATGGTGGCCTTTGCCTACCTGATCAAGCAGCAGGCCACGGAAACGCGTTGGTACAAGCTGGCGCCGCTGTGGCTGCTGGGCGTCGTGCTGTGCTTTGAGCCCATCGTTTTCCGCCAGGGCGCGACCGAGAACGGTGGCGGCTACTGGATGGTTTACTTCGGCATTTCCGCCTTCATCGTGGCAGGCATCCTGCTCGGGCGCAAGCGGATTGCACAGCGGCTGCCTTCGTTCGAGATCCTTGACGATGTGATGTACAAATCCATCGCGGTGGGCTTTGCCTTCTTCACCATCGCCACGGTACTCGGTGCCCTGTGGGCTGCCGAGGCTTGGGGCGGTTACTGGAGCTGGGACCCGAAGGAAACATGGGCACTGATCGTCTGGCTCAACTACGCTGCCTGGCTGCACATGCGCTTGATGAAGGGCCTTCGTGGTGCCATTTCTGCCTGGTGGGCCTTGGTCGGCCTCGCCGTGACCACGTTCGCCTTCCTGGGCGTCAACATGTTTCTCAGCGGTCTGCACAGTTACGGCACGCTGTAAGACCGCAACAGCCGGGGGCGTGCCTTTGAGGTGATCCCCGGGCTTTGCAGCCGGGTAGCAGCTCCACGCGCTGCAACCGGGACGTCTTCGGTGTAACCTGAAGCGTGCGGGGAACGAACTGGCAGTTGTACTGCTCATAACGTGACCTGCCCCTTCTGATGCTGACCGGAGACCTCCCCATGCTGATCCCTTCCCGTGACTCGGGCTTTAACTACCCGCACCCCTCAGAAATCACACCGCGCCAGGTTTACGAGCAACGTCGGCAGATGCTCAAGCTCATGGCCACCGGTACGGCCGGGGCTGCGCTGGCGGCATGGGCCGGGCGTGAGGCGCTCGCGCAGGCGGCAGCGGTTCCGCGCCCGGGCAGGCTTGCTGCCCTGCCTGGCGCCCGGTCTTCGGTGGCGGGCGCGACGACGCTGGAAAAGCTCACCGACTACAAGGACGCGAGCACCTACAACAACTTCTACGAGTTCGGCACCGACAAGGCAGACCCTGCGCGCAACGCCCATACCTTGAAGACCGCGCCGTGGACGGTGGAAGTGGAGGGCCTGGTCAAGAAACCGGGCAAGTACGGCATCGAGGACCTCATCAAGCTGAGCGCGCAGGAGGAGCGGATTTACCGGTTGCGTTGCGTGGAAGGCTGGTCGATGGTGGTCCCGTGGGTGGGCTATTCGCTGTCCGAGCTGATCAAACGCGTGGAACCCCAGGGGAGTGCGAAGTACGTTGAATTCGTCACGCTGGCGGACAAGGCCACCATGCCTTTTGTAGGCTCGCGCGTACTGGAGTGGCCCTACGTGGAAGGTCTGCGGCTGGATGAAGCCATGCATCCACTCACGATGCTCGCCTTCGGCATGTATGGCGAGGTGATGCCCAACCAGAACGGGGCTCCGGTACGTCTGGTGGTGCCGTGGAAGTACGGTTTCAAAAGCGCAAAGAGCCTCGTGAAAATCCGCTTCGTCGAGAAAGAGCCAGCCACGGCCTGGAACAAGGCCGCGAAGCAGGAGTACGGTTTCTACTCGAATGTGAACCCCGAGGTGGATCACCCGCGCTGGAGCCAGGCCACCGAGCGGCGGATAGGCGAAGACGGCCTGTTTGCCAAGAAGCGCAAGACACTGATGTTCAATGGCTACGAGGCGCAGGTGGGTCAGCTCTACGCCGGCATGGACCTCAAGAAGTTCTACTGACGCGGGTGGCTGATGCTTGCTTGTTGGCTTGGCTGACTGCGTTGCCAGATGCGTAAATCACTGCTCTCGCCCGCTGCCAAGCCCTTGGTGTTCATGGCGTGCCTGGGTCCGTTTTTCTGGCTGGTGTATGCCGCCTTCGCGGATCAGCTGGGCGCCAACCCTGCCGAGGCCCTGGTGCGCGCCACGGGCGACTGGACCTTGAGGGCACTGTGCGTGGTGCTGGCGGTGACGCCGGTCCGGGTGATGACCTCGACTCCACAGCTCGCGCGCTTTCGGCGCATGCTGGGGCTGTTCGTATTCTTCTACGCGGCGCTGCACCTGTTGAGCTACAGCTGGTTCGACATGGCGTTCGACATGGGCGATATCGTGGCCGATATCGTGAAGCGGCCTTTCATCCTGGTGGGGTTTGTGGCGCTGGTATTGCTTGCGCTGATGTCAGTCACTTCCTTCAATCGCGCCATCAAGGCTCTCGGGGCTGTGCGCTGGCGTCGCCTGCACGCTTCGGTCTACGCCGTAGCATGCCTCGCGATCCTGCATTTTTTCTGGATGCGCGCTGGCAAGAACGACTTTGCGGAAGTTGCCGTTTATGGATCGGTGCTGGCTGCGTTGCTGGGGTGGCGCTGTTGGCAGTGGATCCATCAGCGACAAAAGCTGGCGCGCGCCGGTGGCAGCCAGCCGGTTGCCGGAGGCCGCAGCGCGGGTAGATAGAGACGGTTTGAAGCGGGACCGGTCGCGGCGCTGTGAAGCGCTTTTGGACGACCGCTTCAGGCGGGCCGGACGCTGGGTCGCATCTGTCTTGTGACCGGATCAATGTACCCCTGCGGAAGCTGGTAGGCCCGGTCGTCAAACAGGTCCACGCCACACATCAGGTTTTCGATCCACGAGAAAAAATCCTCGATGGCAGGCTTGCCCAGTATCGGTGCCCCATGCTGCGGGACGAGCATCGATATATCGAGCTGGCGCGCCATCCTGACCCACAGCCGCAGGACCTTGTTGGACACCATGTAGCGGCGGTGAAAGCCTTCCATGCGCGGAATGTGATTCTTCAGGTTCGTCACGGGGACGCGGGCGTCGGCCCCCGACATCATCGAGACCCCCAGGTCCCCTGTAAAGAGTATCCGGCTCACGGGGTCGTAGAAGTGGAAGTTTCCCTCGGAATGCATGAAGTGCGCGGGCAACAGATGGAGCTCATGGCGCCCGAGTGGCAGGCGGCCCCCTTCGTCGGGAACGCCGATCACACGGTTCTCCGTCTTGCCCACCTTGGTGAAATGCGGCGCAAACCGCTCCCACACCCGTGAGATGACGAGGTCGGCCTTGGTGCTGGTCAGCCATCGGTCCAGCGAGGCGATGATGTCCGGATCTGCATGCGAGGCAATGATGTAGCTGAGCTTGTGGGGCGCGAAGTGCTTTGTCATGCCCATGAACAACTCGTTGAACGCCAGGTTCCCGCCTGGATCGATGATCGCGCCCGTGTCGTCGTCAACGATCAGGAACTGGTTGGCCTGCACTGCCTGACCATCTTCTTCGATGAGGTCAGTGAACATCAGGCAAGCGTGATTCTTGTCGCGGTAGAGTTCGAGGGCCATGGACGTCCTGCAGTGCAATAAAACCCGCACTGTAGAAGCGGGCCTGCCCGGGGCCCTTGATGGATATCAAGCGTTTGACAATCCGATGGTGATCAGGAGATCTCGCGGCACCGCGATGGGCGTCGTTGTCCGGCTAGCGGGGTGTCGAGCCGGGCGCATCCCTGCGTTGTGGTGACTCCGCGGTGCCCGGGAGGGACAAGGTTTGGGGCAGGGTGGCCCTCTGCGGAGCCTCGTCGGGCGATGGCAGGTACAGGGGGCCTCTTTGCCCGCAAGCGGTGACCAGTGCCGCGCCGACAGCAAGGATAAAGGTCCTCACTAGAATCCGGGTTGATTTCATCATTGGCAATTGTATGACCCACCTCGAGTTCCTGAACCACGCAGAGGCCTTGCTTCAGGCTGTAGAACACAGCTGTGACCGCATCAACGAAGCTTCGGATGCCGATGTCGACAACCAGCGCACGGGAGGCATGGTGACGCTGACGTTTCCCAATCGCAGTCAAATCATCGTCAACCTTCAAAAGCCGCTGCAGGAAGTCTGGATGGCGGCACGGTCGGGTGGCTATCACTACCGCTTTGATGGTGCCTCCTGGCAAGACACCAAGGGCGCAGGAGAGTTTTTCCATTGTCTCAGCAAGAGCGCCAGCGAACAGTCGGGCTTGGCGTTGGAGTTCTTTCCCAGCGTTCGTTGATGCACCCACGGCGCCGATTCAGCCGGTGCGAGGGGTGTCAGTTGCGAAACAGATCCAGGATCCGGCTGCGCTCTTCCGCGGGCGGGGGAGCCTGCGGTGTTACGGCCGGGCTCGCAGTGGACCGGTCATCCAGACCGACGCTGCCAACCCCCGCGTTGCGCGCGTATTCTTCGTAGAACCACTCGCCTCCTGAATTGACCACGCCCGCTGGTACGGTTGGCTCCATGACAGGGACGCCTTTCAGCGCTTTCTCCATGAAGCTGATCCATACGGGCAGACTCAGGCCGCCGCCGGTTTCACGGCTGCCGAGATTGCGTGGCGTGTCGTAGCCAATCCAGGTCACCGCTGCGATGGTTGGCTGAAAACCGGCAAACCAGGCGTCAACGGAATCGTTGGTAGTACCTGTTTTTCCGTAGAGGTCGGGTCGTTTCAGCGTTGCCTGCGCGCGTGCTGCAGTTCCACTCCGCGTGATTTCCTGCAGCAGGCTGTTCATCACGAAGGCATTCCGGGCCTCAATGACCCGGGGCAGATCTCCAAGTGCAGGTACCGAGGTCTCGGAGATGATCCTGCCCTTGTGGTCAGTCACCTTGGAAATCAGCCATGGGTTGACGCGGTAGCCACCGTTGGCAAACACGGAGTACGCCGTTGCCATCTGCAGGGGTGTCACGGATCCAGCGCCCAAAGCCATCGTCAGATACGCGGGATGCTTTTCCGCTTCAAAACCGAAGCGTGTGATCCAGTCCTGGGCATTTTTAGGGCCCACCGCCTGCAGCACGCGTATGGAAATCATGTTTTTGGACTTGGCGAGGCCAGTGCGCAAGCTCATCGGGCCATCGTACTTGCCATCATAGTTTTTGGGTTCCCAGGGCTGCCCGCCGGTGACGCCTGCGTCAAAGAACAGCGGCGCATCGTTGACCACAGTCGCAGGGGTAAAACCCTTTTCAAGCGCCGCCGAATAGATGAACGGCTTGAAACTGGAGCCCGGCTGGCGCCAGGCCTGCGCCACGTGGTTGAACTTGTTCTTGTCGAAATCGAAGCCGCCTACCAGTGCCCGGATGGAGCCGGTTCGTGGATCCAGTGCGACGAAAGCCCCTTCTACTTCCGGCAGTTGCGTAATCTCCCAGGTGTTCTTTGGGGTCTTGACCACCCGGATGATCGCGCCACGGCGTATCTTGATGTTGGGCGGAGCCTTGTCGCTCAGCCCTGACTGGGCAGGCTTGAGGCCCTCTCCCACGATTTCCAGCGTGTCCCCGTTGGCACGGGCTGCAGTGATTTTTTTGGAGTTCGCGTCAAGCACGACGGCGGAGAGCACGTCGCCGTTGTCGGGGTGATTGGCCAGCGCATCGTCCACCGCGTCCTCCACTTCCTGGGCAGATGAGGGCAGGGGAACGAACTTTTCAGGACCACGGTACTGCTGGCGGCGCTCGTAATCCATGATGCCACGGCGAAGTGCTGTGTAGGCGGCTTCCTGCTCTGCAGCATTGATGGTCGTATACACGTTCAGCCCCCGGGTGTACGCCTCGTTCCCGTACTGGCTGAAGATCAGCTGCCGGGCCATTTCCGCCACGTACTCGGCGTGAATGCGTGTGCTGTCCGGTCCGGTGCGGATCTTGAGCTCTTCCTTTTTTGCGTCGGCCGCCTGCTGGGTCGTAATGAACCCGTTCTCTTCCATCCGCTCGATGATGTACAGCTGCCGTGATCGTGCGCGTTTCGGGTTACTGATGGGGTTGTATGCGGATGGGGCCTTTGGAAGTCCGGCGAGCATGGCCGCCTCCGCCACGGATATCGATTTGAGCGGCTTTCCAAAATAAGCTTCGGAAGCTGCTGCAAAACCATAGGATCTATTGCCCAGAAAAATCTGGTTCATGTAGATCTCAAGAATCTGGTTCTTGGAAAGCAGATGCTCTAGCTTGAAGGTTAGTAATATTTCGTAAATTTTTCTCGTAAATGTTTTTTCCGAGGAGAGATAAACATTTCGCGCAACTTGCATGGTGATGGTGGATGCGCCCTGACTCTTGACCCGCCCAAGATTTGCAAGCGCGGCACGGACCATCCCCTTGTAGTCAACCCCACCATGCTCGAAGAACCGAGCGTCTTCGATCGCCAGCACCGCGTCTGTCATCACCTTCGGGATTTCCGCAATGGGGGTGAGGTTGCGCCTCTCCTCTCCGAATTCGCCAAGAAGCGCACCCTCTGAGGAATACACGCGTAAAGGCAGCTTGGGGCGGTAGTCCGCGAGATCGGATACATCCGGCAGGTTTGGATAAGCCACGGCCAGGGCTAACCCAATACCCAGCGCTAATGCAGCTCCTGCGGCGACCCCAAGGCCGACGAGCCAAAGCACTGTCCGGGCCAGCCAATGGAGGCGAGGTCGCGCCGCTGGAGCGCCTGCAGGTGGCGCAGGCTTGGGTGTCGAGGCAGGCATATCGCTCCAGTGAAAAGACGGCCCATTATAAAAACACCTGGTCGGCCAGAGGCCGGGCGAGCCGTGGTGGCAAACTGTCGTGTATCGAAGTCATGGCCTCTGAGGCCCGAAATCCGTCTGCTTTTGACAACGGTGCGCCGCCTCGCCGCGGGCAAAAATCTTTGCTGGTGAACTACCTTACTGATAGCATTCATGTGAAGTGTTAAGTTTTGTTGCCTCATTTTGGCAAGTTACAGGGGACCAATCTTGATCTCAATGGGGTCTTTATTCAGTCGCCAGACAGCTCCGCTCCTCGGGATCGACATCAGCTCTTCCAGCGTCAAGCTGGTCGAGTTGGGACGCGACAAGGCCGGCGCCCTGGTGCTAGAGCGCTGCGCCATCGAGCCGCTTGAGCGTGGGTGGATCACCGACGGCAACATCGAAAAGTTCGACGAAGTAGCAGACGCGCTTCGACGCTTGGTGAAAAAGAGCGGCACACGCACCAAGAACGTCGCTCTCGCCTTGCCGCCCTCGGCGGTGATTACGAAAAAAATCACGTTGCCGGGCGGGATGTCCGAACGAGAGCTCGAAGTTCAGGTCGAGTCTGAAGCCAATCAGTACATACCGTTTTCACTCGACGAGGTCAGCCTCGACTTTTGTGTCATCGGTCCCAGCAAAACGGCTCCGGGGGACGTCGAAGTCCTGATTGCTGCATCTAGGCGCGAGAAAGTTCAGGATCGCCAGGGGCTGGCGGAAGCTGCCGGGCTGAAGCCGGTTGTCGTCGATATCGAGTCCCACGCCTCGCGGCTGGCGGCTGGCCGGCTTATTGAGGCCCTCCCCAACAAGGGGGTCAACGCATTGGTCGCCCTCTTCGAGGTTGGTGCCTTGACGACGAGCATGCAGGTCATTCGTAACGACGAAGTTCTCTATGACCGTGACCAGGCTTTCGGTGGGGCGCAGCTGACTCAATTGATAGTTCGACAGTACGGGTTCTCGATCGAAGAGGCGGAGAGCAAGAAGCGAAACGGAGATCTGCCGGAAGACTATCAGTCTGCGGTGCTGCGTCCTTTCGTCGACAGCATGGCTCAGGAAATTGGACGCGCGCTCCAGTTTTTCTTTACAAGCACCCCGCATAACCGCGTGGACCACATCATGCTGGCAGGTGGCTCGGCGCCGCTTCCCGGATTGACGGAGGCAGTGACGCAGCAAACGGGTTTCGCCTGCAGTGCTGTGAATCCGTTCGACGGAATGGAGATCGGGGGATCTGTGCGGCTCAAGAAAATGGTGCGTGAGGCGCCGTCCTACCTGACCTCTTGCGGCCTGGCAATGCGGAGGTTCCTGCAGTGATATTGATTAACCTACTGCCCCACAGAGAGGCTGCCCGAAAGCGGCGGCGGGAGGCCTTTCAGGCCACGATGTTCGGTTCTCTGCTGATCGGGCTCGTTGTGGCCGGTGCGATTTATTGGTGGTTTCAGATGATGATCGCTGACCAGCAAGGTAAAAATGCGTTTCTTCAAACGGAAATCAAGGTACTTGAAAATCAGATCAAGGAAATCGCATCGATAGAGGACGAAATTGCGGCGCTGCGGGCGCGGCAAAAGGCAGTCGAAGACCTCCAGTCCGACCGCAACCTCCCCGTCCATCTTCTCAACGAACTGGTGCGGCAGTTGCCGGACGGTGTCTATATCACCAACCTCCGGCAGGAAGGCCAGACCATCACCCTCCAGGGCACGGCGCAATCCAATGAGCGGGTTTCCGAAATGCTGCGGAATCTCTCGGGAAATACCCCCTGGTTCACCCGTCCGGAGCTGATAGAGATCGTCGCCAACAACCTTAGTCTGAGTCCCCGGGACCAGAGAAGGGTCGCCATGTTCAATGTACGTGTGCAACTCGTTCGCGCCAGTGAGGCGCAAAAGACGATCGATGCAAGCGGCGCCGTCACGTCCTCAACCAAGGGGAAATAAATGGCCAAGATTCTGAAAAATTCGGTCGACTTTGGCGAGCTTGCTGCCACGATACAAGCGCAGTTCCGCAATCTCGATACCAAAGATCCATCTGTCTGGCCGATCCTTCCGAAGGTAATGCTGTGCGCTTTCATCGCAACAGCGACAGCAGCTTTCCTGTGGTTCATTCATATTTCGGATTACCAAGTGGAGCTGGATACGGAGCGATCCAAGGAAACTGCGCTCAGAGACGACTATCAAAAGAAGCTCGTCAAGGCCGTTAGCCTCGAGGCTTTGAAAAAGCAACGCGAGCAGATTCAGCAGTACGTGATACAGCTTGAAAAGCAGCTTCCCAGCAAGGCCGAGATGGCTGCGCTTCTATCGGACATCAATCAGGCCGGTCTTGGGCGAAGCCTGCAGTTCGAGTTGTTCAGGCCAGGTCAGGTTGTCGTTCGTGATTATTATGCTGAGCTGCCCATTTCTGTACGCGTCTCGGGTAAGTATCATGATATCGGTGCATTTGCCTCTGACATTGCCAATCTTTCCAGAATCGTCACTTTGAACGGAATCTCGGTAACTCCGAATGCAAAAGACGGTGGTACATTGACCATGGATGCCACGGCGCGCACCTACAGGTACCTTGATCCTGAAGAGATTCAGGCTCAGAAAAATACAGGAGCCAAAAAGTGATGGCGAGGCACATGTTATTGGCTTGCGCCTTCACCCTGCCGCTGTTGTCCGGTTGTCTGCCAACGGGGAACGACGATCTGGCGGCGTGGATGGCGGATCAGCGTGCAAATACTAAATCAAGGGTGACGCCGCTTGCCGAGCCGAAGAAATTCACACCCGAATCGTATGCGGTTGAAGGTTCGCTAGACCCCTTCAATCAGCTGAAACTCACTCAGGCGTTGCGACGTGACTCAAACCAGGTTGCTTCGAATGCAGCCTTGATCGCTCCCGAGATGGCGCGGCGAAAAGAGCCACTTGAGTCGTTTCCGCTGGATGCGATGTCCATGGTGGGCAGTTTGAACAAAACCGGGGCGCCGACGGCCCTGTTGAGGGTGGATAACCTTCTTTATCAGGTGCGAGTCGGGAACTACCTTGGTCCCAACTACGGCAAGGTCGTAAAAATTTCAGAGAACCAGATCCAGTTGCGCGAAATTGTGCAGGACGCTACCGGTGACTGGATGGAGCGAATTACTTCGCTTGATTTGCAAGAGGGGAAGAAATGAAGAACGGTCATGTAGGTTTCATGGTGCGATCTCGCGACGCATTTTTTGGTCTTTCGCTGGCCGTCGCTGGACTGGTAGCCCATGCGCAAAACGCTCTTCAAAATGTCTCGGGCAGCCTTCAGGGTGGTGCCGAGGTCATTCGCATTGATCTGAGTGAACCTCTCCTGGCGGTTCCGTCAGGTTTTGCGATTCAATCTCCTGCGCGAATTGCACTGGATTTCCCGGGCGTTGTGAATTCCACAGGGAAGAACTCGGTTGAGGTCAACCAGGGAAACCTCAAGTCGATTTCCATCGTACAGGCTGGTGAGCGTTCGCGAGTGGTTCTGAATTTGAAGTCTCCGACGTCTTATCGCACCGAGATCGCCGGACGCACGGTGTTTTTGACGCTTGACTCTTCTGGAGGTGGGACGTCTGCGCCCGCCGTGGTTCCTGTTGGCTCAGAGGTGTTTGCATCCACGGTACAGCCACTGAAGGATATCGATTTTCGCCGTGGGGCGGATGGGGCTGGCCGCGTCGTGATCGGGCTTGGCAGCAGCGACGTGGGCGTGGACATCCAGCAGCAAGGCAAGGGGCTTACGGTTGAGTTCCTCAGGTCGTCTCTGCCTGAGGGCTTGCGCAGGCGCCTTGACGTGACCGACTTCGGCACGCCTGTGCAGAGGATTACGACCACGCAGTCGGCCGAGCGGGTGCGCATGAATATTGAATCGTCCGGTGAGTGGGAGCACAGCGCGTATCAAAGCGACAACCAGTTCGTGGTTGAGATCCGTCAAAAGAAGGTTGACTTGACAAAGCTCAGTCAGGGACCAGGGTTCAGCGGGGAAAAGCTGTCTCTGAATTTTCAGAACATTGAAGTGCGGTCGCTCCTGCAGGTCATTGCTGATTTCACCAACTTCAATATCGTCACCTCAGACACGGTGACTGGATCGCTGACGCTTCGGTTGAAGGATGTCCCCTGGGATCAGGCGCTCCAGATCATCATGGATGCAAAGAGCCTGGGAATGCGCAAGACCGGCAGCGTCCTCTGGATAGCTCCAAAGGATGAAATCGATGCGCGGACCAAGAAGGACTTTGAAGCGACCCAGGCTATCCAGAGGCTGGAGCCTTTGCGGACGCAAGCGTTCCAGCTGAACTACGCGAAGGCCTCTGATCTGGTCGTCCAGTTGGCTAGTGCGTCTGGCGGTACCAATGGCAGTACCTCGACGCGGTTTTTGTCGGAGCGTGGCAGCGCGATTTCGGAGCCACGCACAAACCAGCTTTTTGTGACTGACACACCGAGCCGGTTGGAAGAAGTTCGCCAGCTGCTCGCCAGCCTGGATGTTCCGGTGCGGCAGGTGCTGATCGAAGCCCGCATTGTTGAAGCGCGTGATTCATTTGGCAGATCGCTTGGCGTGCGACTTGGGGGTGCGGATCTGCGTGCGAATCGCGGCGGGGATGGGGGTTATGGCCTGGGGGGCAACAATCGCGTCGCGTTCGGATCCTCCTATGCAGATGCTGTCGCTTCCAGCGGGGCCGGAGGAACGACCAACGCCAACGGAAACTTCGTCAACCTGCCTGCCAGTCTGTCAAACGTGAGCTCGGTGGGGAGTTTCGCATTGTCGATCTTCAACTCCGCGGCCAATCGTTTCCTGACGCTTGAGCTTTCGGCGATGGAGGCCGACGGCAAAGGCCGGATCGTGTCAAGTCCTCGCATCATCACCGCCGATCAGACAAAGGCGCTGATTGAACAGGGTACGGAGTATCCCTATTCGGTTACTGCCCCCAACGGCGCTACCACCCTTGCTTTCAAAAAGGCGGTATTGAAACTTGAGGTGACCCCGCAGGTGACCCCGGAAGGTAATATTATTCTGGATCTGGATATCAATAAGGATAGCCGTGGCGAAACGACGACCCAGGGCGTAGCGATTGATACCAAGCATATCAAGACGCAGATTCTGATTGAAAATGGTGGTACTGTGGTGATTGGTGGGATTTTCGAGATGGAAGAAACCAATCAGGAAAACAAGGTCCCATTGATTGGGGATGTGCCGGTGGTAGGCAATCTTTTCAAAAGCAGGACCAAGGAATCCACAAAACGGGAAATGCTGGTGTTCATAACCCCGAAGGTGATTTCGGATAATGGTCCCAGGCGTTAATGTAAATGGTGAATAATATGAAAAACTTTATCAAGACGATTTTTCTGGCGTCAACGGTTTTGATTGCTTCTTGCGGAGGCGGGGGCAGTGGTGGTGGTACGCCAACCGGACCATCGGCAACACTTCGGTTGTATCCGCCGATCAGCGGGATTTCGCTCCCGGTGGGGGCAAGCGGGTCGACTGACGTGGAAGTCCGCGGCGGTAGACCTCCTTATGTGGTCACCAGCTCAGATGCTTCTGTGAGTGTGGGGCTTACGCCAGAAAACATCCTCTTGGTAAGGGGAAACAGCGAAGGTTCTTCGGATGTGGTGGTGTACGACACCAGCCTGCCCGTACAACAAGTGAAGATTACGATCACCGCGAAGGCGGTGCCGATGGCCAGCAGCGTTGGCACGTCGCTTTCGTTGGCACCCTTCGAGTCACGCCAGTTCAATATCCGCGGTGGCGCGATGCCATACAGCGTGAGCAGCTCTGACGCCGGTGTGGTGACTGCATCCATCAGCGGGTCGACGGTGACCCTGGTGGGTCAGCCGAAAGGCGGTACTGCGACAGTACTCGTGACCGACGCGGCTGGAGCCACCCTGTCCATCACTGTCACGGTGCAGGTCACAACGCTTTCGATGAGCCCAGGGGTGATCACTGGTCCGGCTGGTACGAGCAACTCATTCGTGGTCTCTGGTGGGCTGGCTCCATATACGGTCAGTTCCAGCAACACGACGGTTGCGACTGCTGCCGTCTCAGGCGCATCGGTATCGGTAAGCTTGCGTGCACAAGGTAATGCGACGATTACGGTCTCTGACGCAACTGGGAAGACCGTGACAGGGACGGTCACCGTGACGAACAACGCGTTCACCGTTGCTCCTGCCACGCAACAAGTGCCCGAAACCAGCAACGCGGCAGTCACTTTCCTGATTACTGGTGGTACCGCCCCGTACACGCCACTGATCAGTGTGGCCGACGCGGTGAACACCTCGGTGTCCATCACGGCGACCACGCTGACAGTGACGGTGCCAGGCGGACAAAACCGTTGCGTGACTGCTGACCGATCGATACCGATCGACATTTACGACGCGACGCTTGCCAAGCAGACAGTGACGTTGACTATCAAGGACGGCGGCGCTGCAGCCTGCCCATAATCGATAGCGACTCCGCAGAAGGCCAACCTCGGGTTGGCCTTTTCTGTTTCTGGCATCCTGCGGTCATTGCCTCTTGCTACGATTTCATGGTTTCTGAAGAAGCGTTTGGATCGCGCTCCGTTCCCCAGGCGGCTCTACCTTGAGTGATTCAGGGTAGCCAAGGCCACCGTGTGGATCGACAGGGCTGTCTGTCCAACGGACTGTCACAGCTCACCCATTCGCTCGCGGAGCGTGCGCAGACCGGTTCTGGTGGGCAGGTGTACGACCTGCGGCTGGATGCTCGTCTGGATGGTGGGGGTGTGCTGGCAGACGATCCATCGAGCGCACCGTTTTCCCGTATCGCGCTGCTTCAACAAATCGCCGGGCGTGTAACCAAGTAGGATGGGAGACTGGGGTTCCCAGACCTGAACCGGGAGGCGGCACGATGGCACATCTTCCGATCAACAGGGTATTGCTTTGGATTGCAATTTCTATTCATGACTCAGATTACGCATCACGTTGCCATCGATCTTGGTGAGCGCAGTTACCGTATCACCATTGGTGCGGGGCTTCTGACTGACGCAGCTTCGTTTGATGGACTGCCCGCAGCGTCGACTGCGCTCATCGTGTCCAACACGACGGTTGCACCCCTGTATACAGCCAGTTTGAAGCAAACGCTTGCTGGGCGTTACCAGCGCATTCTCACGTTGCAGTTGCCTGACGGTGAGGAGTTCAAAGGTTGGGAAACGCTCCAGCTCATTTTCGATGCGCTGCTAGCCGCTGGTTGCGATCGCAAAACAGTCCTCTTCGCGTTGGGAGGTGGCGTCGTCGGCGACATGACCGGCTTCGCTGCGGCAAGCTACATGCGGGGTGTGCCGTTTGTGCAGGTGCCCACGACCCTCTTGTCTCAGGTGGATTCGTCCGTCGGTGGCAAGACTGCCATCAACCACCCGTTGGGCAAGAACATGATCGGCGCTTTTTATCAGCCTCGGCTGGTGGTATGCGACCTGTCCGTGCTCGCCACGCTCCCCCCGCGTGAGTTCGCCTCGGGGTTGGCTGAAGTCATCAAGTACGGCCCGATTGCGGATCCCGAGTTTCTGCGTTGGCTGGAAGACAACATGGACCGTTTGATCGCGCAGGACCCCGATGCTCTGGCACATGCCGTGCGCCGCAGTTGTGAGATCAAGGCCTGGGTCGTGGGGCAAGATGAGAAGGAGAGCGGGCTGCGAGCCATCCTGAACTTTGGCCACACGTTTGGGCATGCCATCGAGGCTGGCATGGGTTACGGTGTCTGGCTCCATGGTGAGGGCGTCGGGGCCGGCATGGTCATGGCGGCAGAGCTTTCGCATCGGCTCGGGCTGGTCGATGGTGCGTTCGTGCAGCGCCTGAGACTGCTTGTTGAGCGTGCGGGCCTTCCTACCAAAGGGCCTGTGCTGGATTCTGCGGACAACGCTGGGCGGTATCTCGAACTCATGCGCGTTGACAAGAAGTCCGAAGCGGGTGAGATCCGGTTCGTGGTCATCGATGAGCCTGGCAGGGCCTCCGTGCGACCTGCGCCCGATGACCTTGTGCGCGACGTGATCGACGCGTGCTGTGCCTGAAACCGCGTTGCTGATTGCTATAAATTAAATAGCAAACAGGGAAGATTATTAAAAGGCTTCAAGCCATTTTGACCCAAAAATCCCATTTGGCGCCTTACGCGTGCGACCCGGCCGAGACAAGAGGGCGCCGCTATCCTGAAGGACCTGCACCCACGCGCACCGACTACCAGCGTGATCGGGACAGGATCGTGCACTCCACCGCGTTCAGGCGGCTGGTTTACAAAACGCAGGTGTTCCTCAACCATGAGGGGGACCTGTTCCGTACGCGGCTCACCCATTCGCTGGAGGTCGCGCAACTGGGGCGTTCCATTGCCCGATCGCTGCGCATCAACGAGGATCTGGTGGAGGCCATCTCTCTGGCCCATGACCTTGGACACACGCCCTTCGGACACGCAGGGCAAGACGCGCTGCAGGCTTGCATGTCAGATGACGGGGGATTCGAGCACAACCTGCAAAGCCTGCGCGTCGTCGATCAACTGGAGGAGCGTTATCCCCAGTATGACGGGCTCAATCTCACCTTCGAAACGCGCGAGGGCATTCTCAAGCACTGCTCCCGGCTGCATGCGCAGCAACTGGAGATCAGCGAGCCCGGCGGGGTGGGGGCCAGGTTTTTGCGGCGCGAGCAACCCAGTCTGGAAGCCCAACTGTGCAACCTCGCGGATGAGATCGCGTACAACGCGCACGACATTGACGACGGGGTACGCTCCGGTCTGATAACGTTCGCGCAGCTGCAGGATGTTCCCTTGTTCGACCGGTACCGCTCTGCTGCCCAGGCCGAATATCCGGACCTTGCGCAGCCTTTGCAGCAGCGGCGCCTGCTGTTTGAAGCGATCCGGCGCATGCTCAGCGCGCAGGTCTATGACGTGATCGAGACCACCCAAGCCGGGCTCGACCAGTACGGGCCACGCAGCGTGCAGGCGGTACGCCAGGCGCCCGCACTGGTGATGTTCGGCGAAGACATGCGTACCCGTTCGTCCGAACTCAAGCAGTTTCTGTTCAAGAACCTTTATCGCCATCCGCGGGTGATGGAGACCACCAGCCGTGCCCAACAGGTTGTGAAAGACCTTTTCGCCGTGTACACAGCCGCACCACAGGAGATGAAGGCGGCGTTCGCCCAGCAGGCCCTGAAGGATGAAGGCGCACAGCGCGCCCGCGCCGTCGCGGACTTCATTGCAGGCATGACGGACCGGTTCGCCACCAGGGAGCATGAACGCCTGACAGGACGGCGCCTGTTTGACTGAGCGCGGCTGCGGCGCTATCGCCGGTAAAATCGGTGGCACTCCATTGCGCTCCACGCGCCCGCTCCATGAACCCCTCCCCCCCTTGCCCCCATGCCGCAGGTTCTGCGCAGCTTGCGGACCCATTTGTTCGCGACACCGTCCGCTGGCTGGAGCGGGCAGTCATCGGGCTCAACCTGTGCCCTTTCGCCAAGGGCGTGCATGTGAAGGGCCAGGTCCACTATGCGGTGGCGTTGACGGACGACCTGGGCGTGGTGCTGGACCTGTTGCGCGATGAGCTGACCATGCTGGTGTCCACCGCCGCAGAAGTGCGCGACACGACCCTGCTGATCCTTCCGCGCTGCTTGCCCGACTTTCTGGATTTCAATGACTTTCTGGCGGATGCTGAGGCGCTCCTGGAGGACCTGGAAGTCGACGGTACGCTGCAGATTGCGAGCTTCCATCCCCAGTTCCAGTTTGCCGGCACCGATGTGGACGACGCGACCAATTGCACCAACCGTTCTCCGTACCCCACCTTGCACCTGCTGCGTGAGGAAAGCATTGATCGGGCTGTGGAGGCGTTTCCCCAGGCTGAAATGATCTTTGGGCGCAACATGGAGGTGCTCCAGGCGCTAGGCCTGCAAGGATGGCAGGCACTTGATGTCGGAGCACATGAGGGCAAGTCCGCGCCTGCAATGGCGGGCGAGGGCGCCGCACAATGAAGCCACACAAAAGCAGTCCTGCGAAACGCGGGCAACCACCACAACCCTTGAAGGCCGATGCTGCGGAGTCCAGGGCCGGACAGGGGGAGCTGTCGGAACTCCGGCCCGGCCAATCGGTTGAGCTTCTCAAGGAACTGCACATCCTCACGCGCGACGGTCGCCTCAACCAGGACTCGCGGCGCAAGCTCAAGCAGGTCTATCACCTGTTCAACTTCATTGAACCCCTGCTCAAGGATCTGTCCACCGCAGAACAGGGGGCCACGCTGGCAGATCACGGGGCGGGCAAGTCTTACCTGGGTTTCATCCTGTACGACCTCTACTTCAAGGCCTTGGGCCGCGGTCATATCTATGGCGTGGAAACACGCAGCGAGCTGGTTGAAAAATCCCGCGGGCTCGCCCACCGGCTGGGCTTTGAACGCATGTCTTTCCTGAATGTATCGGTGGCGGAATCCACGGAGGCAGACGAACTGCCGGCACGCATCGATGTGGTCACTGCGCTGCACGCGTGCGATACGGCCACCGACGATGCCATTGCGTTCGGACTGCAGAAAAACGCCCGGGCGATGGTTCTGGTGCCCTGCTGCCAGGCCGAGATGGCTGCGTGCCTGCGCCAGGGCAAGGCCCTGCAACTGGCGCGCACGCCGCTGGCCGAGCTGTGGCGCCATCCGCTGCACACCCGTGAGCTGGGCAGCCAGGTCACCAACGTGCTGCGCTGCCTGTACCTGGAGGCCAGCGGATATCAGGTCACGGTGACCGAGCTGGTTGGCTGGGAGCACAGCATGAAGAACGAGCTGATCATTGCGCGCTACACCGGCCAGAAAAAGCGCAGCGCTGCCGAGCGCCTGCGCGCGATTCTGGAAGAGTTCGGCCTGGACAAGGTGCTGGGGGCCCGCTTTGGGCTGGAGCCCCGGGTCGAAGGCGTTCCGGTGACTGCCTCGACCGCGCAACACTGAGCGCGCGCCATCCCTTGCGCCACGGCGCGCGGAAATCGGGGACGGATTTATGATCGCGCCCACCCCAGCTCTCCATTTCCGCCATGGCCCGCCTGCCGCGCCTGACCCTTGCCGGTCATCTGCACCACGTTATCCAGCGCGGCAACAACCGCCAGCCCATCTTTGCCGACCCTGAAGACCGCGAAACCATCCTGGCCCTGCTCGCGGACAATGCGCCGAAACACGGGGTGGCCGTGCATGCCTATGTGCTGATGGACAACCACTTCCATCTGCTCGTGACACCCGGCACGGCGGAGGGCCTGCCCCGGCTGATGCAGGCCATAGGACGCCGCTATGTGCAGTATTTCAACCGGCGCCACGCCCGCACCGGCACGTTGTGGGAGGGGCGCTACCGTTCCACGTTGCTGCAGCCCGAGCGATACCTGCTGCCGTGCATGGCCTATCTGGATCTGAACCCGGTGCGATCGGGCGAAGTGGCGCAGGCCGCCGACTACCCTTGGTCCAGCCACGCCCATTGGGTGGGTTTGCGCCATGACCGCCTGCTTACGCCGCATGCGCTGTACTGGGCGCTGGGCAATACCCCGTTTGCGCGGGAGGCAGCTTACGGGGCGCTCGTGCAAGCGGGCATCGGCGTGCACGTGCAGGAAGCGCTGACGGCATCAGCCTTGAGTGGCTGGGCGCTGGGAGAGCCGAAGTTTCTCCAGGATCTGCAAGGCGATACCCCTCGGCGGGTGACTCGCGGGCAAGCCGGACGGCCACCCATTTCTTCAAAATCAAGCTAAATCTGCTTGAAGTGCAGGTATTGATTGCCTGTATTGCTATAAATATTGATGTGTCCCTAATATAAAAATGAATTGGTTGCGTCGCCTTCATAGAAGAATCTGACCCTAATTAATTCGCTTGCCAAACCATGTTGCAATGCACTAATCTCCCACTCCCTGCGAAAAAACATAGGAGTGCGCCATGACCACGGCTGCCGAGATCCAGCATCTGCAACAACACGGTTTGTATTCATCGGGTAACGAACACGACGCCTGCGGCCTCGGGTTTGTGGCCCACATCAAGGGCATCAAGCGCCACGACATCGTGACGCAGGCCCTGAAGATCCTGGAAAACATCGACCACCGTGGCGCGGTGGGTGCCGACCCGCTGATGGGTGACGGCGCCGGTATCCTGATCCAGATCCCTGATGCGCTGTACCGCGAAGAAATGGCCAAGCAGGGCGTGACCCTGCCGGCCGCCGGCGAATACGGCGTGGGCATGATCTTCCTGCCCAAGGAACATGCTTCCCGCCTGGCCTGCGAGCAGGAGATGGAGCGCGCGATCAAGGCCGAAGGCCAGGTGCTGCTGGGCTGGCGTGATGTGCCGGTCAATGTCGACATGCCCATGTCTCCCACCGTGCGCAAGAAGGAGCCCATCCTGCGCCAGGTGTTCATCGGCCGCGGCAACGACGTGATCGTGCAGGATGCGCTGGAGCGCAAGCTGTATGTGATCCGCAAGACGGCCAGCGCCAACATCCAGGCGCTCAAGCTGCAGCACAGCAAGGAATACTACGTTCCGTCCATGTCCAGCCGCACCGTGGTCTACAAGGGCCTGCTGCTGGCTGACCAGGTGGGTGTGTACTACAAGGACCTGTCCGACGAGCGCTGCATCTCCGCCATAGGCCTGGTGCACCAGCGCTTTTCGACCAACACC
>LNEG01000047.1 GCA_001464865.1 Burkholderiales bacterium Ga0074133
GGCGCTGGCGCTGTGGCTGCGCGGCACGCGCTGGGGTGAGGCCTGCACGCAGGCGTTGCTGGCACTGCAGCGCGTAGGCCTGGCGGATGTGGCGGGGCAGAACGCCCGCACGCTGTCGGGCGGGCAGCAGCAGCGTGTGGCGCTGGCGCGTGCCTGGGCGCTGCGCCCTGATGTGCTTCTGCTGGACGAACCCACTGCCAGCCTCGACCCGCACGCCAAGCGCGAGGTCGAAGCGCTGATGGCCGACTTTGCCGTGTGCGATGGGAGCGATGGGAGCGCTGTCGAGGTACATCGCCCGATGCCGATGACCATGGTGTTCAGCAGCCACAACCTGGGCCAGGTCAAGCGCCTGGCCAGCCGCGTGGTGTACCTGGAGCACGGCCGCGTGGTGGCCGACCTGCCGGTGCACGGGTTTTTCAACGGTCCGCTGCCCGAGGCGGCCCGCCTGTTCGTCAAAGGAGAGCTTGTTTCATGAAATTTCGATCAAATCGCCCTGTAGTCCAGGTATTGTTTGCCTGTGTTGCTATGTATTCAATAGCAAATGGCATGGCCCATGCGCAAAGCATCACGATGGCGTCCACCACGTCCACCGAGCAGTCTGGCCTGTTTGGCCACCTGCTGCCCGAATTCAAGAAGGCGAGCGGGCTGGATGTGAAAGTGGTGGCGCTGGGTACCGGCCAGGCGCTGGACATGGCCCGCCGCGGCGATGCCGATGTGCTGTTCGTCCATGACCAGGCAGCCGAGGAGAAGTTTGTGGCCGACGGCTGGGGCGTGAAACGTTTCGCGGTGATGTACAACGATTTCATCCTGATCGGCCCCAGGAACGATCCTGCGGGCACCAAAGGCAAAGACATCGTGCAGGCGCTGCAGAAGCTGTCCGCAGGCAATGGCAACTTTGTCTCGCGCGGCGACAAGAGCGGGACGCATGCCGCGGAGTTGCGCTACTGGAAGCTGGCCAACGCCGAAGCTGCCAAAGGCACTGGCTACAAGGAATGTGGCTGCGGCATGGGCCCTGCCTTGAACATTGCCGCATCCAGCGGTGCCTATGTGCTGGCCGACCGGGCGACATGGCTGAACTTCAAGAACCGTGCCGACCTGGCCATCCTGGTCGAGGGCGACACGCGGCTTTTCAACCAGTATGGTGTGATGGCGGTGAACCCGGCCAGGCACCCGCATGTGAAAGCCCAGGATGCGCAGAAATTTGTGGACTGGGTGGTGTCCCCTGCCGGCCAGCAGACGATTGCGGGCTACAAGATCGGCGGCGAGCAATTGTTCTTCCCGAACGCAGCGCCTTGATGGACGGCCATGCCCAAGCTCCCACAGACATGGAGCGCGGTGGCAGCCGCCGCTCTGTCCCTCTCTCTGGCTGGTTGCTCCATGACCCGCACCCAGGCCCCTGTGGTTGAGAGTGCCCCCGTACAGCTGTATGCCGCCGGCAGCCTGCGGGAGGCATTCACCGAGATCGCGCGCGACCACGAGGTCCGCACTGGCCAGAGGGTGGCGCTCACGTTTGGCGCCTCGGGTTTGCTGCGTGAGCGCATCGAGAAGGGCGAGCCTGCCCAGGTCTTTGCGTCGGCCGATACCAGCCACCCGCAGCGCCTGGCCGAGCGTGGCGGGTGGCAGCCCCCGGTGGTGTTCACGCGCAATGCACTGTGCGCACTGACCAGCGACCAGATCAGCGCTACCCCTGACACCTTGCTCGCCACCTTGCTGCGCAGCGATGTACGCCTGGGCACATCCACCCCCAAGGCCGACCCGTCGGGCGACTACGCCTGGGCGTTGTTCCGCCAGGCGGAGGCGATTCAGCCGGGCGCCTACGCCCAGCTCGATCGCAAGGCACTGAAGCTCACGGGCGGTGCGGATTCGCCCAAGCCCCCAGTCGGCCGCGGTACCTATGCTTGGGTGATGGACCAGCGCCAGGCCGATGTGTTTCTGACGTACTGCACCAACGCCGTGGCTGCACAGACCGAGGTGCCCCGCTTGCGCGTGGTGCAGCTCCCGGCTGCGCTACAGGTGGGTGCGGCCTACGGCCTGACCGTGCGTGCCGATGCGTCCCCGGCTGCGCTGGCGTTCGCAGCGGCGCTGCGGGAGCCGGCAGCACGCGCGGTCTTGCAGAAGCTGGGTTTCGGGCAGCCCTGACGCTGGGCTACCTTCAGCGATCAGCCCCCGCTTGCGGCAGCACCGCAGCGCCCGGAGCGGTGCCCGATGGCCCGGGCACGTGCTCTGCGGGCAGCGGCTGCGCCAGCAGTGCCTGCAGTGCCGAGCGCCGGGGCTCCAGCTGAGCGGCGCACCATGCGGGCACGTCGTCGGCAGGCATGGGCTTGCTCAGCAGGTGGCCCTGGATGATGTGCAGCCCGGCCGCGGAAACCGCGCGCAGTTCTGCGGCGGATTCGACACCTTCCACCACCACCGAGAGCCCGATCTCGCTGGCGAGCGTGCCGATGTGTCCGAGCAGCAGCTGCCGGCGCCTGTCGCTGGCCAGGTCGCGCACAAAGAGCCGGTCGCACTTGATGCCAGCGATGGGCAGGTCGGCCAGCATGCCAAGCGACGAATAGCCTGCACCGAAGTCGTCCATCACCACGGCCACACCCATGGCGTCCAGGTCGCGGATGGCCAGCAGCATCTGCGGGCCCAGCGCAATGAAGGCATGTTCCGTGATTTCGAGCTTGAGCGCGGTCTGGTACAGCTTGCGGGCGCCCATCTCCTCGCGCAGCCAGGGTACAAAACCCACGTCGAGCAGCGTGGCCGGTGCCACATTCACGCTGACCGACGCATCAAGAAGCCCCCGCGACTGCCATTGCACGATGCAGTCCATGGCGTTGCGCAGGATCATCCGGTCTACCACCACCGTCTTGCCCTGCAGCTCGCACACCAGCAGGAACGCCTCGGGGTTGATGGCGCCCAGCCGGGAGTCCTCGATGCGCAGCAGCGCCTCGAATTGCGCGGGCCCGCGCTGGCTGGCATCGACCATGGGCTGGAAGTGCAGTGCCAGCACGCTGCGCTGCATCAGCCGCTCCAGGTTGTCGGCGATGAGCGGCAGCTGGTTGTCCAGGCGCTCCGACTGCAGCACGCTGGAGGCCCGCATCATCGACATGCCTTTGCGCAGCATGGCCTGGCGGCTGACATCGGAGCGCATGTTGCTCAGCTGCTCGACGGCCAGGGCCACACCGAACAGCAGAACGATGAGCATCAGCGTGTTGCCACCGCTCGGCTCGCTCGGCCCGTCTGCATGCAGGGGGAAGGCGTTGACCACCAGCCAGTGCAGCACCACCACCGCCAGCCCGGCCAGTACATGCTGGTGCCATGCTTCACGCCGGTGTTGGGCGTGCAGTGCAACGGGGGTATAGCGGGTCAGGCGATGGTGCAGCGATGTGGCCACCGCGATGCCTGTGGCCAGCGCCAGCGCCATGCCGATGGGAAACCAGTGGACGGTACGAAAGCTCTCCACATGGTCGCGCGTCACCATGAAGTGCGCGGCCAGCATCCCCGAGCCCAGAAACAGGCTGGCCAGCGTGATGCGCAGCTTGCTCGTGCTGGTGCTGAGCACCGGCAGCGCTACCCGCGTGCTCGCCACCATGATGATCAGCCCGCTGAGGGCTGGCAGCAGGTCCAGGGCCATCGCGTGGGGCTTGAGTTCGGCATACATGAAAAGCCCGACGACATCCAGTGCCCACACGATGCAACCGATGCACAGCGCCGCGTGTGATGCGCTGATGCGCCGGCTCGAAGGGTCCACCGAATGGGCCGTATGCTCCACCAGCCGCTGGCACACCACCACCACAAGGGTTGCAAACACCCAGAAAAGCATGGCGTTGCCCAGTGGCGGAAAAGCCACCGCCAGTGCGACGAACCCCTGCGATCCTGAAAGCATCACCCACCCCTGTTACGAGGTGCATCATACGATTGAAGGAGCGCGGGGCGGGCGGTACCGAGGTGGGGCTTGGCCGGCTGGCGGGCCGGCCGGAAATGCCTTGGCCACCGCAAGACGGCCGTTCAGTTCACGACGGCAATTCCCTTGATCTGTGCCAGTACCGCCTTTCCTGGCGCGATACCCAGGGCCGTGGCAGAGCGCTGGGTGATGCGTGCCAGCACCCGCACGCCGCCCATGTCCAGGGCGACCATCCACTGGCCAGGGCTGTCTTCGGACAGCGCAGCCACCGTGGCCGGCAGCACGTTGAGGATGCTGGTGCTGGCAGGCGCTTCGAGCGCCAGGCTGACGTCGCGCGCCTGCAGGCGCAGCCGGATCCGGTCACCCGGGCTGCGTGCGGCCGGGCTGACCAGCAGCAGCTCGCCGCCCCCGAAGGCGACCGTGGTGACATGGTCCAAGGCGTCATGGCTGGTGACCGTACCCTCGATCACGGTCGCGGCAGCGTCGCCCCGCGCCAGGGGCAGGTCCAGGCGGGTGATGAGATCTTCGGTGCGGCCCTCCGCGCGCACCTGCCCGGCATCCATGAGCACCATGTGGTGCGCGAGGCGGGCGACTTCCTCGATCGCATGGCTCACGTACACCACGGGGATGTCGAGATCGCGGTGCAGGTTGTCCAGGTAGGGCATGACCTCGGCCTTGCGTGCGGCGTCCAGCGCCGACAATGGCTCGTCCATCAGCAGCAGGCGGGGGCTGGTGGCCAGCGCCCGCGCCATCGCCACGCGCTGGCGTTCACCGCCCGACAGCGCTCCCGGCCTGCGGTCCATCAAGGCCCCGATGCCCAGCAGGGCCACGGCCTGGTCCAGTGCCACCTTGCGCTGCGTGGCGGGCGTGCGCTGCAGACCGTAGGCGATGTTTCCGCCCACCGTGAGGTGGTCGAAAAGGCTGGCCTCCTGGAATACATAGCCCAGGGAGCGCTGGTGGGTGGGGCGCCAGACCTGCGCGGTGTCGTCCTGCCATACCTCTGCGTTGACGACCACCTCGCCGGGCTTTGCGCGCTCCAGCCCCGCGATTGCGCGCAGGCAGGTGGTCTTGCCGCAGCCCGACGGGCCGAACAGCGCGGTCACGCCGCGCCCGGGCAGGCGCAGGTCCACATCGAGCGTGAAGCCAGGGCGCGCCAGGTACAGGCGTGCGGTGATGCTGCGGGCGTCGTGCGGCGTGTCCATCAGCGCACCACCGACGCGGCTGCATTGCGGCGCGTGAGGTTCAGCCCCAGCAGCACCACAAACGAAAACACCACCATGCCCCCGGCCAGCCAGTGGGCCTGGGTGTATTCCAGGGCCTCCACATGGTCGTAGATCTGCACCGACACCACGCGCGTGACGCCGGGTATGTTTCCGCCCAGCATCAGCACCACGCCGAACTCGCCCACGGTATGCGCAAAGCTCAGGATGGCGGCGGTGATGAACCCCGGCCGCGCCAGCGGCACGGCCACCGTGAAGAAGCGGTCGAGCGGACCGGCGCCCAGCGTGGCCGCAGCTTCCAGCGGGCGCTGCCCGATGGCCTCGAACGCGTGCTGCAGCGGCTGCACGGCAAACGGCAGCGAGTAGATCAGCGATCCCACCACCAGGCCCCAGAACGTGAAGGGCAGGGTGCCCAGCCCGAGCCACTGCGTGAACTGGCCCACCGGCCCGTTGGGGCCCATGGTGATGAGCAGGTAGAAGCCAATCACCGTGGGCGGCAGCACCAGCGGCAGCGCCACCACGGCCGACACGGGCCCGCGCCAGCGCGAGCGCGTGTGCGCCAGCCACCAGGCCAGCGGCGTGCACAGCACCAGCAGCAGCACCATGGTGGTGGCCGCCAGGCGCAGGGTCAGGCCGATGGCTGCAAGGTCAGCGCTGGTGAACGGCATGTTCAGGCAGGTTCATGGTCATGGTCGTGCCCGGTGAAGGCATGGCCGGTATCAGTCGGCATAGCCATGCGCCCGCATGATGCTGCGGGCCTTGTCGCCACGCAGGTACTGCAGCAATGCGATGGCCGCGGCGTTGCCACGCCCGGGCAGCAGCAGTGCGGCGTCCTGCCGGATGGGTGCATGCAGGCTGGCGGGCACGCGCCAGCCAGAGCCCTGCGCCATGCGCCCGTCCACCATGACCTGTGACAGCGCCACAAAGCCGAGCTGTGCATTGCCTGACGCGACAAACTGGAACGTCTGGGCAATGTTCTCGCCCAGTACCCATCGCGGCTGCAGCGTGGTGGCCAGGCCCATCTTCTCCATCACCTGCACGGCGGCTGCCCCGTAGGGCGCGACCTTGGGGTTGGCCAGGGCGATGTGCCGGAAGCCGCCAGACCGCAGCACCGCGCCCTGGTCATCCACCAGGCCGGGCTGGGCGCTCCACAGCACCAGCGCACCGGTGGCGTAGGTAAAGCGCGTGTCTGCCACCGCCTTGCCCTCGCGCTCCAGGCGTGCGGGCGTGGCCTCGTCGGCCGACAGCAGTACCTGAAAGGGCGCCCCGTGCGTAATCTGGGCATAGAACTTTCCGCTGGCACCAAACGACAGTGTGGCCTGGTGGCCGGTGTCGGCCTCAAACGCTGCAGCGATCTTCTGCATGGGCGCGGTGAAGTTGGCCGCCACTGCCACAGACACCGTGCCCGCCGCTGCTGCCTGAGCGCAGGCAGCAGCCAGAACCAGGCAGGCCAGAAAGCGAAGAGAGCGGTAGGGTGCGGTGTGCGGCATGTCGTGAAAAGCGCTATTCATCCATAGAATAGCGCAAGTGCGGGCACCCGCTACCGCGTGCTTGCACACGGCACCGGATGGGTTCTTCGTCTGGCCACTGCGGGTCGATGGCGTCAAGACTGCCCGCGCTGCTGCCGCACCTGCTCCTCGCTCTCGAAGGATTGCCTTGACTGCTCCGCTTTCCGTCTCCACCGCCCTTGGCAACGCGCTTGCCGACAAGCGCATCGACATCCTGCGCCAGATCGCCTCGGGCGGCTCCATCTCGCAGGCGGCCCGGGCTGCCGGGGTGAGCTACAAGGCTGCCTGGCAGGCGGTCGATACGCTGACCAATCTTGCGGGTACACCGCTGGTGGTCCGCGCCGTGGGCGGTGCGGGTGGTGGCGGAGCGCAGCTGACCGAAGCCGGTCACCAGCTGCTGGCGGCGGCCGATGCCATGGCGCAGGCGCGTGGCGCGGTGCTTTCGCGCTGGCAGAACACCGCCCATGCCGCGCCGGCCGTTGCACGCCTGGCGGTGCGTACCAGCATGCGCAACCACTGGCCCTGTGTAGTGCAGCGGCTCGAACTGCAGGGGCAGATCGTGCGGGTGCATCTGGCGCTGGAGGCCCAGGTGCTGGCTGCAGGCGGCGACTTGCGCAGCGCCCCGACGGCGCTGGCCTCGCGCATCACGAAGGAGAGCGCACAGCTGCTGGGGTTGCAGCCCGGTGTCGCCGTGCAGGCGCTGTGCAAGGCCACTGCGGTGCGTGTGGCGCGCGACACGGTGCCGCACGGTGAGGCGCGCGGCGCAACACCAGATGCGTTCTGCTTTGCTGCCCGGGCGGTGCGCGTGGCCCGTGGGGCGTCGGGCGACGAGGTTTCTGCCAGGCTCGATGCGGGCGTGCAGATGGTCGGTTTTGCAGTGCCGGGCAGCGGGCTGCGTGCAGGCAGTCGGGTCGTGCTTTCCGTAGAAGACAGTGCCGTGGTGCTTGCCCTGGCGGAGGTCTGATCCTCCTGCACTGAACTGCGGGGCAGGGCGCATGCCGTGGGTGCGCAGTCAGCTGCGGCCTGGTCCTTTGGGTGTGCCCAGCTTGCGGTACACCGTGGCGCGGCTGATGCCCAGCGCGCGCGCAGCCTCGGCCACGTTGCCGCGCGCGTCCTGCACGGCCTGGCGGATCAGTGCGGTTTCTGCCTGGCGCAGCGGGGCCGTTGGAGGGGGTGCACTGGCACCTGCCTCCATCGGCGGGCCGGGGTGGCGCAGTGCTTCGCGCGATCCGGCCACCGTGGGGGCGTGCAGATCGGCAAGGCGCCCCGCTGCGTGCGCGGGCTGCCGGGCCAGGCCCTGCAGGCGCAGGCCCGACCAGAGCGGCAGATCCAGCGGTGGATGAGCGCTGCGGCTGCGTGCCGCATCGAACAATTGCATCCAAGGCAAGGCAATGAGGTCACTGCAGTGCGTGGGTGCAGCGGGCGACGAAGCCCACAAGGGCAGCAGCTGGCGTGCTGCGGTGTTGCCGCCCAGCACCACGCCGTCCGCGTCCAGTGCCAGCAGGCCATCTCCTTCGCCGCCCAGGGCGCAGCCCGGCCAGTTCAGCCGCAGTAGCAAGGCGTGCGGCTGCTGCAGCAGCAACGCGTCTTCCATGGCGCGGGCGGATCGTGCGACCAGATGGCGCAGCTCGGGGCGCTCGGGAACATCGATGCCGGTCAGGTCCAGCATGCCGATGCAGTCGCCCTGGGGGCTAAACAGCGGTGCCCCCGCGCAGCTGTAGCTGCTGTTGTCATCGAGAAAATGCTCGCCGCGGTGCAGCCACACGGGCTGAAGCTCGGCCAGCGCTGCGCCAATGGCGGTGGTGCCCACCGCCGCTTCCGACAGGTCGATGCCGATGCGGCCGATGGCGCTGGCGCGGCGATCCTGCCGGTCAAGCGCGCCCTGCACATCCACCACGATGCCACGCGCATCGGTCAGGATCGCAAAGTAGCGCATGGCCGCGATGGCGTGCGTGAGCTGGGCGAGTACCGGGCGGGCCGCGTTCAGCAGCGGGCGGTTTGCGTCCTGGGTGCGTCGCAGCGCGGGCGCACTCACCATGTCGAAGGTGGCGCGCTGCGTGGGAGCCAGCCCGCTGGCCAGGCAGCGCTGCCACGAGCGGGTGATCCAGGGCTGCACGTCGGTGTGCACCGGGGATGCTCCCTGCGCCAGCAATGCGCGGCGGGCCTGCGCGATGAGCGCATGGCGGTCGACAGGCAATGGCGGCGCAGACAACTGCATCGGACCCCCGAAAGGCTTTTGGTGGTGACGGACTCGGACCGCCCCGGATGATGCGCCGCTGTGCAGTGCAACATGTTTCAAATTGAGAATATCCGGCGCAGGTCGCGGTGAATTCAGGGTTGTCCCTAGGGATGGCGAAAACGGCGAAGCCCAAGATTCGATGTGCAAGTCCAGCCAAAACCATTCCAGGAGACAGCCAGATGCAAGTCCAGTTCACGGTCAACGGGCGCGCTGCCAGTGTTGACGTACCTCCCAACACCCTGCTTGTGCATGCCCTGCGGG
>LNEG01000048.1 GCA_001464865.1 Burkholderiales bacterium Ga0074133
CACCTCGGCAGCGCCGCGGTTGTCGCCCGAGATCATCACGGTGCGGATGCCGCGGGCCTGCAGCGCGGCCAGGGCCTCGCGCGCGCCGGGCTTGGGCTCGTCGCCAAAGGCCATGATCGCGCGCAGCGCAAGGCCCTCGGCCGTGCGCTCGGCCACGGCAGACACGGTGGCGCCTTCACGCTGCAGGCCGGTGGCACGGTCGGCCAGCGGGCCCTGCTTCAGGCCCTGCACGCCCAGCTCGTCCATCCAGCGCAGGCTGCCCACCAGCCAGCCCTGGCCCTGCACCTCGCCTTCGGTGCCACGGCCGGGCACGGCGCGCACGGCGTCGGGCGGCTGCACCGCCAGTTTTTGCTGCGCTGCCGCAGCCGCTACCGCACGCGCCAGCGGGTGTTCGCTGCCGCTTTGTACCGATGCCACGGCCGCCATCACCCCAGCGGCGTCCAGCCCCGGCATCACTTCAAAGGCCGACAGCCGCGGCTGGCCCACGGTGAGCGTGCCGGTCTTGTCAAACGCCACGGTATCGACCTTGTGCGCCAGCTCCAGCGCCTGCGCGTCCTTGATCAGAATGCCGTGCCGCGCCGCCACGCCGGTGCCCGCCATGATGGCTGCGGGCGTGGCCAGCCCCAGCGCGCAGGGGCAGGCAATCACCATCACGGCCACCGCGTGGATCAGCGCGCTCTCCAGCCCCACGCCCATGGCCAGCCAGCCGCCCAGCGTGATGAGCGCAATGCCCAGCACCACCGGCACAAACACGGCCGAGACCTGGTCCACCAGCCGCTGGATGGGCGCCTTGGCAGCCTGCGCGTCTTCCACCAGGCGGATGATGTGCGCCAGCACCGTCTCGCTGCCGACAGCCGTCACTTCGATGATGGAGCCGCCCGTCACCGGCGCGCCCACATCGCGCGGCACTGGCAGCGGCTCGCCGGTCAGCATGGATTCATCGACCTGGGTATGACCCTCGCGCACCAGGCCATCCACCGGAAAGCGCTCGCCCGGGCGCACCACCAGGCGGTCGCCTGCCAGCACCTCGGCCACGGGCACGTCCACCTCGCCGCCCTTGCCCAGCAGGTGCACCACATCGGGCCGCAGTGCGTGCAGCGCGCGGATGGCGGCGGTGGTCTGCTGCTTGGCCCGGGCCTCCAGCCACTTGCCCAGCAGCACCAGCGTGATCACCACGGCCGACGCCTCAAAGTACAGGTGCGGTGTGTGCCCCGCATGCGCCGTGAGCCACAGCCACACCGACAGCCCCCAGCCCGCGCTGGTGCCCAGCGCCACCAGCAGATCCATGTTGCCCGAGAACGCCCGGGCCGCATGCCAGCCCGCCTTGTAAAAGCGCGCCCCCAGAATGAACTGCACCGGCGTGGCCAGCGCAAACTGCGCCCAGGCGGGCAGCATCCAGTGCTGGCCGAACAGGTCGCCCAACATGGGCAACACCAGCGGGGCCGACAGCAGCAGCCCGATGGCCACCGGCAAGAAGCCCGCCCAGGGCGATGCATCGGCGGCAGCCTCTGCCGCTGCGGCCGTCCGGGGCTCGTAGCCCGCATTGCGCACCGCGCGGCGCAGCAGCGCATCCATGGCGGCGGTGTCGGCCGCAGTGGATGCCGCAAACGCAATGCGCGCCGATTCGGTGGCCAGGTTGACCGATGCCTCCTGCACCCCCGGCACCTTGCGCAGTGCGCGTTCCACACGGCCCACGCAGCTTGCGCAGGTCATGCCGCCGATGCCGATATCGAGGGCCTGGGCCGGTGCGTTGCCGGGCAGGGATGAAGGGGTGGAGGGCGTGGCGGAAGTGTTCATGGCGGTGATGGTGATCCTTGACGCGATGGCAAGGTCAAGCATTGACCTGGGTCAACCCTGATGGCGAGAGTGTCTTGCACCCTGTTTGACTCTGACACGATGTCAAGCTTCATCATGCACCCAGGGACCTTCTGCACACGCAGATGGCCCGCAGCCTTGTTCAACCCCCACTGAAAGGACACACCATGCAGACGACCACATTCCAGGTACAGGGCATGACCTGCGGCCACTGCGAGCGCGCCGTCACCCAGGCCGTGCAGCAGGTCGACCCCGCAGCCACCGTGCGCATCGACCGCGCCAGCGGCAAGGTCGACGTGGCCAGCACCGCCCCGCGCGAGGCACTGGCCGCCGCCATTGCCGAAGAAGGCTACACCGTCGCCGCCTGAGCGCCATGCCTTCGCCCCGGTCAGCCGCCCCGCCCTGCGCAGCCACAGCACCCCATCACCGCGCCACCCCCTGGCCCGTGGCCATCGGCACGGCAGCGCAGCGCGCAGGCATCTCGGCCCGCATGGTGCGGCACTACGAATCGCTGGGCCTGCTGGCCGGCGTGGGCCGCACCGACAGCGGCTACCGCCAGTACACCGAGGCCGATGTCCACACCCTGCAATTCATCCGCAGAAGCCGCGACCTGGGCTTTTCGATGGAAGAGATTGCCGAGCTGCTCACCCTGTGGCGCGACCGCAGCCGCGCCAGCAGCCAGGTCAAGCGCATCGCGCAGCAGCACATCGACGACCTGAGCGAACGCATTGCGCAAATGCAGGCCATGCAGCGCAGCCTGCAGACCCTGGTGGCCTGCTGCCAGGGCAACGACCGGCCGGACTGCCCGATCCTGGATGACCTGGCGGCGCCGGAAGCGGCGGCGCAGGCAAGGCCCGCGGTGCGCAAAGCTGGCAAAACGCTATTAAATAAATAGCAAATCAGGCATTTAAATCAAGGACCACAGGCCGATCTGACCAAAAATGACGCCAGCGCCGGCCTGTGAGCCCTTATCGCGAACGGGCCCGGGGTGCTGCTTTCCCCACCGCCTCGGTCGGGGCCACTGCGGCCTTGTCGGTCACCGCGCTCTTGCGCCGCTTCGCCGCAGGGCGCGCCGGCGACTGCGTGCTGGCCGCAGGCCTGCGCAGCACCCCGTTACACAGCGTGGCAATGCACTGCTGCGCCACCTGCTCCGGCGTGTACTTGCCGCCCGGCTGGTACCAGCGGCCGATCCAGCTCAGCGCCCCCGCAATCACAAAAGCGGTCATCTTCGGGTCGCAGGGCTCTATGGAGCCCTCGGCCACGCCCGCGGTCACCAGTCGCCGCAACTCCTGGTCGATGGCCGACTTGAGCCGGCGCAGTTCCTTGCGGCTTTCGGGGGGCAGTTGCTCGTCGCCGACGCGGATCACGCACATGCCGAAGTCCTGCGTGACCACACAGGCATACACCTGCATGCACGCCATCAGCTGATCGATGGCCTGGCCACCAGCCGCGCGCGATGCATCAATGCCTTCGAGGATCATCGCCAGGCCCTGGCCCACGCACTGCAGCAGGATCTCATCCTTGCTCTTGACGTAGTAGTACAGCGTGGGCTTGGTCACTTGCAGCCGCGCTGCAATGTCGTCGAGCGACGTGGCATGAAAGCCGCGCTCGTTGAAAAGCTGGGCTGCAGCCTGCAGCACGGCGTGGCGCTTGGCTTCGCGCTGCCGCTCGCGGTGCGACACGGGCTTGGACGGCGAAGCCGCGCCATCGGCAACCGCCCTGGCATCTGGCGGGAAGGGCCGGGGCGCTGCCTTGCTGCGGGCGGGCTGCGCGCTGCGGGGAGCCACGGCTCGGGGGTTGGGCATGGGGCGATTTCCTCAGGAAAGTACGTGCCGGCTACAGTGACCGGCTCCAGAATTCACTGGCGCGCACGCAATCGATGCACGGGCAAAAGTTTTTGTGACAGGGACCGCCCGCATTGTCCATCGGGTCTTCGTCCCCTGAGGCGCGTCTGCGGCGTTGCAGATCCTTGCGATGGCGGAAACGATCGCCGGGGCTATTGCTATTGAATAAATAGCATTCAGGCGTGGAATACAAAGAGCTACAGGCCGGTTTGACATGAAAAACACCACACAGGGCACTTCGCCCGCCCCGCTGCTGCTTGAACGCAGCGGCGCCATCGCCACCTTGCGGTTCAACCGCCCCGATACCTTGAACGCCATCGACGCCCCGATGGCCCGGGCGTTTCTGGCCGCCGTGCAGGCGGTGGTGGCCGACCCCGGCGTGCGCGCCGTGGTGCTGTGCGGCAACGGCCGCGGTTTCATGGCGGGCGGCGACCTGGCCACGCTGCGTGCCCAGCCGGTACAGGGTGCCATCGACATCCTCACGCCGCTGAACCAGGCGCTGCTGCTGCTGGCGCAGACCAACGCGCCCGTCATCGCGCAGGTGCACGGCGTGGCCGCGGGCGCAGGCCTGAGCCTGCTGCTGATGGCCGACCATGTGCTGATGGCGGAAGGCACGCGGCTGAACCTGGCCTACATCCACCTGGGCACCAGCGGTGACGCGGGCGCAACGTGGGCCCTGCCGCGACTGGTCGGCCTGCGCAAGGCGCTGGAGATTGCCCTGCTGGGTGACGCCTTCACCGCCGACGAAGCCCTGCGCCTGGGCCTGGTCAACCGCGTCGTCCCGGCGGCAGAGCTGCAGGCCGCCACCGACGCCCTGGCCCAGCGCATCGCCAACGGCCCCACGCTGGCCTACGGCGCCATGAAGCGGCTCATGCGCGAATCGATGGACCGCACGCTGGCAGCGCAGCTGGAGGCCGAAAAAGATGCGTTCGTGGCCTGCGCCGCCACGGCGGACTTCCAGGCGGGGGTAGAGGCATTCCATGCGCGCCAGCCACCGGTTTTCAGGGGCTGCTGAGTTCAGGGGCTGCTGAGGCGCAGCGCCCACCGGCAGCCCGTCAGTGGGCCACCGCCCGCTTGTTGCCGTACATGGCGGCATCCGCTGCCTGCACCAGCGACTTCGGGTCCGCTTCGGCGTCGGTGAACAGTACCACCCCCAGGCTGGCCGACCCCGAATACGGGACAGCGCCCAGCTGCGCCGGCATGGCCAGCGCCTCACGGATCTTGGCTGCGATCACCCGGGTGGCGTGCTCGGCAGTCTCCCGCTGCGTCCCCAGGTCTTCCAGCAGCAGCACGAACTCGTCTCCACCCATGCGCGCCACGGTGTCGCTCTCGCGCACCACCTTGCGCAGCCTGGCGGCCACCTCCACCAGCCACTGGTCGCCCGTTTCGTGTCCGTGCGCGTCATTGAGCTGCTTGAAACGGTTCAGGTCGAGCAACAGCACCGCTCCCAGCCTGCCATCGCGCTTGTAGCGCCGCAAGGCATGCGTGAGCCGGTCGTTGAAAAGGCGGCGGTTGGCCAGCTGCGTGAGCGGGTCATGGAAAGCGATGTGTTCCAGCTCCTGGGCCAGGCGGCGGCGGTCCGTCAGGTCCACCATCTGCACCAGCAGCTTGCGCTCGCCCTGGGCCTCGATGGGCAGCAGATGCATTTCCAGCCACAGCTCCCGCCCGGTCGAAGTACGCACCGCCAGCTCGCGGTGCGCAGGCTGGAGACCCTGCAGTGCGCCGTGCGCGTCGGCGGCCAGGCCGGTCGCGTTCCACATCCCGATGGCGTGAAAGTTCTGGGCCAGCAGGGTCTGCCGGTCCACGCCCACCAGGCGCGCGTAGGCGTCGTTCACCTGGATGCACTGGCCCGACCGGTCAAAGATCCGCATCGGCACGGGCGAGCGCTGCAGCACCGACTCCGTGAAATCAAGCGCCGAGGCGAGCCGGTCGAGCAGATGGGCTTCGCGCAGAAAATCCATCTCATGGTTGCGGATGAGCGAGTGCGTGATGATCGCCGTCAGGCCGATGATGAACAGCCAGACAATGATCCACACGTCGATGGGCCGAAACGGGGTTTTCATGACCCACCAGCCCTGCACTTCGACCTGCCACATCAGCAAGAAGGCCACGACAAGGAAGGCGCTGACCTGCCACATCGCACGGCGCCCGAGCAGCCAGCCGGACATCAGCACGAGCACCGGCACACTCACCAGAATCGGTGACCTGATGCCGTTGAGCAAAGGGACCAGCACCACCAGCGCCATGCACACCGGCACGATGAACAGCCAGCGCGCCAGCTGGAAGCGTCCGCGGTGCAGGGCGTACCGGGCGGCCGCCGCCACGGCCATCACCAGGGTCGCGCCGTACATCACATAGGGCGCCAGCACGGCGCTCAGGATGGCCAGCACCAGCCCCATGGCAATCCACGCGTTGAGAAAAATGCGCAGAAACTTGTTGCTGGTATCGGCCACCCGGGCACGGGTTGCAGGGTCCAGCGCCGACGGCGCTTCAGGCGAAACCACCAGGCGCGACGCCAGAAACCCGGTAAACCTGTGGAAAAGCATGCAGGGGACGAAGGGGCGCACGCCCGTGATGAATGCGAGGGAGTCCGTCCATTCTATGGATCGCCCTGTGTCGCAAGCTCAGGGTTGCCCCGAACTGGTGCACGGCAGAACGCTGCACTGCCGACCGCGCAGTGGCATGGATGCCATGCAGCCCAGGGCCCGACCGCCGAGACCGGGCCTGAGCCGAAAGACCACAGCGCGTGGCGTGCAGGGGTTTACTAGAACGGCGCCGAATCCGGATCGGTGTCCACCGGTGCCGTCGCAGGCCCGGTGACCGCACGCCCCGCCACATCCTTGCCGCGGGGCGCAGCCGGTACTGCCGCTTGCAGCGCCGCCCCGGGTGTGGCGCCCGTGGCCACCGCCTGCGCCGCACTCGCCACGCCGCTTTCGGCCTCGCCGCCCAGCGCCTCGATCAGGTCTGGAATCAGCTTGCTCAGCTCGCCCGTGGCGATGGCCACGTCGGTGTCAAAGCCGCCGTCGTCGGCCTTGGTGCCCTCAAAAACGGTATCGAGGAACGCCACCTTCTTGATCTGCAGGCCTTCGGTCAGCATGAAGCTCACGCGGTCGTCCCAGGTCAGGGCCAGCTTGGTGGGCAGCTTGCCCGCGTCGATGTGGGCCTGCACTTCCTCGATATCGAGCGGATGGCGGGCATAGCGCACCACGGCCTTTTCCTCGGTGGCGCTTTTCAGCTCGCACTCGCGGTCCACCGTGAAGCCCACCGGGGGTTCCTGTTCCTTGAGCCAGTGCGACATCGCTGCCTGCGGGCTGGTCTGGGTGTTGATGAGCGACACCGACAGGCCGGGCAGTGCCTCCACCAGCAGCGTCACCACTTCATCGGCGCGGCCTTGGGCTGAGGTATCCAGCACCAGCAGGCGTGACGCGGTGTCGATCCACACCCACATCGATCCCTGCTTGGTGAAGGCCATGGGCAACAGGTCGAGCTTGGCTTCGTCCTTGAGCTCCTTGCTTTCCTTCTTGCCGGGCTTGCGGCCGGTTTCCTGCTCGATGCGCTCGGCCTTTTCCTTGACGCGGCGGGCCAGCACGCTGCCGGGCAGCACCTTGGACTCGACCATGAAGCGCAGGATCCACTGCCCGCCCACCGATTCGGCCAGCGGCCCGTGCGCATCGCCGCGGGGCGGCACCCAGCCCAGCGACTTTTCCTGCGTGGCACCGCATTCCATGAACGGGGCCTTGGCCAGCGCTTCTTCAACCTGCGTCAGTTCCACCTGCCATTGCGGCGCAATGCGGTACACGATCATGTTCTTGAACACGGAAAAACCTCTTGGATCTGGAAATGGGGGTGGGGTGAAGCGGTGGTCGCCGGCGTGGCACCGGCCCGCTGCCCCTGCAACCCGCCATTGTCGGGCTTGCTGCGGGCGCCAGCGGCGCGCGCACTGGCGGCAGGAAACAGCGCCCCAGGTACAAGGCATCTTTTACTATTTATTTGATAGCAAAAGGGGCAATCAAATCCTGGGCTTCCGGCAGTTTTTGCGCCAGATCATGCCTGTGCGGCCCTGCAGGCACCATAGTTCTTGTCACAACTTTACACAGCGGCATTCATCCGCCACGGCACCGATACATGCGCGGCCGACACTGGTTGCCAATCGCCTCAACGGTCGTTCTGGCGAAACCACCACTGCACAAGGAACCCGACCATGGCCCGCTCCCTCACACAACGACTTGCCACCACCGCCACCCTCACGGCCCTGGCCGCGGCACTGGCGCTGCCTGCCCTGGCACAGCAGGCACCCGCTGCAGCCCCATCGGCAACGCCGGGCGCCACGGCTGCACCCGGTGCGCCCGGCCAGCCACACCACCGCATGGGCCAGCACCGCGCTGGCGCCGACGGCAAAGACCGCCACCAGCAGCGCCAGGCCCACATGGCAGAGCGCATGGCCCAAATGAAGACCCAGCTCAAGCTGACCGCCGCCCAGGAGCCCGCCTGGAACTCGTTCACTGCCGCCATGCAGCCCGGTGAACGCAAGGCGCGCCTCGACCATGGCGACATGGAAAAGCTGACCACCCCCGAGCGCATCGACCGCATGCGCGCCATGCGCGCCCAGCACGGCGCCGAGGCCGACCGCCGCGGCGAAGCCACCAAGGCCTTCTATGCCACTCTCACGCCTGAGCAGCAAAAGACCTTTGACGCCCAGCCCCACCACCGTGGTCACCCTGCCATGCACGGCAGGGGCGGACGCCACGGCGACGGGGCCCGCGCACAGCACGGCACCCAGGGTGGCGGGATGCACGGCAGTGGCATGCGCGGCGGCCCCATGGGGCAGGCAGCGCCAGCACCTGCCCAGATGTAACCACCCCCACCGCACAGGGGCCTGGCAAGCCGTCTGGCAGCGCTGACTCTTGAGGTCCGGCACTCCCGAAAGGGGTGCCGGACCTTTTTGCATGGGCTCCTGACAGGGCGCGAACCAGAGCAGCTGGACGCCCTGATACGCCTCCCCACCAGCCAACCATCGCGCCCGCTGTGGACAACTCTGTGCGCAGTTCTGGCACAACCGCATGGTTATCCACAGCAGGAGGCGCACGCGCAAAGTTGTTGTATGCCGGCGTGCATGCTTTGTGCACACCGCCGCACAGGGTTCGGCACCCTGCAAGTCCGCGCCACCATTGGACAAAATAGGCTTGTCCACACAGAACGCCGCCTTCTACTACTACTGCTATTGATTCATAAAGATATAAAAGAATAACCAGAACCCGGACTCCCTGCGCCTGTGAACGCAGGTTGGCCCGCCTGTTCGTGCCCCGCATGGGCCGGTTTCGAAGATGGCCGCAGGCAAGCGCATCGAAAAAAATGCATGCGATTGCTGGCAGCACGGGAAGGGCCTGCGCCTGGCCGGCGGCGCATGGGCCGGAAAGAACCGGCATCGCACCGCTGGCGGGCAGCAACGCCGCTACACCCGGGTTGCGGATCCGGATGAACGGCAGTCGCCGTGATGAACTGTCCGAAAACACCACGATGGACGCACCGGCCGGTGAACGACCGGCAGGCACTGGATCACGTTTGGTATTTAAATAATAGCTGTCAGGCATTGATTTACCTGAGCTTGATGGCAATTTGGCTTGATTTCAGGGTTCTGAGGCTGTCAGTGCGCAACCCTGTGGAGAATTTTTGCGCAACACCCTGGTTATCCACAGAAGACGGCCATGCCGCGCTTTTGTCCCCGCCTGCACGACAGCAGGAAAAGGGCCGGGTGCACAGGGTTCAGCGCCACGCAAGTGCGCGCCGCCACTCGGAAAAATGGCCTTGTCCACAGTTTTGGGGCGCCTCTACTACTACGACTATGTATTTATAAAGAAAGATAAGAAGAAGACAGGGGGACAACTTTGGTGCCGGAACCACCCCC
>LNEG01000049.1 GCA_001464865.1 Burkholderiales bacterium Ga0074133
GTGTGGGCAGATCTCGGCCGGTGCCGGCATCACGGATGTGACGCCCCCCAGCGGCTGGCTTTTGCACCGGTCTGGCGGTGATGCCAAACGGGATCGCAGCCATCACCACAGCGCCGTACAGCCCCGCAGACGCCTTGCAGCTGCACCCGACCACCCCGGGTCAGCCCGGTCGGGCGCCTGGGCCTCTGCAGGGCTCTCGCAAGCCTTGCCGGGCCTTCATGCGTGGGATGGCGGGCGGTTTCGGGGGGCAAGTGCCAGCGTGCGGGTACGCCCAAAGGGGATCAGGTGCCAGGCGGGAAGATGCCGGCAGGGTTCACAAGGCTTCGCAGGGGCGCTTGTCTCGCCGGGAAAGGCCCGTGACCGGCCGGCGGTGGCTGTTCAGGAACCTGCCCGGTCCCCGCACAGGGGCCGCACGAAGGCCTCCAGCACGTCCACAGGCAGGGGGCGGCTGCACAGGTAGCCCTGGTAGTGCATGCAGCCCGCCTCGCCCAGCATTTCGCGCTGCTCGGCGGTTTCCACGCCTTCTGCAATCACTTCCAGCCCCAGGCTGCGCGACAGGCCCACGATGGTGAGCACGATGGCCGCATCGTTGGGGTCGGTGAGCAGGTCGCGCACAAAGCTCTGGTCGATCTTGAGCTGGTCCAGCGGCATGCGCTTGAGGTAGCTCAGGCTCGAATATCCGGTGCCGAAGTCGTCCAGCGAAAACCCCACGCCAAAGGCCCGCAGGGCGGTCATGGTGGCAATCGTGGCCTCCATGTCTTCCACCAGCACGCTTTCGGTCAGTTCCAGCTTGAGCTGGCTGGCGCGCGCACCCGTCACGGCCAGCACGCGCGCCACGTCGTCCACAAAACTGGCATGGCGGAACTGGCGCGAGCTCACGTTCACGGCCATCGTCAGGTGTGTCAGTTCCGGGTCGCCCTGCCAGCTGGCCAGCAGCTTGCATGCCGTGTGCAGCACCCAGCGGCCCAGCGGCAGGATGAGGCCTGTTTCTTCGGCCAGCGCGATGAAATCGCCCGGCGGGACCATGCCGCGCTGCGGGTGTGCCCAGCGCACCAGTGCCTCCACCCCCACGCAGCGGCCCGACTGGTGCAGCTGCGGCTGGTAGTGCAGCAGGAACTCTTCCTGCGCCAGTGCCGAGCGCAGGTCGGTTTCCAGCCCGGCGCGGGCCGTCACCACGGCCTGCATGTCGGGGTCGAAAAAGCGCAGCGTGTTGCGACCGGCGGTCTTGGCCTGGTACATCGCCAGGTCGGCCTGCTTGAGCAGTTCGCCCACGCTGGTTTCATCGCCCGTGAAAGGCGCCACGCCGATGCTGGGCGTGCTGCGGTACTGGTAGCCCTGCAATGCATAGGGCACGGCCAGCAGGGTGAGGATTTTTTCAGCCACACCGCGGGCGTGCATGGCCAGTTCCTGCGGGCGGGCACTGAGCTCTTCCAGCATCACCACGAATTCATCGCCGCCCAGGCGCGCCACGGTGTCCACCGAGCGCACGCAGGTGTTCAGCCGCTGCGCCACCTGCTGCAGCAGCAGGTCGCCCTGGTCGTGGCCCAGGGTGTCGTTCAGCGTCTTGAAGTTGTCCAGGTCGATGAACAGCAG
>LNEG01000050.1 GCA_001464865.1 Burkholderiales bacterium Ga0074133
GCATGGCGGAAATGCGTGGGCTCTTCGTACAGCAGGGTTTCGATCGACTGGCCCAGGACCTGCAGCTGGGTCCAGCCGTACAGGCGCTCGGCGCTCTTGTTCCAGAAGATGATGCGGTTGTCCAGGTCGCGCACCAGGATGGCATCCTGCGCCTTGTCCAGCAGCGAGGCCTGGTGCCGAATGCGTGCATCGGCCAGTTGCCGGTCGATTTCGGCCGATGCCCGCGCGGCAAAGATCTGCAGCGTCGAGGTGATGAAGCCGGTGTCGGCAATCGGCTGGCGGAACACCACGAAGACAATGCCCACCACCTCGCCATCGGCATTGCACAGCTGCTGTCCGGCATAACCCTGGGCCCCCACCTGGCGCAGCACGGGCGCAGCGGGGTAAAGCTGCTGCACTGCGTCGGTCACTGCGTATTCGCGCTGGCTCAGCAGCCGCAGGCTGGGGGTGCCGGTGAGGTCGTATTCAGAGTTGGGCAGCATGTTGCCGTCCAGCACGGCCGCCAGCGTGGTGACCCGCGGGGGCTTGCCCTCCGCCTGCGGCAGCAAGCGCACCACGCAGCCACCCTGTGCGCCCAGTGCGTCAGCCATGTTGCGCACCAGCTGCACAAAAAACTCGGTCCCGGTGCTGGCCGATACGGCCGCGGCTACTTTGAGCACCGACGCCTGCAGCTTTTGCTGTGCCTTGTGCGCGCGCAGGCTCATGATGCCGAAGGCCACGTCGTTGGACAGCTCCTGCAGCAGTTTGGCCTCTTCTTCGCTGATCTGCAGGATTTCGGGGGCATACAGGTACAGCAGGCCGAAGGTGCGGTCGCGATCCCGGTCGCGCAGCGGCAGGCAGATCACGCCATGGAAGCCGTTTTGCAGCATGCGCTCCGTCCAGCCGGCAAAGTCGCCATCGGTGCGTATGTCCTGCACGATCACGGGCTCGCCGGATCGCACGGCCATGCCCGCCGGGCCACGGCCGTACGGATGGTCTTCGCTCCAGGACAGGTGCAGACTCTCCAGATAGTGCGGGTTGTACCCCGCGTGCGCCACGGGCTGGATGGTCTTGTCGTCATCATCCAGCGCGAAACCCACCCATCCCATGCGGTAGCCGCCGATGTCCACCGCAATCTGGCAGATGGCATGCAGCAGTGCCGTTTCAGAGGTGGCGCGGACCAGCGTCTCGTTGCAGGCACTGAGCAGGCGCTGGGCCCGGCCCATGCGCGCAAGCTCGTCCTCGGTGCGCAGGCGCTCGGTCACGTCGGTGGCCAGCACCTGGCGTGCGGGTCGGCCATTGAAGCTGATGCTGCCCGCAGTGATCTCCACATCCATGAAGCTGCCATCCTTCTTGAGGTGGCGGCTGACCACAGGGCGGCTGCGCTGGTCCATGTCGACCGCATCGATGGCCAGCCGGATCGCTGCGCGGCGTTCCTCGGGCCACAGGTCCGTCATGGACATGGCCAGCAGCTCTGCCTCGGAGTAGCCGTAGTGCAGCACCATCGACTGGTTCACGGCCTGCAGTTTCAGGGTTTCCTTGTCGTACACCCACATCGGGTGCGGGTGGTCACTGAACAGCATGCGGTATTGCTGTTCAGACACATGCAGCCGGTCGGTGATGTGGCGCAGCTGCACCATCGCCCCGAGCGATTCCGCCAGGATTTCCAGGTGCGCCATCTCGCGCCGCGAGAACGCATCGGTCACCCGTGAGGTCACCACCAGTGCACCTACGATCGTTTCTCCGGTGCGCAGGGGCACGCCCATCACCGATTGCACGTCCTGGCAGTAATCGAGTGCTGGCATGTTCCAGCCGCGCGCTGCGGTGTCGTTGCACAGCACCGTGCGGCCTTCGCGCAGCTCGGCCCACAGCAGGCTTTCGGCCGAAGGCAGGCGGTGGCCCACCGGGCGCACGTTGCGCCCTGCCGATGCCTGCGCCACCAGGTCGTCGCCCTGCAGCACCTCCACCATGGCGCCGCAGCCCTGCGTCTGGCCCAGCACGGTATCGGCCACCAGTTGCAGCACCTCGGGCAAGGCCATCGTCAGCGACGAAATGCGCTGCTGCACCTGCAGCAGCTCGGCATGGTTCTGGGCATCGCGCACGGCATCCAGGTCGGCTTCCTTGGCAGCGCTGATGTCGGTCATGCCACCGACCATGCGCACCGCCTGGCCGGCGGCATCGCGGATGACGAACCCACGGTCCAGCACCCAGGCATAGCTGTCGTCGTAGCGGCGAAAACGGTATTCGGCCGACCAGTGGTTGGCCTGTCCTTCGATGGTCGCCTGAATACTGCCCACAGCGTGTTCGGTGTCGTCGGGGTGCACGCGCAGCGTCCACGACGTGCTGTCTGCAGGCAGCTCGGCGGCGGGCACGCCGAACAGGCTTTGCATGCCCTCGTTCCACCACATCTCGTCGGTGCGCAGGTTCCAGTCCCAGATGCAATCGGCAGTGGCGCGCGCAACAAGGTGAAAGCGCTCCTCGCTCACGCGGCTGGACTCGCGGGCGAGGTGCTGCGCCGTGATGTCCTGCAGCGCACCCTGGATGCGGACGATCTGGCCCTGGGCATTGCGCGCGGCCAGCCCGGCGGTGCGCACCCAGAAGCGCTGCCCGTCCGGCATGGCGATCTCGCCTTCCATATCAAACGGCGCACCGTCGCTCAGGCAGGCATCGAGGGCCGCCCGGATATGGCTGCGGTGTGGCTCGGCGTACAGCATCAGCACTTCGTCCACCGGGCTGGTGCTTTGGGCGAGCCGGTAGGTGGATGCAATCTCCTGGGACCAGTTGAGCAGCATGCCGGGCAGCTCGATCGTCCAGCCGCCGACGCGCGCGATCTGCCCGGTCACGCGCAGTGCCTCGCTCTGGGCCAGCACCTCGCGGTGCATCTGGTTGCGTTCCTGTGCCAGCTGCGCCAGCAGCATCCGTTGGCGCCGCAGCTCCAGCTGCGCCATGGCCTGGTCGCCCAGAATCTTCAGGGCCTCCAGCTGCTCGCCCGACAGCGTTCGCGGCACGGTGTCGAGTACGGCAATCGTGCCCAGCGCATGACCGTCGGGCGTGACCAGCGGCGCACACGCATAAAAGCGGACATGCGGCGGCCCGACCACCATCGGGTTGCCCGCGCAATCCGGGTGCTGTGCCGTGTCGGGGATGACCAAGGGGCGGGGCACCCCGCTGATGGCATGCGTGCAGAACGACAGTGCGCGGTCGGTGTGGTCAAAAGGCACGCCCACGGCCGCCTTGAACCACTGTCTTTCGCTGTCGAGAAAATTGACCACCGCCATCGGGCAGCCACACACGTTGGCTGCCAGGCGGGCGAGCTGGTCAAACCCTTCTTCGCGCGGGGTGTCCAGAATGGCGTACGAGTCCAGCACGCGCAGGCGCTCGGCTTCGTCAGGCACCAGAACAGTGGACATGCGTCAGACCGCCGCTGCCAGGTGGCTGTTGGGCGCAGTGCCACGCTGTGGCAGCGTCGGCGGCAAAGCCGATGCTGCCTGGGGGGCAGGTGCGTGGGACAGGGGCAGCATCGTTGAAAAGGGTGCAGGCGGTGAGGCGGATGGACGGTCTGTTGCTAGGCCGGGCGTGTGTTGCCGCGGTGTTCCAGTGCGTGACTGTACGGGCCGCAGCCTTGAAACGCCAATGCTGTTTGCGCGCGCGTCCATGCGGGCTTTTCATATCCGGATTCGTCGTGGCAAAGGTGGCAGATCGAACGCGCTTTGATCCTGCGCGCCCGGTCCGCAAGGCGGCTTGGAGCAGGTGCCTGCAGTGTGTCCATCCTGGTATCCGTGCGGGCGTGCGTCACGGCGCGAATGCTACACCGCCCAGGGGCGCGCGTTGGCCTGCGGCAGTGAGGGTTTCCCCGACGCTGCGTCACACATGCAACCCTGGTGCAGCGCTAGCCTTGCTACGCTGGGGACATGCAAATCTCCGAACTTGCCAGTCGCACCGGGGTGTCTGTGCATGCCCTTCGCCACTACGAGCGCCTGGGGTTGCTGCAGCCGCTGCGGCGCCCCAACGGCTACCGTGACTATCCCGAATCGACCCGGCGCGAGGTGGTGTTCATTGCCATGTCGCGGCAGCTGGGCTTTGCCCTTGCCGATATCGGGCCACGCCTCCTGCAGTACCGGGCGGGCCGCCTGCCGGTGCAGGAGATGGTGGATGCGCTGGAGGAACGCGCCCGGGAACTGCAGACCCAGATCGACCTGCTGCAGGCCCGCAAGCGGCGCGTGACTGACCACCAGGCCTGGCTGCGCGAGCGCCTGCACAAGCCTGCCCCGCCCGGGCCGGGCCCCGGAAAGCCCCCTGCCTGGCCCGGCGTGCGGTCTGCCGCGGTGCCGCCTGCTACCCCTCCTGAAGATTCCCGACCCACCCGGAGACCACGATGAACCCACTGCCCCCTTCCCCGGCCGATGCTGCTGCTTTTGGTTCAGCACCTGTCACCGACACACACCGTGCCATGCAGGCGCTCAAAGCGGTCGTGCTGGCCATGCCCATGGCGCAAACCCTCGGGCTGGAGTTCGTCCGCGCAGAACCCGGCGCGGTCGAGATTTCCATCCCGGTGAAGGATGCTTTTTGCCACCGGCCCGGCGAGCTGCAGGCCACCGCGGTGTTTGCGGCCGCTGATTTTGCTGCCGTGGCCGCAGCGGGCAGTGTGCTGCCACCCGGCTGGGTCAACGCGACGGTGGACGCCACGCTCAAGCTGGTGGCGCCCGCCCGCGGCACCAGCTTACGCGCCCGTGGCAGGGTGGTGCATGCGGCGCGGCTGCTCACGGTGTGTGCTGCCGATGTGTTTGCAGTGGACGCCAGCGGTACCGAAACCCTGTGTGCCACGCTGCTGGCCACGGCCCGCAACATCGACATGAGCCGCGGTTAGCCTCACACCCTCGCTTCAGCCGCAAAGAGCACGGCGCGCGCGCACCGCGGCCGCCAGGCCCTCCAGCACGGGCACGGTCTGCGCCATGCTGATGCAGGCATCCGTCACCGACACGCCGTGCTGCAAGGGCTGGCCGGGCACGATGTCCTGTCGGCCCTCCTGCAGATGGCTTTCAATCATCAGGCCGGTGATGCGCGCATCGCCCGCCGCAATCTGCAAGGCCACGTCTTCGGCCACCGTGATCTGGCGCTGGTGCTGCTTGCTGCTGTTGGCATGGCTCACGTCAATCATCACCTGCTCGCGCAGGCCGGCAGCCCGCAGCACCGCGCAGGTGGCATCCACATCGGCCTTCTGATAGTTGGGCTGCTTGCCGCCGCGCAGGATGACATGGCAGTCGTAGTTGCCACGGGTCTCGAAGATGGCGGCCTGGCCCATCTTCGTCATGCCCATGAAGGCGTGCGAGGCCTGTGCGGCCTGGATGGCGTCGCTGGCCACCTTCACACCGCCATCGGTGCCGTTCTTGAAACCCACGGGGCACGACAGCCCGCTGGCCAGCTGCCGGTGGCTTTGGCTCTCGGTGGTGCGCGCGCCAATGGCGCCCCAGCTGACCAGATCGCTGATGAACTGCGGCGACAGCAGGTCCAGGAATTCGGTGCCCACGGGCAGGCCCAGCGCCAGCACATCCAGCAGCAGCTGGCGCGCCAGCTCCAGCCCCTCGTTGATGGCAAAACTGCCATCCAGGTGCGGGTCGTTGATGTAGCCTTTCCAGCCCACGGTGGTGCGGGGCTTTTCGAAGTACACGCGCATCACCACCAGCAGGTCGTCCTTGAGCGCATCGGCCTGTGCCTTGAGCTGGCGGGCGTATTCCATGGCCTGGCCATGGTCGTGGATGGAGCAAGGCCCCACCACCACGATGAGCCGGTCGTCCCGGCCGTGCAGGATGCGCGAGATGGCAGCGCGGCTGGTCTCCACCAGCATCTGCGCGTGAATGGACGCGGGCAGCCATTCCTGCAGCAGTGCAGGCGTGATCAGCGGCCGGACGGCGCCGATGCGCGTGTCATCGATGCGCGTGGTGTCATTGGTGGAAGCAGAAGCGGCGGTTCGGTGTGCGTGGGTCATGGTGGCCCCGATTGTCGCGGAGCGGATCATGGGGAAGCGGCGCAGCCGCTCAGGGGGTGTCCGAGCGACCATCAGCGGCAACACCGCATGCCGATCTGCAACGCGGGCGTGAACCAGGCGAGGGACGCAGAGCAAGGGCCGCCCCGCAGCGAGTGCGTCGTCCCCCTGCCCGCATCGCACGGCGATGCGAGAGCGGGGGGAAGCGGCGCAGCCGCTCAGGGGGGTGTCCGAGCGACCATCAGCGGCAACACCACGTACCGATCTGCAATGCGGGCGTGAACCAGGCGAGGGACGCAGAGCAAGGGCCGCCCCGCAGCGAGTGCGTCGTCCCCCTGCCCGCATCGCACAGCGATGCGAGAGCGGGGGGAAGCGGCGTAGCCGCTCAGGGGGGTGTCCGAGCGACCATCAGCGGCAACACCACGTACCGATCTGCAATGCGGGCGTGAACCAGGCGAGGGACGCAGAGCAAG
>LNEG01000051.1 GCA_001464865.1 Burkholderiales bacterium Ga0074133
TTGACGGCCCGGCCGACCCGCAGGACATCCTGCGCCTGTTGGGTATCGAAGAGCTGTCGCGCTATATCGTCGATGAAGTGCAGGACGTGTATCGCTTGCAGGGTGTGAAGATCAACGACAAGCACATCGAGGTGATCGTTCGCCAGATGCTGCGCCGTGTCGTGGTCGAGAACGTTGGCGAGTCCAACTACATCGCCGGCGAGCAGGTCGAACGCTCGGAGATCCTCAACACCAACGATGCGCTGCAGGGCGAAGGCAAGATCCCCGCGACCTACAGCAACCTGTTGCTGGGTATCACCAAGGCTTCGCTGTCGACCGATTCGTTCATCTCGGCCGCTTCCTTCCAGGAAACGACCCGTGTGCTCACCGAGGCTGCCATCATGGGCAAGCGCGACGAGCTGCGTGGCCTGAAGGAAAACGTCATCGTGGGTCGCCTGATCCCGGCTGGTACCGGCATGGCCTACCACCAGGCACGCAAGGCCAAGGACGCCATGGACGACGCCGAGCGCCGTGCCATCGCTGAAGCCGAGGCTGCCGAAATGGAAGCCCAGGGCTCTGCCTCCGATGAGGAAAGCAGCAGCACGGCAACCGCTGCGGACTAAGCTGCCAGCGGCTGTCGCCGAATGAAACGCTCCCGTCCTGTCCTGCGGCAGGCCGGGAGCGTTTTTACTGGTGCCGGCTCCTGACCGGAATCACCCGCCACAATGGGTCTGTCGTCTCTATCGGTTCACGTCGGGCAATACTGCCTGCACCCCTGCGCCTTTCCATTTGCCCATGTGGTTTCCCCCCCTTTTCTGGATAGCTGTCTCGCTCACCGCCTTTTGGGCGCTGGGCGCATATAACCGTCTGATGCGCTTGCGCACGGCCGTGGTGCAGGCCTTCGGCGGCCTTGATGCGCACATGCTGCGTCTGCTGGCCTTGCTCGGCGAGGTGGCCGCGGCGCGGGCATCTGATCGCAGTCTGGACCGGACCCGTGATGTGCCAGCTGCGGCAGCCTCTGCCGGTGACCGCATGGCCGCGCTGGAGGGCGCTGCCGTGCAGTTCAGCGCATCTCTGGCAGTTGCGCGTGCCCGGCCTTTGCATGCGGATGCGCTGGCCGCCCTGGTGTCCGCGCGCAGCGTGCTGGAAGCCTGCTGGGCGGCAGCCATGGACGACAAAGTGGGTCTCCCTGGCCAGATCGTGGCTGCGCCCGCGGAAGCTGCGGGCGGGGCGGGCCATGGCAGCGCTGAGGTGGATGACGCTTCGGGCGCCAGGCCTGTGGACAAATCGGCCGCCATCTACGCAGTCCAGCCTTTGCAGATACGCTGGAGCGAGAACATGACACACGCCAATCACGCCATCGAGGCCTTCAACGAGGCGGTCAGGCAGTACAACGAGGCTGTGGCACAGTTTCCGGCGAGCGTGCTTGCCCGGCTTTTCGGCTTCAAGGCTGCACGCGGGCTGTGAAACGCACGCCCGATTCATTCACCACCATGACCCATCCTTCATCTCCGCGCCGTGCCCCGCCTGTGCACGCCGCCCGCCCGGCACGGCCCCGCAGCGGCGATCCTGCACGCGCCGGCAAGGGCGTTCAGGCGGCTGCAGGTCCGAGGCCTGCCGCTGACGGCTCCGTAGCACTCTGGCAGCAGCTTGCTCAGGTGGCGCTTGCTTTGCAGGCGATACGTAGCGGGCAGTCGGGCACCGCAGCCCTTGCTGCCGTTCGGCCTGACCTGCGCCCGGGCGTGCAATCACTGCTGTTTCAGGTGCTGCGCCAAGCGGGCCGGGCCGAAACCCTGCGGCGCCACATGGCGTCGCGCACCCCGCCTCCGGCGGCGGATGCACTGCTGTGTACTGCGCTGGCGCTGTGCTGGGATCCGCAGCAATCGCCCTACGAGCCGTTCACGCTGGTCAACCAGACTGTCGAGGCTGCAAAGCACGACCCGGCGACGCGGCCGCAGGCCTCTTTCATCAATGGCTGCCTGCGTCGTTTTCTGCGTGAGCGCGAAGCGCTGGTGGCCGCCACGGACGGCGAACCACTTGCCCGCTGGAACCATCCGCGCTGGTGGATCGAACGCTTGCGCAGGGACCACCCCTCCACGTGGGAGGCCATCCTGGCGGCCAACAATGCCCACGCACCCATGACTTTGCGGGTAAACAGGCTAAAAAGCTCGCAAGCCCAGTATCGAATTGCCCTCGATGCTATCAATTTAGGATCGTTTCCTGTGGGTGAAAGCGGGCTGGTCCTCGAGCGCCCTGTCCCCGTGCAAACGCTGCCGGGTTTTGCGCAAGGCTGGGTGTCGGTGCAGGATGCCGCGGCGCAGCGAGCGGCAGGACTGTTGCTCGACGGGGTGGACCTTGCCCAGCCGCTGCGCGTGCTGGATGCCTGTGCGGCCCCCGGTGGCAAGACGGCCCATCTGCTGGAACATGCGGGGGAAGGCGCGCCACTTCAGGTTACCGCCCTGGAGATCGACCCCGTCCGCGCCAGCCGCATCACCGAAACGCTGGACCGGCTTGGCCTGCGCGCCCAGGTCGTGGTGGCCGACGCCGCCCGTCCTGACACGTGGTGGCAGCAGCACTGCAACGGCGCGCTGTTCGATGCCATCCTGCTGGATGCGCCGTGTACGGCGTCGGGCATCGTGCGCCGGCATCCCGATGTGCGCTGGCTGCGCCGTGAGTCGGACATTGCGCAGCTGGCTGCCATCCAGGCGCGGCTGCTTGAAGCCCTGTGGCCGCTGGTGCGCGCCGGTGGGCGCCTGCTTTACTGCACTTGCTCGGTCTTTCGGGCCGAAGGCGAGCAGCAGGTGCAAACGTTTCTTGCGCACAACACCGACGCCGTTTTGCTGCCCTCGCCAGGCCATTTAATTCCCGCTGCCCGGGACAGTCGCACACACGTCCCGGACAATCCAGCCAGTGACCACGACGGATTCTTTTACGCACTGTTGCAAAAAACGTCGCCATGAGTTCGTGAGGGCTTGCGGCTGGCTGATGTGCGCCGTGCTCCTCGTGCTCATGGCGCACGCGAGCGGCGTGGCCGCGTCCGAAGCGACCGCCGCAGAAAGCACCGAGTTGCGCCTGGACCGTACCAGCGACGGCTTGTTTCTGAGTACCAGCCTCCAGTTTGCATTGCCCGAGCTGGCGGAAGACGCGCTCTACAAGGGCATTCCCATGTTCTTTGTGGCCGAAGCGCAGGTTTTGCGCCACCGCTGGTACTGGTCCGACAAGCAGGTGGCCCAGGCCACCCGGTACCTGCGGCTCAGCTACCAGCCGCTGACGCGAAGGTGGCGGCTCAACACGTCCACCGTGCCGTTTTCCAACTCAGGTCTGGGCGTGGTGCTGGGGCAAAACTTTGACGACTACAACGACGCCATGGCCGCGGTGCAGCGGATAGCGCGCTGGAAAATTGCCGATACGGCTCCCGTGGAGGCCGACGCAATACACACCGTCAATCTGCGCTTTCGGCTGGACATGTCCCAACTGCCGCGTCCTTTCCAGATCGGAGCTGTCGGCCAGTCTGGATGGAATGTGCTGGTGTCGCGCAGCCACCGCCTGATGCCGGAGCCTGCAAGGTGACATCGTCCGCCAGCGACCCGGGCAGGTCGGGCAAGCCAGGCGATTCGGCCGCCAGCCACGGAGCCGCCCGGCAGTCTCGGGCCGTGCGCTGGGCGCTGGGTGTGGGCGCGGCCATCATGTCGGCCATCGGCCTCGTCCTGCTGTTTCTGCTGACCCTGGCCACCAACAACCGCGCGCTGTACGAGCGCAACTACGCCTGGCTGTTCGGCGTCAACGTGCTGGTGGCCGTGCTCTTGCTGGCGGTGCTCCTGTGGGTGGCGGTGCGGCTAGGCATCCGCCTGCGACAGGGTCGCTTTGGCAGCCGTCTGCTGGTCAAGCTGGCTGCCATCTTCGCGCTGGTGGGGCTGGTGCCCGGTGTGCTTATCTATGTGGTCTCCTACCAGTTTGTCACCCGTTCCATAGAGAGCTGGTTCGACGTGAAGGTCGAGGGGGCCCTGTCGGCCGGGGTGAACCTGGCGCGGGTGTCGCTCGATTCCCTGGCCACCGACATGGCATCCAAGACCCGCAACGCCAGCGCGCAGATCGGGCCTGTACCCGACGCTGGCGCGGGCCTGGTGCTGGAGCGCATTCGGGAACAGCTGGGCGCCACCGACGTGGTGCTCTGGAATGCGTCGGGCCAGGCGGTCTCCAGTGCGGGCCAGAGCCGCTTCAGCCTGAACCCGGAGCGGCCTGGCGCGGCGTTGTTGCGCACTGTGCGGCAGCAACGGGCCACTGCACAAATCGAGGGGCTCGACGATGTTTCGGACCCGCTAGCCGCGCAGAACGCACGGGTCAAAGTCCTGGTGCTGGTCAGCACACCCGGTGTGGGATTGCTGGTGGAGCCGCGCTATCTGCAGGCAACGCTGCCGCTGCCCCCTGCGCTCGTGGCCAATGCCATCGCGGTCCAGGACGCCAACCGCGAGTACCAGGAGCGTGCGCTGGCCCGTGGCGGGCTGCGCCGCATGTACGTCGGCACGCTCACTCTGAGCCTTTTTCTGGCCGTGTTTGGTGCTGTGCTGCTGGCGGTGCTGCTGGGCAACCAGCTTGTGCGACCGCTGTTGGTGCTGGCCGAGGGCGTGCGCGAGGTGGCTGCGGGCAACCTGAGCCCCAAGGCGGCGCTGCAGGGGCGCGACGAACTGGGTGGGCTGACGCGGTCGTTCGCGCTCATGACGCAGCAGCTGGCCGATGCGCGCCAGGCTGTGGAGCAGAGCATGGGGCAGGTCGATGCGGCGCGTGCCAACCTGCAGACCATTCTGGACAATCTCACCGCGGGCGTCATCGTTCTCGACGCTCAGGGTCACATCCTGTCGTCGAACCCGGGCGCCACCCGGATCCTGAAGGCCCCCATGGCAGCCTATGAACGGCAACTGCTGTCTGCCGTGCCAGGCCTGGCCGAGTTTGCAGCCTCCGTGCAGGGACACTTCGACGCATTTCTGGGAGACCACGAGCGGCACGGCCTCGATCACTGGCAACAGCCGTTTGAACTGCATCCCTCTGCCGGCGGTGGCGCGCAGCAACACGCCACCAGCCTCGTTGCGCGGGGCGCAGAACTCCCCAATGCCGCCCGACTGTTGGTTTTTGACGACATTTCGGAGATCGTTTCTGCCCAGCGCGCGCAGGCCTGGGGTGAAGTTGCCCGGCGCCTCGCGCACGAAATCAAGAACCCCCTGACCCCCATCCAGCTCTCGGCGGAACGCCTGGAGATGAAGCTCTCTGGCAAGGTGGCCGCACCCGAACAGGTCATTCTTACCAAGTCGGTGAAGACCATCGTGGACCAGGTGGACGCGATGAAACGGCTCGTCAACGAGTTTCGCGATTACGCGCGGCTGCCGGCCGCAGAGCTCCACCCGCTGGATCTGAACGCGCTGGTGACCGACGTGCTCAACCTCTACGGCGAAGAGAACGCCACCGTGCCGGTGGTGGCCGAGCTGGACCCGCAATGCCCCCCGATTGCAGGCGACGCGCAGCAATTGCGGCAAGTGGTCCACAACCTTTTGCAGAACGCGCAGGACGCCACCGAGCAGGCGCGCATCGAGGGCAAGACCGAACTGATGCCGGTGCGCATCAGCACCCGCTGGGGCAGCACTTCGCGGCGCGTGCGCCTGACCGTCTCGGACTGCGGGAGTGGCTTTCCTGCGCACATCCTGCAACGTGCGTTCGAGCCTTACGTGACCACCAAGGCGCGTGGCACCGGGTTGGGGCTGGCCGTGGTCAAGAAGATCGCCGATGAGCACGGAGCGCGGATTGACTTGTCCAACCGCACGGAAGACGGTGTGGTGCGCGGGGCGCAAGTGTCGCTATCATTCGCCCCTGAATCCCCGGTGGCGTGATAACAACAGCGCCCCGCAGTACCTCAAGGCGCTTCAAAACTCATGGCAAACATTCTGGTGGTCGACGACGAGCTGGGCATTCGTGACCTGCTGTCAGAAATTCTGAACGACGAAGGCCACAGTGTGGACCTCGCGGAAAACGCGACGCAGGCCCGCAGTGCGCGTGCCGCCAACGCCTATGACCTGGTGCTGCTGGACATCTGGATGCCCGATACCGACGGTGTGTCGCTCCTCAAGGAATGGTCCACCGCCGGCGCGCTGACGATGCCCGTCATCATGATGAGCGGACACGCCACCATCGACACCGCGGTCGAAGCGACCCGCATCGGAGCGTTCTCTTTTCTGGAAAAGCCCATCACCCTGCAAAAGCTGCTCAAGGCCGTGGAGCAGGGACTGGCCCGCAACGCCGCCCACCAGGCCGCCCCTGCCGCGGCCGTGCACATTGCGGCGGTGGCCCAGGTCGCTGCCGACACGGCCTACGCCATCCCTGCGTCTTCGAGCGTCGTGGCTGTCCTGGCCGGCGCAGATGCCGGCCCCCATGCCCATCAGGGCTTCGACCTGGACCGCCCGCTGCGCGAAGCGCGCGACGGGTTTGAAAAGGCGTACTTCGAGTTCCATCTGGCGCGCGAGGGTGGTTCGATGACCCGCGTGGCCGAGAAGACCGGGCTGGAGCGCACCCACCTCTACCGCAAGCTGCGGCAGCTGGGTGTGGACCTGGGGCGCGGCAAGCGCGGCTGACCGGCGAGTTCTGCGACGACGCAGAAAATTTTTGGAACGCGTTTTTGCCCCCGTTTTTCTGGATATAATTTGAGGCTCAGGCCCGGTAGCTCAGTCGGTAGAGCAGAGGATTGAAAATCCTTGTGTCGGTGGTTCGATTCCGCCCCAGGCCACCAGTCAGCATGCGCCCCAGCGCCCGATAGGGTTCTGGGGCGTTTCTACGTTCGGCGCGCGGTTTCTGCAATCGCTGCGCGTGCAGAACGGCAAAGCGCTGGGCATGGCGCAAGCACTCTTTGGGGGCCAAGGTGTCCCGCAGAGCCTTTCCGAGGTCGTGCGGAGACTTCGGTGTCAGCAAGACGCCAAGCGGAAGCGCGTTTGCAATGTGCTTTTCGCCACCCGGAAGAATGCCGCGTGATCGGACGAGCGACCCATTGCGCACCACGCCCGGAACCCATTTCGGCAAGACCTTGTGCGACCCCGAAAAGAACTTGTATGGGTTCTACGGAGACAAGCTTCGCCATTGCATTGCGGGATTCTGCGAAAGCGAAGCCGCCGTACTCAGTGGATGCTGGAATGCTGGCGATTTTGGTCATGCATCAGCCATGCATGAAACGGTGGGTTCGACCCCGATTGTCGAGGTGCCCGACCCGTTGAACGCTTGGGC
>LNEG01000052.1 GCA_001464865.1 Burkholderiales bacterium Ga0074133
ATGCCCTGCGGCCTGCCCACCGACGAGACGATTCCGATCGGCCGCTACGGCAGCTCCAACGTGGGCCGCGCCAAGAGCGTGTACCGCATGGGCCTGGGCCACCGCTACGGCCGCCGCATGCAGACGATCTCGGGCATCCACTACAACTGGTCGTTGCCCGGTGTGGACAGCGAGCAGTACTTTGCGCTGATCCGCAACTTCCGCCGCCATGCGTTTGTGCTGCTGTACCTTTTTGGCGCATCGCCCGCGCTGTGCCCCTGCTTTGTGGAAGGGCGCGAACACCGCCTGCAGGCCATGCCCGGCGGCCACGCGCTATACCTGCCGCACGCCACGTCGCTGCGCATGGGCCGCCTGGGCTACCAGAGCGACGCGCAGGCCACGCTGGCCGTGAGCTACAACGGCCTGACGGGCTACGCCAACTCGCTGCACGAAGCGCTGACCAAGCCTTACCCGGCCTACGAAACCGTGGGCATCCGCAACCCGGGTGGCGACTACAACCAGCTGGGCACCAGCCTGCTGCAGATCGAAAACGAGTTCTACGGCACCATCCGCCCCAAGCGCACGGTGCGCACGGGCGAGCGCCCGCTGCACGCGCTGCGCGAGCGCGGTGTGGAATACGTCGAAGTGCGCCTGATGGACCTGGACCCGTTCGTGCCCGTGGGCATCACCGCGCCCACCATGCGGCTGCTGGACGTGTTCCTGCTGCACTGCCTGCTGTCTGACAGCCCGCCCGACACGCCCGAAGAAATCGCCGAGCTCAAGCACAACCAGCACCTCACCGCCGAGCGCGGCCGCGAGCCGGGCCTGCAGCTCACCCGCAACGGCCAGAGCGTGGCGCTGACCACCTGGGGCGACGAGGTGCTGGCCGCCTGCGAGCCGCTGGCCGCCGCGCTGGATGCCACCCACGGCACCGGTGACTACAGCGCCGCCGTGCGCGATGCGCGCGCCCTCATGGCCGCGCCCGAGCGCACGCCATCGGCCCGTGTGCTGGATGACATGGCGCGCCACCACGGCCACCACTTCGAGCACTTTGCCCGCCAGCAGTCCGAGAAGGCGCGCGATGCGCTGCTGGCCCTGCCGTGGACGCCCGAACAGCAGGCCCGCTACCTCGCCATGGCCGACGAGTCCATCGCCGCGCAAAAAGCCATCGAGGCGGCGGACACGCTGCCGTTTGAGGCCTGGCGCGAGCAGTACATGTCGGTGGGTGAGTTAGGGTAGCTTGGAGGTTTTGGACAGTCTGAATGAGCGCTTGCAGCTGTATTTTTTGAAGCAAAGGCGCTCAGGTCTCCACCGTGGCACGCGCCGCGGCGGCCTGGTTCAAAGAAGACGCCAGCCTGACGACCGTAACCCCCCGGCGATCTGTCTTTTGTCAGCCATCTGGCGTCCGTGCAAGCCTCATTTTTGGAAACCGTCGGATGCGAAATCAGCCCCCGGAAACCCCTTCTGGCATTGCTCCAGACAGACTGTCTCCCGAACTGGAGCGTCTGTTGCGGGACGGCGCCCGCCGGCGATACCTGTCGAGAAACGAGGTTCTCTACACGCGTGGCTCAGCGCCTGACTCGGTGTTCTACGTCGAATCGGGTGCCGTTCAACTGAGCGCCACTTCGGTCAACGGCAGGGAAGCGGTGTTGGGTGTGGCTGAACAGGGACGATGGTTTGGTGAGCTGACCCTGTTCATCAGTGCTCCCCGGGTCCATGACGCCAAGGCGCTGGTGAAAACCGAGCTGCTCGTGGTGCCGGCCCGGCGTCTTCACGAGGTGGTTGACAACAATGCCGGCTACCTTGGCGAGTTCCTGCGCGTGGTGTGTTACCGGTACAAGTGGGCCATTGAGCGGATCGATGCCAGCATCCTGCAGCCGCTGTCCGTGCGGCTGGCGCAGCGCCTGCTCGCTGAGCTGGAAATGGCGATGCGCGAGGGTGCCGCGCAGCAGCCCGAGCTTCGCCTGTCCCAGGAGGGGCTTGCGCAGCGGCTGGGCGCCTCGCGGCAGAGCGTCAACAGGCAGCTCAAGGAATGGGAGTCCAAGGGCCTGCTGCGCCTGGTGTACGGAGGGGTCACGCTGCTGGATCCGGAGGCTCTGCGGCGTGTCTCCTGAGGCGTCGTGGTTGCTGACTCACTGCTCCGGCGGGCGCGTGCTGCAGACGTTTTCAGGTTGACGCACTCCGCTCATGCAAGAAACCGCGTCAACAGATGGATGAAGTCGCGGGGCCGCTCCAGGTGGGGTACATGGCCGCAACGGCCCAGCATGTGCAGGTCGGCTCCCGGGATGCGCTGTGCGATCTGCAGGCCAATGTCCAGCGGTACCACCCGGTCCTCGCTGCCCCAGATCACCAGCGTGGGCAACGTGATCTCTGCCAGCCTGTGGGTGACGTCGCCAAACTGGGTGGGGTACCGGCGAAGGCTTGCCACAAAGTTCTCCAGGTGCTGGGGGCAGGCCATGGCCGCCGCCACCTTCTGCTGCGCCATCTCCGGGGTGAGGGCGCTGGAGTCAAAGACAACGCATTCCAGGAAGCTGCGCATGCGGGCCGCAGTGGGTTCGTGGTAGAAGTCCATCATGGCCCGCACGCCCTCGGGCAAGGTTGGATGGAAATTGCTACGGCCCCCCGTGCCGCCCGATGCCAGCACCATGCGTGCGGCACGCCCCGGCCACTGCAGCGCAAACGCCACTGCGCTGTGGGCGCCCATGGAAGTGCCCACCAGATGCACAGGCTCGTGGACGCCGGCGGCATCCAGCACCGCATGCAGTGCCCGGGCGTTGAACTGCGAACGATCCTCCTTGCAAACCACGCCGTCGCTGCGGCCCCAGCCCGGCAGATCCGGCGTGATCAGGCGAAATCCCGCATCCTCGAGGGCCGGGCGCTGCAGGGCAAATGCGCTCCACCCCGTCGTGCCGGGCCCCGAGCCATGCAACAGCGCCACCACCGGTGCATGGCGCGCGCTGCTGCCCGTGTCCGTGTAGTGGATGCGCAGCAGCCCGCCTTCATGGTCCATGACCGCTTCGCGGGAGCATTCACGTTCATGGGCCTGCGCTGCCATGGGTGCAGCCTTTTCGATCGCTGCGGGGGACATGTGCGCATGCCTTACTGCGTCAGGCGAATGTTGGCCGCCTTGGCGATCTCCGCATAAACGGGTGCGTCGGCCTTCATCTGTTGTGCAAATTCCTCGGGGGTCCCGCCGCCAGCGATGACGCCGAGCGTCTTTAGCTTTGCCAGCACATCGGGCATGCGCAGGATGTTGCTGACCTCGTTGGCAATCTTTTGCGCGACGGCCGGAGGCGCCCCCGCCGGTAGGAACAGGCCGTGCCATCCCATGGGTTCGAACGACTTGTAGCCCAGTTCGGCGAAGGTGGGCACGTTCGGCAGTTCCTGAAGGCGCTGCGGGCCGCCGACCGCCAGCGGCCTCATTGACTTGATGTGCGGGAGCGCAGACGGAACATCAATGAACGCGCTCGGCAGCTGGCCGCCCACGATGTTGGTGATCATGGGTGCCGACCCCTGGAATGGCACATGCGCCAGATCGATACCCGCCTGCATTTTGAGCAGTTCGCCCTGGAAATGCGCGCCACTGGCGATGCCGTAGCTGCCATAGCTGAGCTTGCTGGGGTTGGCCTTGGCCTGGGCTACGAACTCGGCCACGGTTTTCACCGGGGAGTCATTGGGCACGACGAACAGGTTAGTCGTGCGAATCGTCATGACCACCGGGAGCAGGTCCTTGAAGGCATTGAAGGACAGTTTCTCCATCACCGCGGGTTGCTGGATCAGCACGACGTTGTGGGCCAGCAGCGTGTAGCCATCTGCCGGGGACTTGATGGTGGCCTGCGTCCCGATGATTCCCGAGGCTCCAGGCTTGTTGTCGATGTATACGGGTTGTCCCCACGCCTGTTGCAGCTTCTCGCCGATCATTCGCGCCACCGCGTCCGAAGCACCTCCGGCAGGGTACGGAACGATGATCTTGATGGGGGCGCTGGGGTAGGCGGTTTGCGCCAGCGCGGAGGAGAGCGCCCATGGGCCGCAGGCCAGGAGGGCCAGCGTGGCAGCGGGGAATGCGCGTCGAATCATCTTCATGGTGTTGTCTCCAAACAGTCGTTATGTTGTAGGTGGGGGAAATGCTGCTCAGTGCGTAATGGCTGCCATCAGCCGATCACGCCGGGCTTTCAGGGCGGGGACCATTTCGTACGGCAGATCAGGGTTGGTCTGATCCAGGACGTGGTCCATGCGGGACTTGACCAGCGGGAGTGCTTCAGGGCTGGGGAAAACGTAGAAGCGGTCTTGCTCGATCGCCTGGAAGGTGATCTCTGCCACCGCTTGCGCAGAGATGGCGCCATTCATCACCGCCTGCTGGGAGGCTTTGCGGGCTGCGAGCTGGGATTTCGTCAGGCCGCCTTCATCCATCAGATGGGCGGGCCGGTTGCGCTCCGACTGGCCAATGTCGGTGGACACATACGATGGGCACAGAAGTGCGGCGTGCACCTGTGGCGTAACCATCTCCAAGTCGTGGCGCAGGCATTCGGAGAGCGCCACCACGGCATGCTTGGACACGCTGTAGATGCCCATTCCGGGGGAGGTGAGCAGGCCCGCCATCGATGCCGTGTTGACAATGCAGCCTTCATAGGCAGGGTCTGCCGCGGCAGCGGCCAGCATTTGCGGCGCGAAGCAGCGAACCCCGTTGATGACGCCCTTGAGGTTGACGCCGAGCAGCCACTCCCAGTCCTTTTCCGAGTGCTCCCAGACCAGGCCGCCCGCCGTGACGCCCGCGTTGTTGAACACCACATGCACAGGGCCAAACGACTGCTGCGCTTGATCGGCCAGCCTTTGCACCGCCGCGGCATCGGACACATCGACCACTACGCCGACCGCCTCCGTTCCCTGTGATCGCAGGGCCTGGACGGTCTGTTCCAGCACGTCTGCCTGGATGTCGGCGAGCACCAGCTTCATGCCGCGCTGGGCCGCCGCCATGGCAAGTGCCTTGCCGAGACCCGAGCCGCCGCCGGTGATGACTGCGACACGGCCATTGAATGTCTTCATGCTGAATTTCCTTGCTTGTGTGGTGCCTTGCACCGTGGGGGTGGGGTTGTCAGTCGGCGTAGGAGAACAGCGGATCCGTCAAATCCACGCTGGGCAGCACCTTGCGTTCATAGAGATAGTCCTGGCTGTGTTGCCACTCGGGCTTGTCGCCGCGCTTGGGAAGGCGATGCAGGCCGCGCAACATGTACCCGGCGTTCAGGTCCTCCGTATCGACCCAGGCGCCAAGCGCCATGTCGGCATCCTCAGGGCGCGTCATGGGTGTCACCTGCCGGGCCTTGCGGGTCTGCATGTGCCGCAGCAGCTTGCAAACGAACTGACCCACGAGCTCGGCCCGTAGCGTCCAGCTGTAGCGCCCATAGCCGTACACCCAGGCGAGGTTGGGCACGCCGGAGAACATCATTCCGCGATAGCTCACCGTCTGGGAAAAGTCCACCGCACGCCCGTCCACCGAGAACGGTATGTCGCCCATGACCGATAGCTCGAAGCCTGTGGCGGTGATGACCACGTCACAGTCGATGCGGTCCCCGGACTGCAGCTCAATGCCCTTTTCGTCGAACTGCGCAATGTGATCCGTGACCACGGACGCCTTGCCTGCACTGATGGCCTTGAACAGGTCACCGTCGGGCACAAAGGCCACGCGCTGCTGAAGTGGCTTGTACGGGGGGGTGAAATGCCGCTCCACGTCGTAGCCCTCGGGCAGGCAGGCCTTGACGCCGGCGATGAGCTGCTGTTTGAGGGCGTCCGGGTGGGTTCGCGCGCGCTCGATCAGGTCCGCCCGATCCCGCACGACCTTGCGGCGCATGATCTCGTGGATCCATGCCTCGTCGACTTCCAGCTTGCGCAACTCCTCGGCCATGGCATCGGCATTGCGGCCTGTGGCGAAATACGTGGGCGTGCGCTGCAGCATGGTGACGTGCGCGCAACGGTCGGCAAGCGCCGGTATGAGGGTCGCAGCTGTTGCCCCCGAGCCGATCACGGTCACGCGCTTGTCGGCCAGATCGATCGAATCGGGCCAATGCTGCGGATGCACGACCTCGCCCTTGAACTGCTCAAGCCCCGGCCAGGAGGGTGTATATCCCTTGCTATGCCGGTAGTAGCCCTGGCACATCCAGAGAAAGCCTGCCTGGATCTGCACCGGTTGCCGGGCGTCGCCCACGGCAAGGTCCAGCGTCCAGGTGCTGGACGCGCTGGACCACGAGGCCGACTGCACGCGATGCTGGTAGCGGATGTGCGGCCCAAGCTGTTCTTCCTCAATGGTCGATGCAAGGTAGTCCAGGATCTCCTCGCGCGAGGCAATGGGCTTGCCCTTCCAGGGCTTGAAGTCATAGCCAAAGGTGAAGAGGTCGCTGTCCGAGCGTGCACCTGGGTATTTGTGAATCAGCCAGGTGCCCCCGGGTGCCTCCATGGCATCCACGATGAGAAAGCTCAAGTGCGGGCAGTGTTTGCGCAGCAAGGTGGCGCTGCAGATGCCGGAGATGCCGGCGCCCACAATGACCACGTCAAAACGCTGGGCAGTGCCGGTTGCGGGATCAGAACCGTGGCGGGGTGAATGCATTTTTTCTCCTGACTTTGACGGTTGGGCTTGCGTCCTTCAGGTCATTGTGTGCAACGCAAGGCCGCAAGACTGTCGGCTTTGGGCAGTCTTCGTGTGCTGGTGAAATACGTCGGAGTGCGCAGATGCCTGTGCGCTGACGGTCGCACCCGAACTCACGCCTTCGGCCCGCGTGCCGGACAGGATCACGCAGAGCCAGGGCAACGGCTTTGAGTCCTATGTACGCCAGCAGTCCATCGATGCCTGCGACGCACGGCTGGGCCTGCCCAGGACGCCTGAACAGCAAGCGTGCTATCTGGCGATGGCCGATGAATCACTTGCTGCGCAAAAGGCCATCAAGGCGGCGGACACGCTGCCTTCGAGGTGTGGCGCGAGCGGTACATGTCGGTGGGACAGCGGGGTTGACACCCTGAGAGGCTGCGGCGCGTCCCTCAACGGGCGCCGCCGGTCGCCTGGCGAAGCCAGTTCCACTGTGGCTCTGGCAAGGGGCAGTAGCAGTTTCGAGCAGCAGGTGCAGAAAGCCGGCCGCTCAATGCTCTTACTTTGATAGCTGCCGGTGCAGGAAAATCAAGCGCTGGGAGCCCATCTGACTCGAAATTCAGCCCTCCAGCACCAGCAGTGCTTCCTGCCGCCAGTATTCAGCCGCAGCCAGAAATCCCTCCCACACGCAGCCATTGCAACCCCGCCCGCAGCAGGTGGTGGGCTCAGGGGGCGGGTTGCGCAGGGGGATGCCAGCTGCGGCAGCGCGCTGCTGCAGGGCTGCAAACATGGCCTGCGCCGTGGCGGCGTCCACCGCAGGCGCGGGCAGGGGCGGGAGCGCCGCGCTCACTTGGCGCTGCGGGCCGCCTTGGCGCGGCGCATGCCGTACTGCACGCCAAAGGCAATGCCCAGCACCAGCGCGAACCAGCCCACCACGTTGGCCTGGGCCATCAGCTCGCGCACGCTGTCCGAGCGCGCGATGTAGG
>LNEG01000053.1 GCA_001464865.1 Burkholderiales bacterium Ga0074133
GGGGCGCCCGAAAAGCGGATGCTCCCGTTTTCCATCACATACGCCCGGTCGGCAATCTCCAGCGACTGGCCCACGTTCTGTTCGACCAGCAGCACTGCCAGGCCCGTGGAACGCAGCTGGCGGATCAGGCCGAACATCTCTTCGACCAGCAGGGGCGACAGGCCCAGCGAGGGCTCGTCCAGGATCAACAGGCGCGGCTCGGCCATCAGGCCGCGGCCGATGGCGAGCATCTGCTGTTCGCCGCCACTCATGGTGCCGGCAAGCTGGGCGGTGCGTTCCTTGAGGCGCGGGAAGGTGGCAAACACCTTGTCGATGTTCTCGGCCCGGCGCTCCCGGGCACGGCTGAAGCTGCCCAGCGAGAGGTTCTCCAGCACGCTCAGGTTGGGGAATATCTTGCGCCCCTCGGGCACCTGGATCAGCCCGGCCTTGACCACCCGGGTGTAGTGCGCTCCGCTCAGGTCTGCGCCATCAAAAGCCACCTTGCCGGCCCAGGCCGGGTAGATGCCGCAGACCACGTTGTTCAGCGTGGATTTGCCCGCGCCGTTGCTGCCGAGCAGCGCCACGGTTTCGCCGGGGTTGACGTGCAGGTCCACGCCGCGCAGCACCTCGACACGGCCGTAGCCGCCGCGCAGGCCGGTGATGTCCAGCAGTGGGGCGGTGCTCATGCGGCCTCCTTGGCAGCGGCGGCGCGCAGCCGGGCGGCCGTGCCGTGGCCCAGATAGGCCTCGATCACGCGCTCGTCGGCGGTGACCTGCGCCGGGCTGCCCTCGGCAATCAGCTGGCCTTGCGCCAGCACCCACACATGGCCGGCCAGGTTCATCACGGCCTGCATGACGTGTTCGATCATCAGCACCGTCACGCCACCGTCGGCAATGCCGCGCACCACGGGAATCATCTCGGCAATCTCCTGGGGGTTGAGGCCGGCCAGCACTTCATCGAGCAGCAGCAGGCGCGGCTGCGTGGCCAGCGCCCGGGCCAGCTCCAGCCGCTTGCGGCCGGCCACGGTCAGGTCGGCGGCAGGCTTGTCGAGCTGGGACGACAGGCCCACGCGGGCCGCCACATCGCTGGCCAGGGCCAGTGCTGCGCGGCGATTGGGCTCTTTCAGGTGCGCGCCCACGGCGATGTTCTCGCGCACCGTCTGCGCGGCAAACGGCTGCACGATCTGGAAGGTGCGCGTCATGCCCAGCCGGGCATTGACATGGGGTGCCTGACCGGTGATGTCCTGGCCCGCAAGGCGCACGGAGCCTGCGTCGGGCCGCACAAAGCCCGACATCAGCGCAAACAGCGTGGTCTTGCCGGCGCCGTTGGGGCCGATGAGTGCGGTCAGCGAGCCCTCGGGCACCGCCAGGCTCACGTTCTGGACGGCCTTGAGCCCGCCAAACGATTTGCTCAGGCCACTGAGCTGCAACAGGTCATTTGCCATCGCGGCCTCCCGAGCGCTTCCACACCGCCACCACCGACTGCCCGATGCCTGCAATGCCGCGCGGCACGAACATGACAATGAGCACCAGCACCACGCCGTAGATCACCATGTTGATCCCCGGCAGCTGGCCGAACATGTTGCGCGTGACATCGGCCAGCACATGCAGCACCAGCGCGCCCAGCACCGGTCCCCAGATGGTGCCGATGCCGCCGACGATGGCGGCCACCAGCGCCTCGACCGAGGTGGCAGACCCGTAGGCGATGGCGGGGTCGATGTACTGGAACACCTGCACATAAAACGCACCAGCTGCGCCCATGAAACCGCCCGAGATCGCGATGGCCCCCATCTTGACGTTGAAGGGGTTCACACCGATGGCGCGCGCGGCGTCTTCGTTGTCACGCACGGCCTGCAGCCAGGCGCCAAAGCGCGAGTTCTTGAGCCACCAGCTCACCAGCAGCGCCAGCGTGACCAGGGAAAGGATCAGATACACATAGCCCTTGCGCGAGCCGAACTGCATGTTGCCCAGAGACTCCCTGAGCGGCAGCATCAGGCCCACGCCCGCCCCGGTGAAAGGTACCGACAGCGCCAGGATGCGGAACACTTCGGCAAACGCCAGCGTGACCAGCGCAAAGTACGAGCCCTTGAGCCCGTAGCGAAACGACAGCCCGCCCACGAACAGGCCCACCAGCGCACTGCCCGCCACCGCCATGGGCAGCGCCACCCAGGGGTTGATGCCGCCCTGCATCTGCGCAATGGCCTGGATGTATGCGCCCGTGCCAAAGAACAGCGCGTGGCCGAACGAGAACTGTCCGCCGAAGCCGCCCAGGATGTTCCAGGCCTGCGCCAGCAGCGCCGCGTACAGCGTCATCATCACGAAGTTGAGCAGCACGCCGGAATCCGACACTGCGGTAAGCCCCGCCACACAGAGGGCAAACGCCCCAATGGCCCAAAGTTGTTTCATGCCTTGGCTCCAAAAAGGCCCTGCGGGCGAAACAGCAGCACCGCGATGAAGATTGCAAAGATGCCGATCTGCCCCAGCGACTCGCCCAGATACAGGCCCCCCAGCGACTCGACCACGCCGATCAGCAGGCCCCCCACCAGCGCACCGGTAAAGCTGCCCATGCCGCCCAGCACCACGATGGTGAAGGCCACCAGCACAAAGCCGCTGCCCACCTGCGGGTTCACGTAGTAGGCCGGCAGCAGAAAGCACGCAGCCGCGCCCAGGCAGGCCAGGCCGATGCCAAAGCTCATTGCGTAGACATGGTCCACGTTGATGCCCATGAGCTTGGCGCCGTGTTTTTCCTTGGCCACGGCGCGGATCGCCCGGCCCAGGTCCGTCTTGCCCACGATCCACAGCAAGACGCCCGACACCACCAGCGCACCGGCAAACGCCACCAGCTTGGGCAGGGCGATCATGGCGGGCCCCACCGCCACGGTGGTCAGGGTGTAGGCGGTGTCGATGGTGCGCGTGTCGGACTTGAAGAACAGCAGCGCCAGGTTTTCCATGACGATGGAAATGCCTAGCGTGACCAGCAGGATGTTTTCGTCCTTGCCGTGGCTCGCCCGGTTGATGACCAGCCGCTGCAGGCCGTAGCCCAGCGCAAACATGCCGGGCACCAGAATGGGCAGCGCGAGATACGGGTCCAGCCCGAAGTGCTGCTTGAGCAGGTACACGGCATACAGCGCCAGCATCAGCGATGCGCCATGCGCAAAGTTGATGATGTGTAGCACGCCGTAGATCAGCGTAAGGCCCAGCGCGATCAGCGCATAGACCGCGCCCGTGGTCAGGCCGTTCAGTATGGAGGGGAAGAGGATGCTGAGCTCGAACATGGGCGTGGAGTCCGGCTTTGCGGCAAAGGCGCGGCCTGGCACCCCGTGCTGGAGTGCCCCGCTACCCCTGCCATCAGGGCCGAAAAATGGTGGGGTTCAGGCCTTCAGGGGAAAGAGCGGGTCGGCCTCGCGGTAGTCGCGCGGGATGATGACCTTGATGTCGTTCTTGAGCACCTGCGTCATCAGCGGCTGGCCGCCCTGGTTCTGGCCATTGACGAATTTGGTGGGCCCGTACGGCATGATGTGGTTGGCAAAAGTGCTCTTCTCCAGCGCGTCGATGATGGCAGCGCGGTCGGTGGACCTGGCACGTTCCAGCGCATCGGCCAGCAGCCACATCGAGGTGTAGGTCATGAACAGCTCGTAGCTGAAGAACAGGCCCTTGGCCTCGACGCGCTTCTTGAGGTCCTGCGCCCGCGGGTCCTTGGGGTTGAACCAGTGGTTGCAGTCGATGATGCCGTTGGCCGCGTCCGGAAACTCCTTCACGAACTTGTAGCTCGACGCCGCACCGCCCAGCACCGAGTAGATGGCCTTGGGCGTGACCTTTTGCTGCTGCATGGTGCGCACCAGCAGGGCGTACTCGTTGTAGTAATTGGCGGGGATGACGATGTCGGGGTTAATCGCCTTCATGCGCAGCACGATGTTGTTGAAGTCGCGCGTGGGGTTGGCGTGCTTGACGACCTCCTTGACCTCGTAGCCGTAACCCGGCAACTCGCGCGCCAGCAGCGCGGCCGTGCCTGATCCGAACAGGGACTCCTCATGGATGATCATCACCGTCCTGGCGGGCTTGCCGGCCGCGGTGTTCAGCACATGCAGGTTGGCCACGGCAGTTTCGGCGCACTTCTTGTAGCCGGGCCCGAAGCGGAAGGTGTTCTTGAGCCCACGTTCAACGATCTGGTCGGCCACGCCCACATCGACGATGTGCGGCAGGTTGTACTTCGCGGCGGCCTGCGTGGTGGCCAGGCAGATGGCCGAGGCAAACGCGCCCACCACGGCGGACACGCCCGCCTCATTCATCTTCTCCACCTCGGCAGCGCCGGCCTGCGGCTGCGACTGCGCGTCTCCGAGCATTGCCTCGATCCTGGCGCCGCCCAGCGACTTGATGCCACCGGCCTTGTTGATGTCCTCGATGGCCATCATGGCGCCTTCCCGGCACTGCTGGCCCGAGTAGGCGAGCGCACCCGTCACGGGGTGCAGCACACCGACCTTCACGGTTTTGGCCTGCGCTCCGCCCACCAGGGGGAAGGCCAGGGCCGATGCGGCCACAGCGGACTGGGACATGAAATGGCGGCGGGTACTCATGGGCGATCTCCTGGCGACGTAGTGGATGGTTTGCGGGAAGGAAAGGGGGGGTGCTGCGTGCTGGTGTCAGTGGAACTGGGCAGACAGTTCCTTGCTGACCCAGACCTTGGCATCGATGCTGCCCACACGGGAAAGCTGCATCTCGTATTCATAACGGTCGGGCCGGTACAGGCCATGCAGCCACTGCACCGGGCGCTCGCTGTCGTCATAGATCAGGCGCCGTACCGCCAGCAGGGCGGAGCCCACGGCCACGTCCAGGTGGCGCGCCACCACGGCGTCAGCCAGCCGGGCCGAGATCGTCTGGTGCGCACGGCCGACCCGGACACCGGACTCCTCCAGCAGGACCAGAATGGGTTTGCGTGCCAGTTCCCGCCGCCCGAACTGGCGCGCAATGGAAGCAGGCACATAGGTGGTGATGTGCGACAGGGGTCCTTCGGATGTACTGCGCACCCGCACCGCCTTCTGCACCGATTCGCCCACCGGAATCTGGAGCGCTGCAGCCACGGCGCTCGACGCCGTGACAGTGTCCACGTCCAGCACCTTTACCGAAGTGCGAAGGCCCATGCTGACCAGGTTTTCCAGCAGCCCCGTGAGGTGGGCACGGCTGTGCTGGGCATCGGCGCCAGCGCCGCCGGCCGCAACAGGCGACGGTGCCACGGGACGGGTGCCGCGGCCAGGTTCGCGCGAGATGAGTCCCTCGCCCTGCAGCAGTTCCAGTGCCCGGCGCACCGTGACGCGTGCGACCGAAAACTGCTCCATCAGGGCCAGCTCGCCGGGCAGGCCGTCGGCAAACCGGCCCTCTTGCAACTGCTCGCGCAGCACCAGATAGATCTGGTGGTACTTGGGCAGAGGCAGGCTCGCTGAAGGCATGGGCCATGTTATGAACAGTTCTAATGTCCTGTCAATAAGACATTTAAGGGAAATTGGCGCTCGCAGGGCAGACATTTGAAGCGGGCCGCGCACGCAGCGCATCACTGACGAATCCTTCGGTTTGCCGGCCGGGCGCGTACCGCACGTGCCCACCACCCGCGTTGACGGACCGGCGCATGCTTGCTACATTACTAACCAGTCAGTCATTAACATGCCAACGCCACTCCAACCCGATCCCCACAGCCCCGACGCCGGCGCCAAGCGCAGCCGCCGCAAGGAGGCGCGCCCGGGGGAGCTGCTGGAGGCGGCGCTCGACCTGTTTGTCGAGAAAGGCTATGCCGCTACCCGGGTGGACGAAGTCGCGGCGCGCGCCGGGGTGTCCAAGGGCACGCTGTTCCTGTATTTCCCCAGCAAGGAAGAACTGTTCAAGGCCGTGGTGCGCGAGAACATTGCCGGCCGGTTTACCGAATGGAATTCCGAGCTGGAAAACATGACCGGCAGCACCAGCGACGTGCTGCGCTACTGCTACAAGGTCTGGTGGGAGCGCATTGGCTGCACCAAGGCAGCGGGCATAACCAAGCTGATGTTCAGCGAAGCGCAAAACTTTCCCGAGATCGTCGAGTTCTACCAGCAGGAAGTGATCTACCCCGGGCAGGCGCTCATCCGCCGCATCCTGCAGCGCGGTATCGACCGGGGCGAGTTCCGGCCCGTGCCCATGGATGGCGCAACCTATGTGGTGCTGGTGCCCATGATCTTCCTGATGCTGTGGCAAAACTCGATGGGCGCCTGCTGCCCGCAGGTGATGGGGCTGACACCGCAAAGTTACATGGATTGCCAGCTCGACAGCATCCTGCACGGCCTGTGCGTGCGGCCTGATGAGTCACCGGCGCCCCACGCCTCTTCTTTCACCGCTTCTCCACCCCCTCCTCGCTGACACCATGAAACGCTGGACTCTCTGGGCGATGACTGCCGTCGTTGTGCTGCTCGTGGGCGCGGGTTTGTGGAAGGCGCAAACGGCGCGGCAGGCCCAGCAAAAGGCGGTGGCCGCAGCCGCCCTCGAACGTGCGAGGGCCCCGCTGGAGCTGGTGGCAGCCGATGTGGTCACGGTGCGCCTGCAGCGCATTGAGCTGGGTGTTCCTGTATCGGGCGCACTGCGGGCAGTGGACTCGGCCATGCTCAAGGCCCGCGCGGCAGGCGAACTGCAAGGCCTGGTGCTGCGCGAGGGCGACCGGGTGCGGGCCGGCGACATCGTGGCCCGCATCGACCCCACCGAAGCCCAGGCACGCCTGCGCCAGGCCCAGCAGCAGGCCGATGCAGCCCGCGGCCAGGTAGACATCAACCAGCGCCAGTTGAGCAACAACAAGGCCCTGGTAGACCAGGGCTTCATCTCCGCCACCGCACTGGTCACCTCGCAGGCCACCCTAGAATCGGCCCAGGCCAGCCACCAGGCAGCGCTGGCCGCGGCCGACGTGGCGCGCAAGGGGCTGGAAGACACGGTCATCCGCAGCCCGATCAGCGGGCTGGTGGCGCAGCGCCTGGCGCAGCCCGGCGAGCGCGTGGCGATTGACGCCCGTGTGATCGAAGTGGTGGACCTGTCGAAGATGGAACTCGAAGCCCTGCTCTCCCCGGCCGACTCGGTGCGGGTGCAGGTGGGCCAGACGGCCCTGCTCACCATCGAAGGAACCAGCGAGCCGGTGAAGGCCACAGTGGCGCGCATCAGCCCGTCGGCCCAGGCCGCCAATCGCACGGTGCCCACCTACCTGCGCGTCGATGCCATGGCATCGGGCCCAGCCCTGCGCCAGGGGCTGTTTGTGCAGGGGGTGCTGAACACCGGCGCAACCGACGCGCTGGTTGTGCCGCTGAGCGCGGTGCGTACCGACAAGCCGGCACCCTACGTGCAGATGATCCGCCAGGGCCAGATCACGCATGTGCCGGTGCGCACGGGCACACGGTCCAAGGCAGGCGAGGAAACCGTGGTTGCGGTGGAGGGCCTGGAGCGCGAACAGCAGGTGCTGGCGGGCCACATCGGCCTGCTGCGTGAGGGCACAGGGGTCACCGTGATGGCCGCGGCGCCTGCCGCCGCACAGCCTGCAAAGTAAGCCGCACTATGTGGTTTACCCAAGTCAGCCTCAAGAATCCCGTGTTCGCCACGATGGTGATGCTCGCCATCGTCGTGCTGGGTCTGTTCTCGTACCAGCGCCTCAAGGTCGACCAGTTTCCGAACATCGATTTTCCGGTGGTGGTGGTCACGGTGGACTACCCCGGCGCCTCTCCAGAAATTGTGGAGAGTGAAGTCACCAAGAAGATCGAGGAAGGCGTCAACTCGATTGCCGGCATCAATGCCTTGACCTCGCGCAGCTACGAAGGCACTGCCGTCGTCATCATCGAGTTCCAGCTCCACATCGACGGCCGCAAGGCCGCCGAAGACGTTCGCGAGAAGGTGGCCACCGTGCGCCCCCTGCTGCGCACCGAGGTGAAAGAGCCGCGCGTGCTGCGCTTTGACCCGGCCAGCCGCGCCGTGTGGTCCCTGGCCGTGCTCCCCGACGACAAGGCTGCAGGCAGCGCCCGTAGTGCAGTGGAGCTGACGACCTGGGCCGAGCAGGTGCTGAAAAAGCGCCTGGAGAACGTGCGCGGCGTTGGTGCCGTGAACCTGGTGGGTGCCACCAAGCGCGAAATCAACATCTACCTGAACCCGCAGGCCCTCGAAGCCTACGGCGTGACGCCCGACCAGGTGGCCGCCGCCGTGCGCAACGAAAACCAGGACCTGCCCGTGGGCGCCATACGCTCGCTGGCGCAGGAGCGCGTGGTGCAGATCGACGCCCGCATGGAGCGCCCCGAGGACTTCGGCCGCATCATCGTCACCCGCAAGGGCGGCGCACCCGTGCGGCTGGAGCAGCTCGCCCGCGTGAACGACGGCGCCCAGGAAACCGAGAGCCTGGCCCTGTACAACGGCCAGCGCACGCTGCTGCTTTCCGTACAGAAGTCGCAGGGCGAAAACACCATCGAGGTGGTGGACGGCCTGAACGCCGCGGTGCTGGAGCTGCGCAACCAGCTGCCTCCGGGCGTCAAGCTGGAAACCATTGGCGACAGCTCGCGCCCCATCCGTGTGGCCGTGAACAACGTGCGCCAGACACTCATCGAGGGTGCCATCCTCACGGTGCTCATCGTGTTCCTGTTCCTGAACTCGTGGCGGTCCACAGTGATCACCGGGCTCACGCTGCCCATCTCGCTGATCGGCACCTTCCTGTTCATGAACATGTTCGGTTTCACCATCAACATGATCACGCTCATGGCGCTGAGCCTGTGCGTGGGCCTGCTGATCGACGATGCCATCGTGGTGCGAGAGAACATCGTGCGCCATGTGCAGATGGGCAAGTCGGCCTACAACGCGGCCATGGAGGGCACGCAGGAGATCGGGCTGGCGGTACTGGCCACCACGCTGTCCATCGTGGCGGTGTTCATGCCCATCGGCTTCATGGGCGGCATCATCGGCAAGTTCTTCCACGAGTTCGGCATCACCATCGTGGCGGCCGTGATGATCTCGATGTTTGTCAGCTTCACGCTTGACCCCATGCTGTCGAGCATCTGGCACGACCCCAGCATCCATGGCCATGGCCAGGGTCAGCGGGGCGCGCCTGCGAGCTTCTACGACCGGACCATCGGCCGCGTGACCGGATGGTTTGACCGCGCCACCGACCGCCTGGCCGAGGGCTACCAGTCGATTCTGCGCTGGTCGCTGGTTCACAAGCTCACCACCATGCTGATTGCGCTGGGCATCTTCTTGCTCAGCGTCTTCATGGTGCCGCTGCTGGGCACGGAGTTCGTGCCCAAGGCCGACTTTTCGGAAACCTCGGTCAACTTCTACACCCCGGTCGGTTCCTCGCTGGAGGCCACCGAGGCCAAGGCCCGCCAGGTCGAAGGCATCCTGCGCGAGCTGCCCGAGGTACGCTACACGCTGGCCACCATCAACACCGGCAGTGCGCAAGGCAAGATGTACGCGAACATCTACGTGCGCCTCGTGGACCGCAAGGACCGCAGCCGCAGCGTGGACCAGATGTCCGATGTATTGCGCGAGCGACTGCAGCGCGTGCCCGGCATCACCGTGACGCATGTGGGCCTGCTCGACGCCGTGGGCGGAAACAAGCAGGTGGAGTTTTCGCTGCAGGGGCCGGATCTTCAGGAACTGGAGCGCCTGACCAAGCTCGTCACCGAGAAGATCCGCACCATCCCGGGCCTGGTAGACCTGGACACCAGCCTCAAGCCCGACAAGCCTGTGATCGCGCTGGAACTGCAGCGCGACGTGGCCTCGGACCTGGGCCTTTCGGTGGCGCCCATGGCCGCATCGCTGCGCACGCTGGTGGCGGGAACCACCGTGGGCAACTGGCGCGCGCCGGATGACCAGACCTATGACGTGAACGTGCGCCTGGCGCCCGAAGCCCGCACCACGCCGCAGGACCTGGAGCGGCTGCCCTTTGCGCTCACCGGTGCCGATGGCAGCACGCGCATCGTCAAGCTCAACCAGGTGGCCCGCGTGACGGAGACCACGGGCGCCAACCAGATCAACCGCCGCGACCTCACCCGCGAAGTGGCCGTGAACGCCAATGTGGCGCAGCGCTCGGCCGGCGAGGTCTCGGCAGACATCCGCAAGGTGCTCGATACTGTGACCTTCCCGCCCGGCTACCGCTACCAGTTTGGCGGCTCCACCAAGAACATGGCCGAGTCGTTTGGCTACGCCATCTCAGCGCTGGTCATGGCCATCATCTTCATCTACATGATCCTGGCAAGCCAGTTCAAGAGCTTCCTGCAGCCATTGGCGCTGATGACCTCGCTGCCGCTCACGCTGATCGGCGTGGTGCTGGCGCTGCTGATGTTCCGCTCCACGCTGTCGATGTTCTCGATCATTGGCGTGGTGATGCTGATGGGTCTGGTGACCAAGAACGCCATCTTGCTGGTGGACTTTGCCATTCGCGCCCGGGACGAGCATGTGAATGATGAGGGCAAGACCGTGCCCGGCCTGCCCCGCGCCGATGCACTGCTGCTGGCTGCGCGCGTGCGCCTGCGCCCCATCCTCATGACCACGCTGGCCATGATTTTTGGCATGGTGCCGCTGGCGTTTGCGCTGTCTGAAGGCTCGGAACAGCGCGCTCCGATGGGCCAGGCCGTGATCGGCGGCGTGATCACCTCGTCGCTGCTGACGCTGGTGGTGGTGCCGGTCGTGTACTGCTACATGGACGACCTGGCCCAGTGGGCCCTTCGCAAGCTGGGACGCACCCCGACAACGCCTAAAATCGAAGGTTTGTCCTGATCGTCCCGATCGGCCTTGCACCTGCCCCACGGAGAAATCCCATGAACATGCCCCTGAACACGTCTGCCAACACCAGCGACCCCATCGCCCAGGCCCGCTACAACATGATTGAGCAGCAGATCCGGCCGTGGAACGTGCTGGACCTGGACATCCTGGAACTGCTGGCCGTCGTGCGCCGCGAGGATTTCGTGCCGGCGGCCTACCGCAGCATGGCCTTCATGGACATCGAGGTACCGCTGGTGGCTGGCGACGCCGAGGAAGCCGTTCGACTCGGCCAGAGCATGCTGCAGCCGCGCGTGGAAGCCCGCATGCTGCAGGATCTGAAGGTGCAGCCCACCGACCGCGTGCTCGAAATCGGCGCAGGCTCGGGCTACATGGCCGCCCTGCTGGCGCACCGCGCCGAGCGCGTGGTGTCGCTGGAGATCAACCCAGAGCTGGCCAGCATGGCCCGCGAAAACCTGCGCAATGCCGGCATCCAGAACGCCGATGTGCGCCAGGGCGACGGCGCGCGGGATGCGATTCCGGATGGCCCGTTTGACGTGATCGTGCTCAGCGGCTCGGTGGCCGAGGTACCTGCACCGCTGCTGGCGCTGTTGCGCGAAGGCGGCCGCCTGGGCGCCATAGTGGGCAGCGAGCCTGTGATGCGCTTCACGCTGACCCGCCGCACCGGCAACCGTTTCGAGACCACCGCGCCGTGGGACACCATCGCCCCCCGCCTGGTGCACTTCCCCGAGCCGTCCGGCTTCACGTTCTGACCCGCCTTCCGGAGCATCGCATGATCGATCACGTCCGTCCCGCCCAGCTGCCCGCCTTGTTTTCTGCTGCCACGGCACCCGAAAGCGGCCGCCCTCTGGTGCTGGACGTACGCGAACCCTGGGAACTGCAGACCGCCAGCATTACGGCAGAAGGCTTTGAATTGGTAGCCATCCCCATGGGAGAGCTGCCGTCCCGCCTGGCCGAGCTGGACTCTGCCCGCCCGATCGCCTGCCTGTGCCACCACGGCGCACGCAGCCTGCGGGTGGCGGCGTTTCTGGCCCAAAACGGATTCGGACAGGTCGCCAACATCACAGGCGGTATCGATGCGTGGTCGCTTGAAACCGACCAGGCCGTGCCGCGCTACTGACGCCCGGACGAACCCGCCTGCCCGTTTTGCCCGGCTCCGGCTTCGGCCTCGCCTGTTTCCCACCCCCGACCTGCAGCTCCTCCGAAGGACTCCCATGACATCGCCACGGCCCTTTTCCCTGTCCGTTCTATTCCTGGCGCTTGGCGCCGCCTTGAGCGCGCCAGCGCAGGCCCAGAGCCTGCTGGAAATGGTCGAGTCGGCCCGCACGTATGACACCACCTGGCAGTCTGCGCGCGCCCAGCTCGACGCGGCGGCCCGCCGCGCCGACCAGGCCCGCGCCGGCCTGCTGCCCAGCGCCGGGCTGTCGGCAGGGCTGAACCGCAGCAATGTCGAGCTCTCGCGCCCGCCGGTCGAAAACACCGGCACCACGCAGACCCTGGGTGTCAATGCCTCGCAGCCCCTTTATCGCCCGGCCAACCGCATTAACTTCCAGCAAGGCCAGCGTGGCGTGGACGTTGCGCAGGCTCAGCTTGATGCCGCCACGCAAGATTTGCTGGTGCGTGTGAGCCAGGCCTACTTTGATGTGCTGGCCGCGCAGGACACACTGACGTTTGTGCAGGCCCAAAAGGCTGCTGTGTCCGAACAGCTGGCAGCTGCCAAACGCAACTTCGAGGTGGGCACCACCACCGTGACCGACTCGCGTGAAGCGCAGGCCCGCTTTGACCTGGTAGCTGCGCAAGAGATCGCCGCCGAGAACGACCTGCGGGTGAAACGCCTGGCGCTGGACCAGCTGGTGGGCGTGACCGGCGCCCAGCCCCGCCCCCTGGCCCTGCCGGTGCCGTTGCCTGCAGTGCAGCCCGACAACGTGGCAGCCTGGGTGGACACCGCCCGCGACCAGCAGCCCGGCGTGCGCCAGGCCCAGATCGCGCTCGATATCGCCCGCCTTGAAACCAAGAAGGCCGAGACCGGCCACCTGCCCACCGTGGATCTGCAGGCCGGCTACAACGTCACGCGCAACCCGAACGGCACCATCCAGTCGCCGCGCGTCTCCAGCCGCACCAACAGCGCCAGCGTGGGCGTGGCGTTCAACCTGCCGCTGTTTGCCGGTTTCTCGGTGCAAAACCGCATCCGCGAAACGCTGGCTCTGGAAGAAAAGGCCACCGCCGACCTGGAAACCACCCGACGCAACGTGGCCCAGTCCACCCGCGCCGCGTTCTTTGGCGTGCAGTCGGGCAAGGGCCAGGTGCAGGCGCTCGAAGCCGCCGAGGCCTCCAGCCAAAGCGCGCTGGACGCCAACCGCCTGGGCTACCAGGTGGGCGTGCGCATCAACATCGATGTACTCAACGCCCAGAGCCAGTTGTTCCAGACCAAGCGCGACCTGGCCCAGGCGCGCTACAACGTGCTGCTGGGCACGCTGCGCCTGCGCCAGGCTGCAGGCACGCTGAGCCAGCAGGACATCGAGGCGATCAACGCGCTGCTGGTCAAGTAGGCGCGGCTGCCGGGCACCCGCCGGCTCGGGGCGGCAGCATTCAAACCAAAAAACCGCCTGGCAGCGATTGCGCCAGGCGGTTTTTTGATGCCTCAGGCTGAATGGGCGGGTTGGATGCGCCCCATCCCAACGAAGACAACCCTGGGTCGATCAATCCGCCGTCAGCTTACGCTCCTTGATGATGGTCGCCCACTGGGTCGATTCCTTCTTCATGAATGCCGTCAGTTCGACACGCGTGGTGGGCTGCGGCGTGAGGCCATGCTTGTTCAGCGCCTCTTTCACGCTGGCATCGTTCAGCACCTTCACGATCTCCTGGTTCCAGCGGTCCAGCAGCGGCGCGGGCGTCTTGCCCGGGGCCACAAAGGCGTACCAGTTGAGCGCCTCGAAGCCCGGGAAACCCGCTTCGGCCACCGTGGGAATGTGGGGCATGTACGAAGGCCGCGTGAGGCCCGTGGTGGCCAGCGGAATCAGCTTGCCGGTTTCGATGTGCGGCAGCGCAGTGGGCGGCGCTGCAAAGTACGAGGTGACGCGCTCGCCCAGCAAATCCTGCAGCGCGGGCGCGCCACCCTTGTAGGGTACGTGCGTCATGTCGATGCCGGCGCGCTGGTTGAACAGCTCGCCCGCCAGGTGGGATGCCGATCCTGCGCCGGTGGAGGCAAAGTCCACGCTGCCGGGCTTCTTTTTGGACAGCTTCACGAACTCGGCCAGCGTCTTCACGCCCGCACCCTTGTGCACGACCAGCACGTTCGGAAAGTTCACGCCGCCTGAAATCGCCGCCAGATCCTTGAACGGCTCGTACGGGAGCTTCATCAGGTGCGGCGCGATGGTGAGCGGCCCCACCGAACCCAGCAGCAGCACCGACCCATCGGCCGCTGCCCCGGCCACGAACTGGTGCGCAATGTTGCCACCTGCCCCGCCCTTGTTGTCGACCACCACGGACTGGCCGATGTTTTCGCCCAGCTTCTTGGCAATGAGACGGGCTGCGGCGTCGGCAGCGCCGCCAGCAGCAAAGCCGACGACCAGCGTCACGGGCTTCTTGGGGGGAAAGTTCTGCGCGGTAGCGCCGAGGGCCTGGGTTGTGGCGGCCAGCGCCAGGGCGCAGTGCAGCAAGGTTCTCTTTTTCATGGTGTCTCCTTCATCGTGGGTTGTATCGTGGGTTGCATCGGGGGCGGCGGGCTCAGTCAGCGCCAAGGCCAATCGGGTTGGGTTGGCGCTTTTCGACCGCGTGGCGCAGCAGCGATGCGGTGCGGAAGACGCCGTGCGCAAACTTGCCGTAGGGCAGCGTGGCAAACAGCGCCATCACCGCGCCCAGGTGCAGGCACAGCAGCAGCGGCAAGGCGGCGCTGCCGCGGGCCGCCCACAGGGCCAGGCCGGTGGTGGCGGTGAGGAACAGCAGCGCAATGAAGGCACGGTCCATGGGCTTTTGCGCCGCGTCGCCATGCGCGGGGTGGCGGCGCAGGTTCAGCCGCCACAGGCCCGCGGTACCAATGGCCAGGCTCACGCCGCCCACACCGCCCAGCAGCTTCGGAAGACTGGGCAGGTCGTACGGCGCGGGCAAATCCAGCAGGTAGTGGTACAGCGTGGCCACACTGGTGGCCGCAAAGCACAGCATGAAGCCGTAGAACGTGAGGTGGTGCATGCGCCGGCGTGACAGCGTGTACGCGTCGTCCTCGTTGTGGCAGCCGTCGCCATGGCCGCCGTCCAGGTATTTCAGCCGCAGCACCGCATCGGTGGCTTCCATCGTGGCGGGCGTGCTCAGGGGCGCGCCGCTGGTGGCGGGCGTCACGTCGCGCCAGAAGCGGCGCACGCCCAGGCTCAGGGCCAGCACGGCAAACAGGAATACGGGCGCAAACAACCCCACCAGCAGGTTGTGCGGGAAGATGCCGTAGAAGCCACCTGCAGGCGCCTGCCACAGCGCGCCAAGGCCCTGGCCCTTGAGCGCCACGGCCAGCACCATGAACAGCGTGAGCCCTGCCACCAGAGCCAGCGCCAGCGTCAACCCGTTGCGCTGGTACAGCGCGCCCAGCGCCGGCGGCCAGGCGTAGTCGGCATAGGTCTGCCCCCGCACCTGGGCCATGGCCTGGGGCACGTTGACGGCAAATTCATGGGGCGGCGCGTACTGGCAGGCGTGCAGGCAGGCACCGCAGTTGTGGCACAGGTTGGCGATGAAGTGGATGTCGGCCTTGCCAAATTCGAGCCGCCGCGTCATGGCCGGGAACACGGCGCAAAAGCCCTCGCAATAGCGGCAGGCGTTGCAGATCTGCAGCTGGCGGGCCACTTCGGCCTCGGGCGCACTCAGCAGGATGTCGCCGTTCGCCAGCGCCCGGGCGTCGCGGGTCAGCGATTCAAGCGTCTGCATGGCTTGCTCCTTTTTTGATAGCTACAGGTGCAAATGTTGCTTGCACTACAGGCCTTTTTGATGCCAAAGCGGCCTGCGCGCCTGCAATACGTCCAAACGCGGTGCCGATGCTCATGCCCACACCGGCGGTGTAGCCCTTGCCCAGCACATTGCCCGCCATCATTTCGCCGGCCACAAACAGGTTGGGGCTGGGCACGTTGTCAAAGCGCACGGCGGCGGTGTCGTCGGTGAGCAGGCCCAGGTAGGTGAAGGTGACGCCGGGCTTGAGCGCGTAGCCGTAGAAAGGCCCGATGTCGATGGGCCGCGCCCAGTGCGTCTTGGCGGGCGCCACGCCTTCGGTGTGGCAGTCGTCCAGCGCGGTGTGGTCAAACGTGCCCACGCGGCAGGCGGCGTTGTAGTCGTTCAGCGAGCGCATGAAGGTGTCCACCGGCAGGCCCAGCTTTTGCGCCAGCTCGGGCAGCGTGTCGGCCCTGACGCCCGGAAACACCGGCGGCATGAAGCGGCCAATGGCCTTGCTGTCGATGATCGAGTAGCCAATCTGCCCGGGCTGCTGCGCCACCAGGCGGCCCCAGATGGCGTAGCGCTTGGGCCAGAAATCCTCGCCCTCGTCATAAAAGCGCTCGCCCTCGCGGTTGACCACCACGCCCAGCGACACGCAGTCAATGCGGGTGCAGATGCCACCGTCGTACAGCGGCGCGCGTGCGTCAATGGCCACCATGTGGGCCTGCGTCGGGTCGCCAATGCGGTCGGCGCCATGGTCGTCAAGCAAGTGCTTGAGCAACACGCCCCGGTTGTAGGCCGTGCCGCGGATCAGGAAGTTGTCAGCCGGCCACTCGCCGCGCTCATTCTGGCCCCAGGCCTCGCGCAGCCATTCGCGGTTGGACTCAAACCCGCCCGCGGCCAGCACGCAGCTTTGGGCGGTGATGCGCTCTGCTTTGCCGTTGCTGGTGCAGTGCGCAGCCACAAAGCGGCCGTTGTCGACCTCGATGCGGTCCACGGGCGACTCGTACCGGATCTGCACGCCCAGCTTTTCGGCGCTGCGGTAGTACGCGTTGACCAGCGCCTTGCCCCCGCCCATGAAGAACGCATTGGTGCGTGCCACATGCAGCGCGCCCGACAGCGGCGGCTGAAAGTGCACGCCGTGGCGGCGCATCCAGTCGCGGCACGTGCTGGACTCGCGGATCACCAGGCGCGCCAGGTGTTCGTTGGTGAGGCCGCCGGTCACCTTGAGCAGGTCTTGCCAGAACTCTTCTTCGGGGTAGGCATCGACCAGCACGTCCTGCGGTGCATCGTGCATGCAGCGCAGGTTGCGCGTGTGGCCCGAGTTGCCACCGCGCCACTCGCGCGGGGCCGATTCGAGCAGCAGCACGCTGGCCCCGGCCTCGCGGGCCATCAGCGCAGCGCACAGGGCGGCATTGCCGCCACCGATCACCAAAACGTCGGGGTGCATGGGCAGTTCTTCGTTTCATTCATGGGTGGCATGAATGTAGGAAGAACCCCGCTGCTTGCGCAGGGGCGGCAACGGCATGGCCCCATCACGGATCGTGATGGGTGCAGAGGGCAGCCATCGATCCATGAGGCTCGGACGGTCCGTCAAAACCCCATCCTTTTCCCGGGGCTCGGCTCAGTCCAGCGGCCGCCGCGCAAGGGCCGCCCCGCCGCGCTGGCGGCGTCTCCTCAGAGGGAAGGCGCGCAGCGCCTCAGGGGGTGACCAGTGCGGCGCCCACCCACCGCCCCGACTGCACCAGCTCGCGCACGCAGTCGCCGAGCACCACGCGCGCTGCCAGGGCGGCGGGTGAGAGTTCGTCGTCCGACAGGCTGCACAGCGCCGCAGGCCGGAAGGCCGGTTCGTCTTCAATCTCGGCCAGCACAAAGCGTTGCGCTGCATCGGCATGGCGGCCCACCGCCGCCCAGGGCTGGATGGTGCTGCCCAGGCCCATGTCCACCGCATCCATCAGCAGCGCCAGCGAGTCGATCTCCATGGCCAGCCGGGGCACCACGCGCGCCTGGGCAAAGGCGGTATCGAGCCGGCTGCGCAGGCCGTGCGGGCCGGTGGGCAGGATCAGCGGCTCATCGCCCAGCTGTGACAGCGCCACTTTGCCTGCGGCCAGCGGATGCGTGGCCCCGCGGCAGGCCGAACGGATCAGGAACAGACGCTCTTCGAGCAGGGGCAGCACGCTCCAGCGACGCCCGGGCTGCGTGTCGAACAGCACGGCCAGGTCGAGCTGGCGGGCGTTGAGCATGTTCGACAGGTGGCCCGACAGGCTTCCCACCATGTGCAGCCGCACGTCGGGGTAACGCTCGTGCATGGCGCGCATCAACGGCACCCCCAGCACCGACGCCGTGGTGGGCGCCAGGCCCACGCTCACACTGCCTGTCAGTCGCGCCTGCTGCGCTGCGCGCGCCGCCTGGTCGGCATGGCGAAGGGCCAGTTGCGCCTCGCGAAAAAAGGCCAGTCCGGCCTCGGTGGGCACCGCGCCCTTGGACGTGCGCTGCAGCAGCCGGGTGCAGAGCTCACCCTCCAGCCGGCTGATCTGCTGGCTCAGCGCCGACTGCACCATGTCCAGATCCGCCGCAGCGCGACCCATGGAGCCGAGTTCGACGATGCGGACAAAGTAGCGAAGTTGACGCAGTTCCATGGGGCCGATGGTCGCACAGTCGATGGCGGCGCCCGAACGACCAGGCTGCCTTGCTCAGGGCCGAAAACCGGGCCCGGCCAGCAGGATCAGAGCGCTGCGTGTGGAGCCGGTGCGCCACCTGCGCGGCGGTTCAGCATGTCGGCGATGGCCCGTGCCGTCGCCAGCGCAGCGCCCCGGTGGGCCGCGGCAAACGCGGTGGCGCGTTCGCAGGCAGCGGCCTGCGCCGTGGCGTCGCTCGCCAAGGCCTGTGCGGCGGCCACGCCCGCCGTCATGTCGGCCACGCGCTGGGCCGCACCGGCGCTGCAGGCCAGCTCGGCAGCCTCTGCAAAGTTGAAGGTATGCGGCCCCATCACCACCGGGCAGCCGCAGGCAGCGGCTTCGATCAGGTTTTGCCCGCCCAGCGGTGCAAAGCTGCCCCCGAGCATCGCCACATGGGCCAGACCGTAGTACTGCGCCATTTCGCCCAGCGAATCGCCCAGCCACACGTCGGCCTGGGTGGGCGCTTCAGCACTCCAGCTGCTGCGGCGTGACACGGTGAGGCCTGCGCTGGCAATCAGCTGGTGGACTTCGTCAAACCGCTGTGGATGGCGCGGAACGATGAGCCACTGGATCGCACCGGCGGCCTGGCGCTGAAACGCTACACTTTCAATAGCATCAGAGGCATATGATACGTGCACCACAGGCCGTTTCTGCTTCAAAACATCGAGCCACAGCGCTTCCTCGCCCTCGCGGCTGCTGGCCAGCAGTACCACCGGGCGCCCTGCCCCGGCGCGCCAGGCACGGCCGCGCGCCAGCTGGGCGGCGTCGGGCACCACATCGAACTTCAGGTTGCCAAACACGCCGCCCACCGGCGTGCCCAGCGCGCGCAGTCTGCGGGCGTCGTCCTCGGTCTGCGCCCAGGCAGCCGCAAGGCCGCCAAAGGCAGGCAGTGCCAGTGGCGCCACGCGCTGCGCCTTGCGCAGCGAGCGATCATTCATGCGGCCATTGGCCAGCACCAGCGGAATGCCCGCGTCGCGGCAGGCAGCCACCATGTTGGGCCAGACCTCGGTCTCCATCAGCACCCCGATGGCCGGCCGGAATTTGCGCAGGAACCTGCGCACCGCGCCGGGGGTGTCCCACGGCTGCCACACCTGCACGTCGCCGGGATGCAACAGCTTTTCGCCCTCGGCCCGCCCGGTGGCCGTGCCGTGGGTGAGCAACAGACGCATGCCGGGCAACTGCCGGCGCAACTCGGCCAGCAGGATGGCCGCGGCTCGGGTTTCGCCCAGCGACACCGCATGCACCCAGACAAAGTGGCCAAGCGGGCCGGTGGTGCTGTGACACAGCAGGCTGTCCATGGGCGGCGCGTAGCGGCCAAAGCGCTCAGGCACCGCCAGGGCATAGCCCGGCTCTGCCAGCGCACGGCGACGCAGCTTGCGCCGCAACAAGGGCTGCGCGCCCCACATGGCCACTGAATAGAGTGCGCGGGCCAGGTTCATGCGCAACCGTCCCAGCGGACCACTTCACCCGTCCAGCCCCCGGCCGCGTCCCGCTGCGCCAGGACAAGGCAGTCGCCAGCGCCTTCGGCCGCCACCACACACGCGCCGCCGGGCTGCCACACCGCACTTCGCCCAGCGCTCACGTAGCCACCCGAGGAGCCCGCGTGGTTGGCCAGCAGCACGGCAAAACCGTGCGTGGCGGCGTAGCCCTGCAATTGCGCCGATTCTTCGTCGATGCCGCGGGCGCTGATGAGCGCGCCGGTGGCGTAGAGGTGCGCACCGGCACCGTGTGCGGCCTTCGCATGGGCCGGGCGCGTGGCGTCGGCACACACAGCCAGCGCCACGGGCTCGCCCGCAATCTTGTGGACGGACGCATCCGCGTCACCCGCGCTGGCAAAAGTGTCCTCGCCCGGGTGCAAATAACGCTTGCGGTACAGCGTGGCACTGCCATCCGGCGACAGCAACCATGCGCCAATGGCGGGCAGCGCGCCGGGCTGGCAGGGCAGCGCAGGCGCGCCCACCACCACGCTCATTCCCGCATCGGCGGCGGCCTGGCCCAGCAACACCAGCGCCGGGTGCCCGGGCTCCACCACGCCGCGTGCGTGCAGCGCGGGCTCGTATCCGGTCAGGGAAAGCTCCGGGAACACCAGCAGCTGAACGCCGCGGTCGGCCGCTCGGTGGATGAAGCCGAGGTGCGTGCGGGCATTGCCCATGGCATCGCCTGCGATCGAAGTGGACTGGGCCGCTGCAATCCGCAGGAGCCTACTGTGGGCCACGGTCACGCGCCTCCCGCGCTCAGTGGCTGGCCGCGCCGACGTGCGCATCGGGCTTCACCCGGTGCAGCAGCGCCAGCATGGCCGCTTCGATGCGCGCCAGCGCTTCGGCCGTGTGGCCTTCGAATCGCAGCACCAGAACCGGGGTGGTGTTGCTGGCGCGGATCAGGCCAAAGCCATCGGGCCAGTCCACGCGCAGGCCGTCGATGCTGCTGATCACGGCAGGGGCCACAAAGGTATCGGCCGCCAGCGTCTGCAGCTCGGCTGTCAGGCGGTGGGGCTCGCCCTCTGCGCAGGCCACATTCAGCTCGGGGGTCGAGTGGCTGGTGGGCAGCGCATTGAGCACGGCGCTTGGGTCGTCGTGGCGGCTCAGGATTTCAAGCAGGCGGCAGCCGGCATAGGTGCCGTCGTCAAAACCGAACCAGCGCTCCTTGAAGAAGATGTGCCCGCTCATCTCGCCGCCCAGCGGAGAGTTGGTTTCCTTCATGCGCGCCTTGATGAGCGAGTGGCCGGTCTTGAACATCACGGGCACACCGCCCGCCGCGGCGATGGCAGGGGCCAGGCGCTGGGTGCACTTCACGTCAAAGATGATCTCGCCGCCCGGAACGCGCGAGAGCACGTCCTGCGCAAACAGCATCATCTGGCGGTCGGGGAAGATGTTGGTGCCATCCTTCGTGACGATGCCCAGGCGGTCGCCGTCGCCGTCAAAGGCCAGGCCCAGCTCCGCGTCGCCCGCCTGCAGCGCGGCAATCAGGTCGCGCAAGTTCTCGGGCTTGCTCGGGTCGGGGTGGTGGTTGGGGAAGTTTCCGTCCACCTCGGAGAAAAGTTCGGTCACTTCGCAGCCCAGCGCGCGGAAGATGCCGGGCGCCGAGGCTCCGGCGATGCCGTTGCCGCAATCCACCACGATCTTCATGGGCCGCGCGAGCTTCACATCACCCACAATGCGCGCCGTGTAGTCGGCCAGCACATCCACGCTGCGCACTGAGCCGCCGGGCCGCAGTTGCCAGCTTTCCTGCTCCATGGTGCGGCGCAGGGCCTGGATTTCCTCACCATAGATGGCGCGACCGGCCAGCACCATCTTGAAGCCGTTGTAGTCGCGCGGGTTGTGGCTGCCCGTGACCTGGATGCCGGAGCTGCACAGCGTGCTGGCAGCAAAGTACAGCAGGGGCGTCGTGACGGTACCTACGTCGATCACCTCGATGCCCGCTTCCATCAGGCCGCGGATGAGTGCTGCGGAGATGGACGGGCCCGACAGGCGCCCGTCACGCCCCACCGCCACGGTGGTCTGCCCCTCTGCCCGCGCCGCGGTGCCAAAGGCACGGCCCAGCCCCACGGCCACGTCTTCGTTCAGGGTCTCCGGCACGATGCCGCGGATGTCGTAGGCTTTGAAGATGGCGGGGGTGGGCTGCACGTAGAAGGGCTTTCAGACTGGTACGTTGGAAAGGGCGGGCCATTGTAGGGGCGTGGTTGGCTGGCGGCCTGTCGGCGGGCACCCCGTCTGGCCCTGGTCAGCGACGGCAGTGAGCATGCCACCACCCCGGCGCGCAGCCCACTCAGGCACAGGTCCGAAAACGGCCAGTGCCCTGGGCTCAGACTCCTATGATCGGCGCCATGACATCGCCCACGCGTCCTCCCGTCCTGCTGCCCAACCAAGATGCAGCGGTCCCCGGTACGGCCGATGCGGAAGGTGCCACCGACGAAGGCCGCTACCTGGCCCTGAAGGCGCGCGATGCACGCTTTGACGGACGGTTTTTCACGGGCGTCACTTCCACAGGCATCTATTGCAGGCCGGTGTGCGCCGTGCGCACGCCGCGGCGCGAGAACTGCCGCTTTTTCACCCTGGCGGCCCAGGCCGAAAATGCGGGCTTCAGGCCCTGCCTGCGCTGCCGACCTGAGGTGGCACCGCAGGCGTTGGCGTGGTCCGTGCAGGACGCCACCAGCATTCTCGTCCAGCAGGCAGTGCGCATTCTGGATGCCCCCGGGTTCGCATCACCCAGTGACGTGCAGGGCGCCACAGTGGCCCGGCTGGCCCAACGCCTGGGCGTGAGCGATCGGCACCTTCGGCGCATCTTCGAGGCTGCGCTGGGTGTATCGCCCCTCCAATACTTGCAGACCCGGCGCCTGCTCACTGCCAAACAGTTGCTGACCGACACGCCCATGCCGGTCACGCAGGTGGCGCTGGCCAGCGGGTTTGGCAGCTTGCGCCGCTTCAATGCCGCGTTTTCCACGCACTACGGGCTCAACCCCATCCAGCTGCGGCGTGGCGCGGTGACACCGCAGGCCGGCCCCCACCGGGGGGCAGCCGGTGCGACGGCAGCCAGCGCAACCCTGCGGCTGGCTTGGCGCCCGCCCATGGACGTATCGGCACTGCTGGCATTTTTTGAGCGCAGGCGTTTTGTGGGGGTCGAGGCCGTGGTCACCTATGGCACCGTCCCCACCCTGCGCCGCACGGTGCGGCTGCCGGGTGGCATCACTGGCTGGCTGAGTGCGCAGTTCGACACCACGCGCCACCTGGTGCTGCTCCACACCAGCGAATCCCTGTACCCCGCCTTGCCCGAGGTGATCCGCCGCGTGCGCGCCATGCTGGACCTCGACGCAGATCCGGCGGCCATCAACGCGGTGCTGGGGCCGGTGTTCCCAGGCCGTGACGGGCTCAGGGTGCCGGGCGCTTTCGACGGGTTCGAGCTGGCCGTGCGGGCCGTGCTGGGCCAGCAGATCACGGTGGCCGCCGCGCGCACGCTGGGTCAGCGTCTGGTCGAACACCTGGGCGAGCCAGTGGCGACACCGTGGCCTGACCTGAACCGGCTTTTCCCCACGCCCGCCGTTCTGGCCAGCGCCAGCGAAGACACGCTGGGCCGGCTCGGCATCGTGCGCCAGCGCCAGGCGGCCATCGTGGCGCTGGCCCGTGCGGTGGACAGCGGGGCCGTTGCCCTCGACGCCATGGCCGATGTGCCCGCCACCCTGGCCGCCCTGTGCGCCCTGCCCGGCATTGGCGACTGGACAGCCCAGTACATCGCCATGCGCGTACTGCGCTGGCCCGATGCGTTTCCGGCCGGCGACGTGGCGCTGCACAAGGCGCTGGGCATACAGGGCGAGCGCAACCCCGCCCGCGCCGCCCTGCAGGCGTCTGAAGCCTGGCGCCCGTGGCGCAGCTACGGCGTGATACGGGCATGGGCCTCGCTGGCGCCGCTGGCCCCACCCACGTTGCCCGCAGCGGGTGCGCCCGCCAAAACCAGCGCAGTACCTGAGCGCGCTGCTGCCAAATATTCAAAATAGATAGCAACCAAGCCAATCAAATCCTCGACTACAGCCACTTTTGACCCAAAATCTTCCAGAACATGCCTTATTCCCCCTCTCACGTGCAGATGCGCGTTGCCACCCGCCTGGGCCCGGTACGCATGGCGGCATCGCCCGCAGGCCTTGCCGGCCTGTGGTTTGAAGGCCAGCGCCACGAGCCGCTGCAGCACCTGCACGGCGCGCTTGCCTGGGCCGATGCCGCCGATCACCCGCTGCTGGTGCAGGCAGCGGGGCAGCTTGACGGCTACCTGGCCGGCACTCGCACCGCGTTCGACCTGCCGCTGGACTTGTCGAGCGGTACCCCGTTTCAACAGGAAGTGTGGCGAGCATTGCTGGCCGTGGGGCGCGGCACCACCACCAGCTATGGCGCGCTCAGCCGCCAGCTGGCCCGCCCGCTGGCCATGCGCGCAGTGGGCGCGGCGGTGGGCCGCAACCCGCTGAGCATCGTGGTGCCTTGCCACCGGGTGATCGGCGCAAACGGCGCGCTCACCGGCTACGCCGGCGGGCTGGACCGCAAGACCGCACTGCTGGCGCTGGAAGGTGCCTGGCCCGCCCCGGTGGCAAGCAGCGGTGCGGCCAGCGCCCGTCCCAAGCAGGCGTACCGATGACCGGGGCTTCCGCGAAACCCGTGTCGGGCTGGATCGGCGAGTTCGTGTTGCTGGCCGCCCTGTGGGGCGCGTCGTTCCTGTTCATGCGGCTGGGGGCGTCGGAGTTTGGCCCCTTGCCCACCGCCGGGCTGCGCGTCGCGCTGGCCACCCTGTTCCTGTGGCCCATCATGCTGCGTCAGGGGCACCTGGGTGCATTCCGGCAGCACTGGCGGCCCATCATGCTGGCGGGTGTCATCAACTCGGCGATTCCGTTTGCGCTCTTTGCCTGGGCGGTCATGCACATCGCCACCGGGCTCACCTCCATCCTCAACGCCACGGTGCCGCTGTTCGGTGCGCTGATTGCCTGGATGTGGCTCGGCGACCGCATCACGCGGCTGCGCTGGGCAGGCCTGGCGCTGGGCTTTGCGGGCGTGGCCCTGCTGGCATGGCGAGCGCCCGCAGGCACCGGCTTCAAGACTGACAGCGCGATGTGGGCCATCGGGGCATGCCTGCTGGCGTCGAGCTTTTACGGGCTATCGGCCAGCTTCACACGCCGCTACCTCACCGGGGTTCCGCCGCTGGCCAACGCGGCGGGCAGCCAGCTGGGGGCTGCGCTTGGCCTGGCGCTGCCCACCGTGTGGCTCTGGCCCGCCCAGATGCCCGGCCTGCGCGCCTGGGCCGCCATCGCAGCCATTGCCGTGCTGTGCACCGGCATTGCCTACATCCTGTATTTCAGGCTCATACAGCACGCCGGTCCGAGCCGGGCACTGGCTGTCACCTTCATTACACCGGTGTTTGCAGTGCTGTACGGGGTACTCTTCCTGGGCGAGAGGGTCACGCTGTGGATGCTGGCCTGCGCCGTGGTCATTGTGTGCGGCACCTTGCTGTCAACGGGGCTTATCAGCACGTTACGGACTGTCGCAAGTCGCCGGGAGCAGCCATAATTTGGTTACATGCTATCTCTATCGGTTGGCCGTGATCTGACGTCTGCGTTGCCCCACGCGCATCAGGGCACGAACATGCCTGCCGGCCGCCGCCCGCTCCCGCCACACAACAGGGCCATCCATGGGTAACAACACCCTGGTTGCGGGCACCGTCCTGATGCTGCTGCTGCTCGTGCTGGAGTGGCTGCCCCACTCTGAGTCGCTGCATCCGTCGCGCCGCACCCTCTGGCTGCTGGGCGTGATGGGTGGCCTGGTGTCAGTGGCATCGTTCACCGCCCTCCACTGGAACGCGCCAGAACTGCGCGTGCTGGCCTACCCCACCGTGGTGGCGTTCATGGGGCTGTACTTTGGGGCCCTGGCAGCCACGGTGACCGCCGTCATGGCGCTGATGGCGGTGGCCTTCGTGGCACCCGAAGGCACCCTGGCAGCCGCTGCCGTGCTGGGCAGCACCGGGCTGCTGGCGCTGGGCTGGCGGGCTGCCGCCCACCGCATGCGGGTGCCCTGGGCCTCATGGCTGGCTCTGGGCGGGCTGGTCGTCAGCCTGCCGGTCATGGTGGCGGGGCTCCTTGTGCTGACCGGCAACCCATCGGGCGGGACGGGCCCATGGGGCCTGGCCATGCCATGGCACCACGGCGCGGGTGTGCTCATGCTCGGTATCGGCCGCCTGCTGCTGGCCGGCAAGGCCCGCGCAGAGCTGGCACGTACCAGCACCCAGCAGGCGCTGGCCCAACGCGAACAACAACTGCAGCTCGCCATGGACTCGCTGGGCGGCGGTCGCTGGGAATGGGATGTGGCCGAGCGGCGCTTTTACTGCCACGGGGCGTTCTACGAGTCGTTTGGCATCAAGGCCGCCGATGCCGACGACCCCGATCTGTGGCAGCGCTGGTACGCACGCCGTCACCCGGCGGATGCAGAGCGCAACGCCCAGGGGCTGTCACGCGCGATGGACGGGCTGATGGACAGCTACGAAGCCGATTTCCGCGTGATGAACCTGCACGGCCAGTGGCGCTGGCTGATGTCGCGGGGCACGGTTGCACGGCGCGACGCCCAGGGCAGGCCACTACGCCTGGTCGGCATGGACGTGGACATCACGGCGCACCGCGAGGTCGAAGACGCGCTGCGCTCATCGGAGGCCAAGTACACCACTTTCTACCAGACGCTCCCCGACCCGGCGGGCATCTCGCGCATCTCGGACGGGCGCTACATGGACGTCAACCCGGCGCTGTGCGATCTGCTGGGCCTGCCGCGCGAACAGATCATGGGCCGTACGTCGTCAGAGCTTCGTATCTGGGCATCGGACAGGGAGCGCAGCCGGCTGCTGGAAACGTTCCTGCGTGATGGCAAGGTGGACCGGCTGCCCATGGTGGCGCAGAGCCAGGGCCAGCGTGTCCCGGGGCTGATGTCGGCCCGCTCGGTCATGATCGATGGCGAAAACTGTTTTGTGTTCGTGTTTCACGACATGACCGAGTCCTACCGCAGCGCCGAAGACCTGCGCGCCCTCAACAGCCTGCTGCAGCAGGCAGACGAGCGAGGCAAGGGCCTGGTGTACTGGTCTGACGTCTGCTTTGACATCCATGGCCTGCCGCACGGTACGCCGCCGCCGCACGACTACATCGAACGCCATGTGGCGCCAGCGTACCGTGAGCCTCTGCGCGAGAAACTCCGGGGCAGCATCATGAACCGCACGGACTGGAGCATGGAGATGGAGGTACAGCATGCCGACGGGCGGCTGCTGTGGGTGCGGGCACGCGGCGAGCCCGTCGTTGAAAACGGCCGCGTCACCCGGGTGCGCGGCGTCATGCAGGACATCGACGAGGCCAAACGTGCCGAGCAACGGCTGCGTCTCTCGGAAGAGCGCTTTTCGCGCATCTTCCAGCTCATGCCCTTTCCCATGGGGCTGTCCCACCGCGACACTGGTCGGTATGTGGACATCAACCCGGCGTGGGTGGAAATGCTGGGAATACCCCGGGACGAAGCCATCGGGCACACGGCGATCGAACTCGGCTTGTTCAGTGCCGAAGACCGCCAGCGCCTCGTGGATGGCGCCGAGCGCAACGGCGCCCCGGCCAGCGTCGAGGTCGAACTGAACGTACGGGGCGGCCCGCCGCGCACGGTGCTGCAATCGATGCGATCCACCGAGTTTGACGGCGCGCCCTGCTGGCTTTTCTCCGTGCACGACATCACCGACCGCAAGCGCAACGAAGAGCAGGTGCGCGAGCGCGAGGAACTGCTGTCGCTGACGCTTTCGGCGGCCTCGCTGGGCCTGTGGGACTGGGACCTGCAATCGGGCACCGTCACGGGCGACAGCCGATGGCGCGCCATGCGCAACCTGCCCGCCGCGGCCGGCACTGCGACCGCCATCCCGTGGAACCACGCGCTCGCACCCGATGACGCCGAACGCATCGAAAGCGAGCTGGCTCGCCACCAGGAAGAGCCCGCCACCCCGTTTGACGCGACCTGGCGAGTAGACCTGGGCAACGGCCATGCTGTGCGCTGGGTGCGCAACCTGGGCAAGATCGTCGGCTTCGACGCGGACGGCACCCCGCGCCGAATGCTGGGCGTAGCGATCGATGTGACCCCCCAGCGCGAGCAGGAAGTGCTGCTGCAGCGCCTGGCCCTGTACGACGCGCTGACCGGCCTGCCCAACCGCGTGCTGCTGGCGCGCAAGCTGCAAGAGGGCATGCAGCATGCGCGCAAGACGGGCTCCCAGCTGGGCGTGGCCTACCTTGACCTCGATGGATTCAAGCCGGTGAACGACCGCCTGGGCCATGGCGCAGGCGACCGCCTGCTGGTGGTGGTGGCCGGGCGGCTGAAGAATGCGCTGCGCGGCGTGGACTGTGTGGCGCGGCTGGGTGGCGACGAGTTCGTCATCCTCATGCCCGACCTGCGCTCCCCGGAAGACTGCGAGAGCATGCTGCGCCGCGTGATGGAAAGCATCTCGGTGGTTTATCCGCTGGATGGCGAGCGGGTCGTGGTCACAGCCAGCATCGGCTACACGATTTTCCCTGCCGACGATGCCGATGCGGACGCTCTGATGCGCCACGCCGACCAGGCCATGTACGCCGCCAAGCAGGCCGGACGCAACCGCTACCACCAGTTCGACGCCGCCCAGGAACGTGCAATGCAGCGCCTGCGCGAGCAAAACCGGTATCTGCGCGACGCGCTGGCAGATGCACAGTTCACGCTGTTCCTGCAGCCCAAGGTAGAAATGCGGACGGGCGCCGTGGTGGGGGCCGAAGCGCTGTCGCGGTGGATGCATCCCGAGCGCGGGCTGGTGGCGCCGGGCGAGTTCCTGCCCCTGCTGGAAGGCACCGAGCTGGAAATCGGCTTTGGCGAATGGGTCCTGGAAACTGCGCTGAACACGCTGGAGCGCCTCCAGGCCCACGGCACGCCATTGCCGCTGAGCATCAACATCGCCGCGCAACACCTTCAGCGCCCCGGCTTTGCGCAATGGGTGGCCCGCAGCCTGGCGCGCCGCCCTCACGTACCGGCCAGCCTGCTGGAGATCGAAATCACCGAAAGCGCCGCGCTTTACGACCTCATGTCGGTGGCAGACACCCTGACCGCGCTGCGGGCGCTGGGGGTAACGGTGTCGCTGGACGACTTCGGTACGGGGTACTCGTCGCTCACGTACCTGCGCCGGCTGCCCATGGACACACTCAAGATCGACCAGAGCTTCGTGCACGGCATGATGGGTGACCCCGGCGACCTGGCCATCGTGCAGGGCGTGATCGGACTGGCCCGCTCATTTGGCTACCGTGTGATTGCGGAGGGTGTGGAAACCGTGGACCAAGGCCAGATGCTGCTGCAGCTCGGTTGCATGCACGCACAGGGCTACTGCATTGCCCGGCCCATGCCGCTGGAGAACTTCCTCCAGTGGGCAGATGGCTGGGAGCCACCGGCGAGCTGGCAGCGCCCGCGGCCCTTGTAACGCCCATGTGAACAGGGCCCATGGAGCGGGTGCGATGCAGCGGACCCGCACCCGGACCAGGCTGCAAGGGGTGCCCACTTCGACTGCCGCATCGCTCGCAAGGTCTCGTCACCGAAACCATCGCCCCTCAGGGATCTGCCACGCGCGAGCGGGTCGCGCCAGTGCCGATTGAGCGTAAAAGCTGCCCGTAGCGCTTTATTGACAAGCACCTCTTGCTATTTACTTCATAGCAAATCGAGACTTGCAACCAGCCGGGCCCGCGGCCTCAACGCCGCCGCAGCCCTGTCGCACCCCAAAGCCGGCCAGCCAGCCACTGGCGGCAAGTGCCCAATGCCCTTGCCGCGCCGCGCGCACACCGCAGCCCGCACTTCATGCACACGGGCCGGCGTGCAGCCGGCCGTGGCGCATCGTCGCCCCACCAGCGGCTCATTGCAGCAGGCTGGCCGAGCGCGGCACCTTGGCCGGTGCAGCACGCTTGATCTTGCGGAATATGGTGCGCACGGCCCGGGCCAGGGCCTCATCCAGCGCGGTGCGCCAATCGCTGGCCACAGAGGACACCACGACCAGGCCACGCCCTTCGGTCCGCACCTCCAGCTGGCAGCGCTTGTCGCGCCCGCCGCGCGGGCCGTTCAGGTCGGAGAGCTGGACCTCGGCGCGTGGCACCTGCCAGCCCAGGCGGCGAAACACAAACCGCACCCGGCGCTCGACCTGGTCGCGCATGTTGGAGCCTTCTGGATCGCGTGTTCGAAAAAGCACTTGCATGACATGTCTCCTGGTTGAAAGGAGCCTCAACACTAGGGCCCGTGCCACGTCGGAACCAGCAGGTTTTTCGGAAGCCCGACATCGCCGCTGGCTGAGTGGACGATTGCATCGGTTTTCTCTACGTGAAGCTGCGGCCCAGCGCGGTTTTTCCGAAACGTCGGCGGCCCTAGATTGCAGTGTCTGCAACACCACTGCCAAAGGAACACCACCATGAGAATCCGCCCCACCCTCGCCGCACTGCTGCTGGGCAAACTGCGCCAGATCCTCGACGAGGTCCGGTACTTTCTGGCCGCACCGGCGAGGTCTGCCCGCCAGCCAGTGCTAATCCCGATCAAGGCCGAACAGCGCCTGCGCCCGGGTCATCCGCCTGGCCGGTATCGCCGCTACGACTGACGTTTCAGCTTGACCCCCAGCCATTTCCCCCACCCGATTCCGCACAGGAGGATTTCATGCGCAACTACGCCCCCAACAGTCCCGAAGCCGCTGCACGCATCTTGGCGCTCGTGCTGATCTCAGACGGCAATGTCTGCCGCTCGGAAGTAGACACGCTCCGGCATCTGGAAGTGGAAGAGGAGCTGGGCCTGGCGCGCGGAGCGTTTGCCCGGGTGGTCAGGGACCTGTGCGAGGATTTGCTGATGGGCGCGCACAGCACCCGGTGCATGACCGCGCACCTGGATGAGCCGATGCTGGCATCCCTGATGGGTTCCATCACGGAGCATGGGTTGCGCGAGAAGGTGCTGCACCTGGCGGGTGCCGCGGCCCGGGCCGACCACCACCTGGCAGATGCCGAAACGCGGGTAATGAACGTCGCCTGGAGCCGCTGGTCACCAGAACTGGCCGTGGTGATGTGATGCTGCAGCCGGGCTGCCCCGGTTGTTGAAAATCCCGGTCAGGTATTCTCGCTGGCCGCAATGATCTGCTTGACCAGCGGGTGGTGCAGCCCCCGGCGCGAACGGATGGCGTGGATCTCTTCGCGCACGTCTTCGCACTGCCCCAGCAGGCGCAGCCCGCGCATCTGCCCCACGTCGCCCGCGCCGAGCTGGCTGACCGGAAACACGCCCATGCCTCGGGCAGCAAAAACGGCGAGCAAGGCGCTGTCTTCAAACTCGCCAACGATGCGTGGACGGATGCCCTTGGTGTCAAACCAGTGGTCGAGCGCGATGCGCAGCGCCGAATGGCCGGTGGGCAGCAGCACGGGCAGATTCGTCAATGATTGCGGGAAGCCTTCGCGCTGCGCCTTGCCCACCAGCTTGGCGGGCCCATACCAGTGCACCCCCGAATCCACCAGCCGCTCGCTGGTCAGGCGCAGGTTGGGGTTGCGCGGCGCCGGCTGCCCCGCCAGCACGATGTCGAGCTGGTGCAGCGCCAGCTCGGCCAGCAGCTGCTCGAACTCGCCCTCATGGCACACCAGCCGCAGGTCCGGCGTCTCCAGCACCGGCGCCAGCAGCGCATGCGCGGCCAGCTTGGAGATGCCGTCGGACAAACCCACCGACAACTGCGCCACGCGGCCCGTGGCGGCCTCGCGCACCTCGTCGGGCAGCGACTGGCCCAGGGTGAAAATTTCCTCGGCCCGCGCAAACGCGGCCTGCCCTGCGGGTGTGGGCGCCACCCCGCGGCCCGCGGGCTTGAGCAACTGGTGGCCCAGCTGCTTTTCCAGTTCGCGCACCTGGGCGCTGATGGTCTGCACCGCCATGTCCAGGCGCTCGGCAGCCCGTGCAAAACCGCCCTCCTTGATGACGACCCAGAAGTAATACAGGTGGCGGTAGTTCAGCATATGGAATTCGCTTCGGGAAAACCGCATCTTAGTTGCGTGCGAGGGTGGTTTATCCAGCGGCGTTCCATCGCCAGACTACGGGCTCTCTGATCCCATTTCTGATTTGCCACTCACAACAAGGAACAACACATGCTCTACATCGCAAACTGGACACTGGTCACCCTGCTGCTGGGGTTGTGGTCACTGGCAGCCTGGGCGTTTCACGGCATCGTGGTCTGGGCCGTGACCAAGGCGCCATCGATCACCGGACCCGCAGCCGACCTGTCGTCGGTCCCGGTGCCGGCGTGGCTGATGCAGTTTCTGCCGATCGAAGCCATCCAGGGCCTGATAGTGGGGCTGACCGAAACGTGGACGATGCTGGCCGGCTTTCTGCAAGCCGCACCGTCGGTGGCCACCGGCGTTTCTGTGGTGACCTGGACCGTGTGGGGCCTGGGCACAGCTGTGCTGGTTGCCGTGGGCGTGGGTGTCCACATCTGCGTGGCGCTGTGGGGCCGCCGCAGCGTCAGCAGTGCCAAGCTGTCTGGCTAAGAATCTCGGCCTGCAACGGTACTGCCGAGGCAGGCCGGTCGTACACACCGGCCGTCAACAGGCCCGCTGTCTGTGCTGGCAGGCCCTCAGCCCACCAGATCCTTCACCTGCTGCAGCGCTGCAGGGTCTTCCATGGTGGTCAGGTCGCCGGGGTCGCGTCGCTCTGCCACCGCCTGCAGGGCACGGCGCAGCAGCTTGCCGCTCCGCGTCTTGGGCAGCACGGTCACGAAATACACGCGGGATGGCCGGGCCACGGCACCTAGCTGTTTGTCCACCTGCTTCATCACCTCGCCTTCGAGCGTGAGGCGGGCGGCATCGTCGGTGAGGCCCGTGGCGTCCTTGGCCACGGCAAACGCCATCGCCACCTGGCCCTTGAGGCTGTCGGCCACGCCCACCACGGCCACTTCGGCAATGTTGGGGTGCGAGGCAATGCTCTCCTCGATCTCGCGGGTGCCCAGCCGGTGCCCGGCCACGTTGATCACGTCGTCGGTGCGGCCCAGGATGAAGTGGTAGCCGTCGGCATCGCGGATGCCCCAGTCGAAGGTGCTGTAGATCAGGCGGCCCGGAATGCTCTTCCAGTAGGTGTTCACAAAACGGGCATCGTCGCGCCACACGGTCTGCATGCAGCCCGGGGGCAGCGGGCCTTCGATGGCAACCACACCCTTCTGGTTGGCGCCGGTCAGCTCCTCGCCGGTCGACTCGTCGATCAGCTTCACGTCGTAGCCATACATGGCCTTGCCGGGGCTGCCAAAGCGGGTGGACTGCTGCTCGACGCCGTTGGCCAGCGTGAGGATGGGCCAGCCGGTTTCGGTCTGCCAGTAGTTGTCGATGATGGGCACCTGCAGGGCGCTGCTGATCCACTGCGCGGTGGGTTCGTCCAGCGGCTCACCGGCCAGCCACAGGGCCTTGAGGCTCCTGACGTCGTACTTGCTCAGGTAGGCCGGGTCCTGCTTCTTGAGCACGCGCACCGCGGTGGGGGCCGAGAACATGTGCGTGACCTTGTACTTCTCGACAATGCTCCACCACACACCCGCGTCGGGCCGTGTGGGCAGGCCCTCATACATGATGGTGGCCATGCCGGCAATCAGCGGGCCATAGACGATGTAGCTGTGCCCCACCACCCAGCCGATGTCGCTGGTCGCAAAGAAGGTCTGGCCTGCCTCTGCATCAAAGATGTGCTTCATGCTGGCAGCCAGCGCCACGGTGTAGCCACCCGTGTCCCGCTGCACGCCCTTGGGCTTGCCGGTGGTGCCGCTGGTGTACAGCGTGTAGCTGGGGTGCGTGGATTCGACCCATTCGCAGGGCACCACGGCGTTGATGTGCTGCGCACGCAGGGCCGCCCAATCGTGGTCGCGGCCGGGCTGCAGGTGCATGGGGGCCAGCCCGCGGTTGACCATCAGCACCGCCTGCGGCTTGTGCTTGGACAACGCAATGGCTTCGTCCAGAAGCGGCTTGTAGGGCACCACCTTGCCGCCGCGCGAACCCGCGTCGGCGCTGACCACGGCCACGGGTTCCGCATCCTCAATGCGCGACGCGAGCGAACCCGCGGCAAAGCCGCCAAACACCACCGAATGCAGCGCACCGATGCGCACGCAGGCCAGCATGGCAAACGCGGCCTCGGCAATCATGGGCATGTAGATGAGAACGCGGTCGCCTTTTTTGACGCCCATGGCCAGCAGCGATGCCGCCATGCGCTGCACTTCGATGTGCAGCTCGGCAAAGCTGTAAGCGCGCTCGGTCTCGGTTTCGGTCGAGATGGCGATCAGCGCCGTCTGCCCTGCCCGGCTGGCCAGGTGGCGGTCTACCGCGTTGTGGCACAGGTTGGTGGTGCCGCCCACGAACCACTTGGCAAAGGGCGGGTTGCCGTAGTCGCACACCTGGGTGGGCGGGGTCTTCCAGTCGACCAGCTGCGCCTGCTCGCTCCAGAAACTGTCGCGTTGCTCAATGGACTGGCGGTAGAAGTCGGCGTACTGGCTCATCGGGGTGTCTCCTCTGCATCTCACTCGTCTGCCTGATGGCAGTTCTGAATTCATAATTATTCATAACGGGCTTTCGACAAACTGACGTGGCGTGCCGGGCGCGGGGCATTGCGGCGGGCCCGACACAGACCGGTCATGGCGCTGCGCATAGACTTGCGCGGCGCCTCCCGTGTTGCGCGGGCCGCTCTTGTCCTTTGCAAGCGCCTTCCACCCGATGCCCCCTCCCAATTCCCCCACTGCCCAAGCCCCCCTGCCCGCCCCCGTCCGCTTTCGCGAGGCCTTTATGTTCTGGCTGAAGCTGGGGTTCATCAGCTTTGGCGGCCCCGCCGGGCAGATCGCGATCATGCATGCCGAGCTGGTCGAGCGGCGCCGATGGATCAGCGAAAAGCGGTTTTTGCACGCGCTCAACTACTGCATGCTGCTGCCCGGCCCCGAGGCCCAGCAGCTGGCCACCTACATCGGCTGGCTCATGCACCGCACCTGGGGCGGCATCGTGGCCGGGGCGCTGTTTGTGCTGCCCTCGCTGTTTATCCTGGTGGGGCTGTCGTGGGTGTACCTGCGCTTTGGCGACGTGCCGGTGGTGGCCGGTATCTTCTACGGCATCAAGCCGGCGGTGACGGCGCTGGTGCTACATGCCGCCCACCGCATTGGCACGCGGGCACTCAAGAACGGCTGGATGTGGGCGATTGCCGGGCTGTCGTTCGTGGCCATCTTCGCGCTCGATACGCCCTTCCCCGCCATCGTGCTGGCGGCCGGGCTCATCGGCTACTTCGGTGCCCGGCGCTGGCCTGCCGTGTTTGCCCTGGGCGGTGGCCACGCCGCCGTGCACGCCGGATATGGCCCTGCGCTGATTGACGACGACACGCCCACGCCAGACCACGCCCGGTTTTCACGCCGCCACCTGGCCAAGGTGCTGGCCGCGGGCCTGGCACTGTGGCTGGCAGCCATGGGCCTGCTGGTGGCCACCCAGGGCTGGGAAGGAACGCTCACGCAGATGGGCTGGTTCTTTACCAAGGCTGCGCTGGTCACGTTTGGCGGCGCCTACGCGGTGCTGCCCTATGTGTACCAGGGCGCGGTAGAGCAGTACCAGTGGCTCAGCGGCCCGCAGATGATCGACGGGCTGGCATTGGGCGAGACCACGCCCGGGCCGCTGATCATGGTGGTGGCGTTCGTCGGCTTTGTGGGTGGCTGGCTGCAGCAGGTGTGGGGGCCCGATGCGCTGTTCGCTGGCGCGGCAGCGGCCGCCACGGTGGTGACGTTTGTCACCTTTCTGCCCTCTTTCATCTTCATTCTGGCGGGCGGGCCTGCCGTGGAAGCCACGCACGGCAAGCTGGGGTTTACCGCGCCGCTGAGCGCCATCACGGCGGCCGTGGTCGGCGTCATCCTGAACCTGGCGCTGTTCTTTGCCTACCACCTGCTGTGGCCCCAGGGCTTTTCAGGGCCGTTTGACGCCATTCCGGCCGTGATTGCCGTGGGGGCTGCCGTGGCGCTGTTCCGGTTCAAGGTGGGGGTGCTGGCACTGCTGGGCGGCTGCGCGCTGGTGGGGCTGGCCGTCACGTTTCTGCGGCCCCTGTTGGGCTGATCGCCTTGCCAGGTCTCGGCAAGGCATGCCCAGGCAGGAAAGCACGTCACCTTTGCACTTTGCACTTTGCCCGTTGCTCTTGGCCAGCGCGCCCGGAAGGGTCTGCCTCCAGCAAAATGCTATTATTTTGATAGCGCAAGGTGCAAATAAATCAAGGGCCTCGGCCGCAAAACACTCAAAAAACGTGTTTTAGGTCACTTGATAAGACCCAGCACGTCCTTGAAGGCCGGGTGTTCGCAGCTGCCCAGCCATTCAAACGCCACCATCTCGGTCGTCACCAGCTCGGCGCCTGCACCGGCCAGCCGGTCAAACGCGGCATCGCGGTTGCGCTCGGTGCGCGAGCCGCAGGCGTCCGTCACCACCCACACCTCGAACTCGTCCTCGATCAGGTCCAGCGCGGTCTGCAGCAGGCACACATGGGCCTCGCAGCCCGCAATGACGATGGTGCCGCGCTCGGAAGCCTGGGCAGCGGGCTTTTGCAGGTGCTTGGGCAGGCTGCGGGCGTTGCCGCCCTGCGGCTTGGCGGGCGGGCGCAGCCATTCGCCCAGGCCTTCTTCGGCGGCGCTGAAATGCATCTTGGCCAGGGTCTTCTGGCACAGGGCGCGCAGCGCGGCATCGTTGGCGCCCAGACGCGACGGGTTTTGCTCGGTGCCCCACACAGGTACATCGAGCATGCGGGCGATCTCGGCCAGGCGGCGGGCGTTGGCCAGCACGGCGGGGCCTTCAAAGATGGCGGGCATCAGGCGTTCCTGGTAATCGACCAGGACGAGTTGGGATTCGGTGACGTCTAGCAGCATGGTGTGTGTGGCAGTGGGGTCGCGCCGGGGGCGACGGGTCTTGTGCGGAAGCGGCCTGAGGAAACCCGGCCGACGGGGGATTGTCGCAGCCCGTCGGCCAGTCAGCGTGCGGCTTGCAGCACACCCCGTACCGCCTCGCCCAGCACATCGGCCATGGGCACAGCGTTACTGGTATGGGGAATGCAGTCGGTACTCCAGACCTCGCCCACCCCAGCGTCGTGCAGCAACTGCAACGCATCGCCCGCAAACAGGGCATGCGTCACGGCCACATCGACGGATGCCGCACCGGCCTGTCGCAGCAGCTGTGCGGCCAGGGCCAGGGTGCGGCCGGTGCTGGCCATGTCGTCCAGCAGCACCACGGCGCGGCCGCGGGCGTCGAGCGCAGGCAGCTCGATGGTCACGTCCCGGTCGCCACGGCGCACCTTGGTGCACACGGCGTGGTCAAAGCCATGGCGCGCGGCGGCCTGGGCAATCCACTGGGCCGATTCGCCATCCGGCCCCACCAGCAGGGCACCCGGGCGGCGCCGGGCAATCAGGTCAGCCAGTGGCTGGGCACCGCTGAGCACCACGGCCTGCGGCACGGGCACAGCCTGCTGTAGCGTGGCCACCCGGTGCAGATGCGGATCGACCGTGACCACGGCATCGAACAGACTGGCCAGAAAGCCGCCCACCACCTGCTGGCTGACCACCTGGCCGGGCTCAAACGCCATGTCTTGCCGCATGTAGGCCAGGTACGGTGCCACTAGCGTGAGGTGGTGCGCGCCCAGCCCGCGCGCGGTGCGGGCGGCAAGCAGCAGCTCCACCAGCTTTTCGTTGGGCTGGTGCAGGCTGCGCAGCAGCACCACACGGGCCGGCAGTGCACCCTGCGCGTCCAGCGGCAGGCGCAGCCGCAGTTCGCCATCGGGGAACCGGTGGCGATCGATGGCGTGGGCGGGCAGGCCCGCGGCGTGCGCCAGCCGCAGGGCGGCGGCCTCCTCGTCTGCAAAGTACAGCAGCGAGGCGTTGTCAGGCGTGGGCGTGGCGGGGGTCATGCTGGTGTGTGTCTCGGTGCGGGTGCCGACGGCCCATCGCCGTTCAGAATTCAACGAACGCGCTGGGCACGTCGGCCGCAGTGCCAATGGTGTAGCCGGTATCGCGCAGGCAGGCCTGCCTTGCAAACTCCAGGTCGGCCGGGTAGCTGGCATGCACGCGGTACAGCAACTGCCCGGCAGACACCGTAGCGCCCAGCTTGCACAGCACATCCACACCCGCACCCTGCACTTTGGGGGCGCCGGCCAGCCGCGCCACGCGGGCGATCTGGTAGTTGTCGATACCAGCCACCACGCCCGCAGCGGGCGCTACCACGTCCAGCGTGAGTGCGCCCAGCGCCGGGTGGTTGTGGTCAAACCCCTTGCTGCCCTGGGCCGCGATGATGGCGTTCATGCGGGCCAGCGCCCGGCCCGAATCAAGGATGTCGCGCGCAATCGCGTAGCCATCGCCGCCGCGCACATCAGGGTCGCATTCAATCAGCCGGCCTGCCAGCCGCAGCGACTTCTGGCGCAAGTCGTCGGGCGCGCGCGGGTCGTTCTGCAGCACACGCATCACGTCGCGCGCCTCCAGCACCGGGCCTACGCCGTTGCCCACGGGCTGGCGGCCATCGGTGATGACCACGTCGAGTGACAAGCCCATGCGCCGCGCCACGTACTCAAAAAGGCGGCGCAGGCGCTGAGCCTCCGGCATCGACCGCACCTTGGCCGTAGGGCCGATGGGAATGTCGAGCACCAGGTGGGTAGCGCCCGCGGCCACCTTCTTCGACAGGATGGACGCCACCATCTGCCCGGCCGAATCGATGGACAGCGGGCGCTCCACCGAAATCAGCACGTCATCTGCCGGAGAGAGATTGGCCGTGCCACCCCAGGCCAGGCAGCCACGGTGCTCGCGCACGATGTCGCCCAGCTCGTCAAACGGCAGCTCCACATGCGCCAGCACCTCCATGGTGTCGGCCGTTCCGGCGGGTGAGGTAATGGCGCGCGACGATGTCTTGGGGCACAGCATGCCATGCGCGGCGACGATGGGCACCACCAGCATCGTGGTGCGGTTGCCCGGTATGCCGCCGATGCAGTGCTTGTCGACCACCAGCGGCTCGTGCCAGTCCAGTCTGCGGCCAATGGCGACCATGGCGTCGGTCAGAAAGAACACCTCCTCGCGATCCAGCTCATTGCGGTGGCAGGCCACCACGAAGGCGGTCAGCTCGATCTTGGAATAGCGGTGGTCGGCAATGTCGCGCACGATGGCGCCAAAATCCTCACGCGTCAGCCGCTCGCTGGCCAGCTTGCGAAACAGCGCCCCCATCGACTCCGGCGGCTCGGCCTGCGCCACCGACACGGTGTGCCCGCTCGCCACGCCCAGCTGGGCAAAAGCGTCTTCCGACAGGCCCAGTTCATTGCAGCCCACGATGGCCAGGTCATCCACCACGTTCAGCGTGGCCAGGATGCGCCGGCCATTGGCCCGCACTTCGATCTTGGAAAGCGCCTGGAACCCCTCCGCCCGGTACACCGCACAGTCGCGGTGCAGGTAGGCGACGTTTTCGCGCCAGGTATCGATGGCCACCCGGCGCACGGCCAGGGCCGAGTGCGGCAAGGGGCTGGCAGGCGCAGAGTCGGCGAGGGATGACAGCGCCGGGGTGAGGGTGAGGTCAGCAGGCATGGATGAAGACTACATCCAAACAGGGCCCGGCTTGCGGGGCAACCGGGCCAGTACAGCTAGTCCCGCTTGCCTTTGCCGGGCTACTTTGACTTGCGTCAAGCCGGCGGGTAACGCCGCTTTTGGCGGTCCGCCATTGCGGCGGCTTCGGTCCTGTTTTTTCAGTTACCTGGCTGCAACCGCAGCAACTTGCCATCCCGGCTGTCGGTCAGCAGGTAAATGAATCCGTCCGGCCCCTGCCGCACATCGCGGATGCGGCCGCCGTTGCCTTCCAGCAATTTCTGCTCGCGCACGACCTTGCCGGCATTCAGCTCCAGCCGGTGAAGGGTGCCGAACTTGAGCGACCCCACCAGCAGGCTGCCCTGCCATGCGCTGCCGTAGCGGTCGCTGGTGACGAATGCCATGCCCGAGGGCGCAATCGACGGCACCCAGTAGTGCAGCGGCTGCTCCATGCCCGCCTTGGCGGTGCCCTCCCCCATCTTTCCACCGCCATAGTTTTCCCCGTAGGTGATCACGGGCCAGCCGTAGTTGCGGCCTGGCTGCGGCACGTTGATCTCGTCGCCGCCCTGCGGGCCGTGTTCGTGCATCCACAGCTTGCCGTCCGGTCCTAGCGTGGCGCCCTGCGGGTTGCGGTGGCCGTAGCTCCAGATCTCGGGCAAGGCCCCGGCCTGCTTCGCGTAGGGGTTGTCGGCCACCGGCGCGCCGTCGGGCGTGATGCGCACGATCTTGCCGTGGTGGTTGTCGAGCTTTTGGGCATCGTCCTTGCGGTGGTAGCGCTCGCCCAACGTCAGCCACAGGTTACCGTCGGCCGCCTGCACGATGCGGCAACCGAAGTGCAGGGAACTCTCCACCTTGGGCCGCTGGCTGAAGATGACCTGCACGTCTTGCAGGCTGCGGGCATCGGCCGACAGCGTGGCGCGGGCCAGCGCCGTGCTGCTGCCCGAAGCGCCTGCGCCCGCGGGTTCTGAAAAGCAGAAAAATATCCGCCGGTTGGACTCAAACCGGGCGTCCGTCACCACATCCAGCAGGCCCCCCTGTCCGCCGAACGCCACCCGAGGCACCCCGGCCACCGGCGCACTCACCTTGCCACCGGCATCCACCATACGCAGGGTGCCAGACCGCTCGGTCACCAGAAACTCGCCCCCCGGCAAGAACGCCACCGCCCACGGGTTGGCCAGGCCGGTGGCCACCGTTCGAAGCGAAACGCCGGGCGGCACAACCTGCCCTGCGGCAGGCGCGCTGGAGACAGCCAGCGCCAGCACGAGCGCGCTGACATGGATGGCAGGCCGTGCTGCCGAACGTGAACTCAGTCGCATCGGTAAGTCTTCCCCTAGAAAGCGGTAGTACCTGGTGGGCGGCCCCGCGCCGCAGCAAGGGGCCATCATCGGTGCTGCTGCACCGGTACCCACAGGGTACGTTTTGATACCAGTCAACCCCGCCGCCCATTCTGAAGGGACCCACGGCTGGGCGTGATACCCTTCGCCCCCATGTCTAAATGGTTATGTGCCCTCCTGCTGGCCTGCACCTGTGCAGCCCAGGCTGCCCCCCAGGCAGCACCGCCGGACGAAATGGACCGCCTGCTGGCCGACAAGGGCCTGCTCAGCCGCCTGGAAGGCGTGAGCCAGACGGTGGCAGACCGCACCACCGGCCTGGTCGTCAATGCCATGGGTTTTCTGGGCGTGCCCTACAAGCGCGGCGGCAACAGCGCTGAGACAGGCTTTGACTGCAGCGGCTTTGTGCGTGCCATCTACGAACAGACCGTGGGCCTGTTGCTTCCACGCCGTGCAGACCAGCAGGCTGCCGCGACGGAAGTCATCGACCGCAAGGATCTGCAGCCCGGAGACCTGGTGTTCTTCAACACCATGCGCCGCAACTTCAGCCATGTGGGTATCTACGTGGGTGACGGCAAGTTCATCCACTCCCCCCGCAGCGGCGCCCAGGTGCGCGTGGAAGACATGGCCACCGCTTACTGGGCCAAGCGCTTCAACGGCGCGCGGCGTGTCGGGACCGATGTGGACATCCCCGCGGCCAGGTAGGCTCGCCCGCGCTGCAAATCCAGGCCGCCTTCAGGGCGGCTTTTTTGCGACCGTCGCGCGCTATCACACCATCACGCCTTCAGGCGATCAGGGCTTGACGACATAGGTCGTCTCGGTAGTCCGCACCGGTTCGCCCACGATGTTCACCGGGCGGGCGTCGGGGTTGCGCAGCATGGTGCGCGCTGCATCCATGTCGGCCTTGTAACGCGCTCGGGCTGTGGACTCGCAGCCATTGCGCTCCGCCGCCACCAGGGTGAGACACTCCTGCAGGCTCACCTTGAGCCCGCCACCCGCCTCGCGGATGGCAGTCTGGTAGCGCTGCTGCGGCGTGGTGTCAGGGCTGGCACCCCGCTGCAGCGATGCCTCGTCGCCCTGCGCAAAAGCGGGCAGCGCCATGACCAGTGCTGACACCGCGACGGCGGCCCATCGTTGGCGGGCAGTGTGTCCGGCATGGCGAGACAGATCGGGGTGATGCATGAAGAGGCCCTTTCCATGGTCTGGCTGGCGCTGGTGCGACAACCTCTGGCACCCAATGTACCGGTCAGCCGTGCACCCTGCAGGCAGGCTTTCACCCCACCCGGCTGTCAGCGAAATGCGATGGGCGCCGGGCCGCGCTTGACCGCCGTGGGACGCACGGACTGCCCCTTGTCCGACACCGCGCCCCGGCACTGCTTCGTAGAGTGGGCGGAGCACGGCCATTCATATCGATCAAACGAGGTAAACAAACATGCTGTCCCTGAGCGGAACCCTGCTGGTCGGGCTGTTGGTAGGGGTCCTGGCCAGGGTGCTGAAACCGGGCACCGACACCCTGGGCTGGGTGATGATGGGGTTGCTGGGGATTACCGGTGCATTCCTGGCCACCTACGTGGGGCTGGCCACGGGCTGGTTCGACCCGGGCGAGGCCAGCGGGTGGATTGCCAGCGCGGCGGGTGCGATGCTGCTGGCGGGCCTCTTCAGCCTGATCACGAACAACGGCTGAACGGCGCCCCGCCCCTCCGGGGTACCTTGTCAGTCGGCCTTGAACCCGGTTGCTGCCACCGCCTTGCCCCACGTGACCGTGTCCGCCGCGATGATCCGGGCAAATTCGTCGGCGCCCGTGCCCGTGACCTTGAAGCCCGCCTCTTCCAGCCTGGCCTTTCCATCGGGGGACTGCACGGCCTTCACGATGTCGGCACTGAGCCTGGCCACGATGGGTGCGGGCGTATTGGCCGGTGCAACGATCCCAAACCACGATGAAAACTCCAGATTGGCATAGCCCTGCTCCTTGATGGTGGGTACATCGGGCAGCGCATGGGTGCGGGTGGCGCCGGTGGTGCCCAGGGCCAGCAGCTTGCCCGACTTCACCTGCGGTGCGGCCAGCCCGACGCTGGCGAAGACGCCCTGCACGTCTCCGCTGAACAAGCCGCCCAGTGCGTCTGCGGTGCTCCGGTAGTGCACGGGTTCCGGTTTGAGCTTGACGGCATCGCCAAACATGAAAGCACCAAAGTGCCCGGGCGTGCCTGCGCCAAAGGTGGCCAGGAAAAGGCCCTTTTGTTGCTGGGTCCAGCTGACGAAGTCCTTGACGTTGCGCGAAGGCACCTTTTGCGGGTTGATGAGCAGGGCGAAGTCTGACGTGACCACCTGGCTCACCGGCACAAAGTCCTTGGCCGGGTCGTACGGAAGCTTGTTGTAGCTGCTCGGGGCAATGCTCAGCTGGCCTGTTTCGCCCAGCATGAGTGTGTAGCCGTCAGCCGTTGCACGAGCCGCGTCGCCGGCAGCGATCAGGCCACCGGCACCGGGCTTGTTGTCCACGATCACGCCGTGGTTGCCCCAGCCCTCCGACAGCTTTTGTGCCAGCAGCCGCGCCACGATGTCCGGCCCGGTGCCGGCCGCAAACCCCACGATGATGCGCACCGGCTTGGACGGATACGCGGCGGCGGACACCGCCTGAGCGTGCGCGCCCGCAAAGGGGACTGCCAGGGTGGCGCCGATGGCTGCGGCCAGCAATGCGCGGCGGCCGCGCGCGCGTACGGGTCCGTACTGCGAGGGGGGGATGGAAGCCTGGTTCATGGATGTCTCCGTCTGGTTTTTTGGGGGGAAAGGATGGAAAACGGCTCGCCTGAAAGACGCACCGGTACTGACAACAGGGGTGAAGGCAATGGCCATCAGGCCAGTTCAAAGAAACGCATGGCGACAGCGTCGGGATAGCGCGCGCCAGAGCCGACGAACATGCGCTCGGCGATCCAGCCCAGGCTGGCCGAAGCCGTCTCGAAGCTGGGTGAGCATCGGAAATAGATCTGCGTGGGGTCCACAGGCTCGCCGCGCACCAACCGCGCAATCAGCTCCGGCGGGCCGGAACGGACCGCCCGGTTTTGCACGTAGATCAAATCGCCACCATCGGTCTCAAGCACATAGCGGGCGTCCAGCTCCGAGAGCCGGTCATTCACGATGAGCTGAAAATCTGCACCGCCGGGTAGCACGCGGGCACTCCAGCCGTTGCCAGAGGCGGTACCGCCAGTGATGGGTATCAGCCGCCGCAGGCCATGCACGGTGCGGCCCACTTCCTGCGGTGACCCGACCTGCACGCGCAGGTCGGCAAAGAACCGGAGCCCGGGTTCGGGCAGGGATGACAGGTCATGCATGGCGAAAGGCGGTGAAAAATAGTTATGAAACTAGCGTAAATCCGGTTGTCTCCAGGGCCTGTCATCCCAGAGGATGACAACGCCATGAGTACCAACCCGGAGCACGCCCGCAACCTCGCATCAGCCGCTGTCGCCATGGCGGCGCACCGCGCCTCGCGAGCCGCCCCGCTGCACTGCGGCTCGATGTGGGTCAATCCGCACCCGAGTCCCGTGCGACCAAGGCGGTCGCCATGAGGCAATGGCAGCCCCTGTGCACGCCCGCGTCGGTGCAGGCCAGCGCAGCGGCCGGGCGCGCCGGGCAGGCGCTGGCCAACATGGTGCTGCGTCTGGGCGAACCCGGTTTTGCAGGCGGCCTGCTGCAGGACCTGGCCCCCGTGCTGCCCGCCGCGTCGTGGTCGGTGTACCGCACGGGCCAGCGCTGCAAGCCCACGCTTTTCATGTCGGCCAGCCATGGCGTGCCAGACACCACACAAGACTGCTGGTGGGCCTACCTTTCGGGCCCCTACCGCAACGACCGCACCTGGGGCCGCGCATTGGATGATGTGCCCACCCAGCCACTGACCCAGCTGTGCCACGTCACCGCGCGAGAGGTCGAGGGCGAACACCGTGCCCGGGTGTACGAGGCACACGGCGTGGCCGAGCGGGTTTCGGTCGCGGATTACGAAGACGACGGCTCGGTCTTTGCGGTCAACTTCTACCGCCACCAGCACCAGCGGCCGTTTCGCGACAGCGACATCTGCGGTTTCGAAGAAGTGGCCCCCGTCTTGCTGGCACTGGCCCGCAAGCACATCGCTCTGGCGCACCCCCTGGCCGGTGCCCGGGCCGCTGCCATCGCCAGCCAGCCGCTGCTGACCCGTGGCCGAACACTGCCCAGCCAGCTTCCCGAACTGCGCCAGCGCCTGCTGCGCACGCAGCACGACCTGACCGACCGCGAACTCGACGTATGCGCCCGCCTGCTGCAAGGGATGACGCACGAGGGCATCGCCAGCGATCTGGGCGTGGGCGTACCCACCGTCAAGACCTACCGCAACCGCGCGTTCACGCGCATGGGCATCCACTTCCGCAACGAGCTCTTTGCGCGGGTGCTCGGACAGCCGGGCTGAACACCGCCAGGGGGCAAAGCAGCGTTGCGCGTGGACTATGGCGCGCCTGCAACACCCCACAGCAGGCCGCGTGACGTTACATCTGGAAGCATCCACAATCATCTGACACCCACAAAGGACATCCCATGCGACGCACCCATGCCCCCACGCGCGCCTCGCAGATTGCGGCGCTTTGCCTTGCACTGTGTGGCATGGCGGCCACCCTGCATGCCCATGCCGAGGCACCCATGCACACCGACGACGCCGGCACGCTGGGCCAGGGCAGCATGAAGATCGAAGGCGTCATCAGCCGCGATGACAAGACACGTGGCGCCGAGCTGATCTTTGGCGCAGGAGTTGCTCCCCATCTGAAGGCCGAAGTGGCGCTGGCCCACGGCAGGGACCGCTCCATGAGCCCGTCATCGCGCCTCAACGCCGTGGGCTGGGGACTGAAATGGGTGCCCTTGCAGAACGACGCAGGCTGGTCGGCTGGCGCCCGGCTGGACGTGGGCAACACGCGCGTACGCGACAACGCCACCCCCGACCGCTTTACGGAGCACGAATTCGCCGTCACCGCGCTGGCCAGCTACCGGCTTGCCAGCGCACAGGTACTGCATCTCAACGCGGGCCATAAAACCGTCAAGGTGCAAGGCGTGCGCCAGCGTGCGGCGACCTGGGCGGCGGGCTACGAGATTCCTCTGGGCGACCAGTGGCAGCTCACCGCCGAGGTGTATGGCGAGCAGCGCTCAAAGCCAGACAAGGCGGTTGGCTTGCGCTACGCCATTGCCGACGGCCTCAAGGCATCGGCCGCCGTGGGCCGTGGCAACGGGCGCACCTTCAGCCAGGTGGGCGTGGCCTGGGAGTTCTGAGTTCCAGGCCAAGTCCCCCGGGACTCGGCTCGACATGGCGCGGCCAGCGCCTTGCCGCCGCGGGCACAATCGTCGGCCTATGCCACCACCCGGCGCCGCGCCCGCCCCTCCTGCACCGCTCCCGTCTGACCGCGCGGCCGTGGTGCAGGCGTGGGTGCATGCCCTGCGCACCCAGGCCGGGTCGGCTACCTTGCAGGCACTGGCTCCACTGACCGATGCCGAAGCCGCCCCCGTAATGGCGCAGCTGCGCGGCGATCCGCACGCGGCTCGCGCGCCAGCCACGCGCACTTCTACAAAAAGCACCTCATTCGAAAACGCCGCGACCGGACACCTCGACGACCCCACGCTTTGCGCGGGCCACTTCCGCCCCCGCATCACCCTCATGACCCTGGGCCGGGGCGACGGCCTGCTGGGTCTGCAGCCCCAGGGCCAGCTCGGCCCGCGGGGCGACAGCGTGACGCTGGTGGAGATCGACTGGACCTACCGTACCGACGGGGGTGCCATCTGGCACACGCCTGCGCCCACCTCCATCCTCAACGCCCGCCCGGCAGTTGTGCAGGAGCTGTTCGACACCGGCGGCCCCGTGGTGCGCATGCAGCGCAACCTGGCCGCCGAAGCCGACGCCATGGACCGCGTGTGGGACCTGGGCCTGGTCCCGGTCGATGCGACCAAGCTGCAATGGCGCCACCGCGCGGCGGCCGCCACGCTGGGCCCCGTGTGGACGCTGCCGCAAGAGGCGCACTTTGGCGACTTCTGGGCAGAGCAAATCCCCCGGCTGCGCGCCGAAGGCTGGAGCGTGGTGGCACGCCCCGGCTTCGCCCACGAAAGCGTGCCGGTGCAGCGCTGGAAGCTCATCATCGCCCCCGACACCGGCGAGGTACTGGGCAAGGAGGTGGATGGCCCGCTGGGTGAGCGCCAGCGGCCTGTGCAAAAGCTGCAGTTGCCAGAGCGCGAAGGCGCCTGGCTGCTGAGCCTGGGCATCGAGATTGACGGCGAGACGCTGGACCTGGCCCCGATGCTGGCCGACCTGCTGCGCCGCGACGCACGCTGGCTCAACGCGCAGCAAATGGCGGCCATCGACGACATTGCGGTGATCTCGCTGCGCGCACCGGGCGGCAAACGCATCGATGCACCCGCAGGGCCGCTCAAGGCCATCGTCGGCGCGATGGTAGACCTGCTGACCGACCCGACCCGAAACCAGCGCAAGGACGGCGACCCGCTGCGCCTGGGCGCGTGGGAGGTGCGGCGCATTGAAGCGCTGCGCGCCGGGCTGGTGCAGGCGCACCGCGTCGGCACCGTGAGCGGCTGGAGCAACGACTGGCAGCTGCAGGGCGATGCAGGCCTGAACCAGCTGGCCCAGCGCCTGCGCCGTATCGGTACGCCGCAGCCGGTGGCTGCACCGCAGGGCCTGCAGGTGCAGCTGCGGCCTTATCAGCGGGAAGGCCTGGCATGGCTGCAATACCTGCGCACCCAGGGGCTGGGCGGCATCCTGGCCGACGACATGGGGCTGGGCAAAACCGCGCAGGCGCTGGCCCATGTGCTGGCCGAAAAAGAGGCCGGGCGCCTCACCCGCCCTGCCCTGGTCGTGCTGCCCACCTCGCTGCTCTTCAACTGGCAGGCCGAGGCCGCCCGCATGGCCCCGGGCCTGCGGGTGCTGGCGCTGCACGGCGCCAACCGGGGCCAGCGCTATCTGCAGATGGCCGACCACGACCTGGTGCTGACCACCTACCCGCTGCTGTGGCGCGATGTGGATGCACTGGCCGCGCAGCCTTTTCACCTGCTGATCCTGGACGAAGCACAGATGGTGAAGAACGCCGGCAGCCGCAGCGCCCGCGCCCTGCGCAAGCTGCAGGCCCCGCACCTGCTGTGCCTGACGGGCACGCCGCTCGAAAACCACCTGGGCGAGCTGTGGGCGCAGTTCGACTTTTTGATGCCCGGCTTTCTGGGCGATGTGCGCAGCTTCAACGCCCGCTGGCGCAAGCCGATCGAAGAAAACGGCGAAACCCTGCGCGCCCAGTTGCTGTCGCAGCGCGTGCGCCCCTTCATCCTGCGCCGCCGCAAGCAGGACGTGGCCACCGAACTGCCGCCGCGCACCGAAACCATATTGCGCGTGCAGCTGCAAGGCCAACAGCGCGAGCTGTACGAGGCCGTGCGCACCACCGCCGACAAGCAGGTGCGCCGCGCGCTGGAGCGCCAGGGCTTCGAGGGTGCGCAGATCACCATCCTGGATGCGCTGCTGAAGCTGCGCCAGGTCTGCTGTGATCCGCGCCTGGTCAAGGGGACGACGAAAACCGCGCACACGATGGAACGCGCGAAACTGGAACTGCTGGCCGACATGCTGCCCGCACTGATAGCCGAAGGCCGGCGCGTGCTGGTGTTTTCGCAGTTCACCGAAATGCTGGGACTGGCGGCTGACCTGCTCGACACCCTGGCCCTGCCCTACCTCACGCTCACCGGCCAGACACCGCCCCGCCAGCGCGGTGCCGTCGTCAAAAGCTTTCAGGCGCAGGACGAGGCCAGGGCCCGCATCCTGCTTGCCAGCCTCAAGGCGGGCGGCCTGGGCCTGAACCTCACCGCTGCCGACACCGTGATCCACCTCGACCCTTGGTGGAACCCGGCCGTGGAAGAGCAGGCCACCGCCCGCGCGCACCGCATCGGGCAACGCCAGCCCGTGTTTGTCTACAAGCTGGTGGTCGAAGGCAGCATCGAGGAGCGCATGCTGGAGCTGCAGGCCCGCAAGGCCGCGCTGGCCCAGGGCGTGCTGGGCCACGATGCCGAAGGCGCGGTCAAGTTCAGCGAAGCCGACCTGCACGCACTGCTGGCGCCCCTCAGCGAGCCCGCCAACAACCCGCTGGGCATACCGGGCGACGACGCGCTGCGATGGGGCGGCACGGGCCAGCGCAGGCCCCGGGCGCTGCAACCGCCCGATTTCGGGTAGTTTTGGCCTGAAGCCCTTTCATTGATTGCCCCTATTGCTACTATATTGATAGTAAATGGCTTCTGGAGCGCGGGCTCCTGAATGGGCCCCGGCTCATGGATCACGCCCCTGGAAGGTGCCCCGACCACCCGTGATCCGCAATCCGGCTCGGATGGTGTGGCGCATGATGGAGGCCATGACCGCCAGCCTCTTTGACGAACCACCGCAGCCCTTGAGAACGCCGCTGCTGCTGGAGCCAGGCGCCATGGTTTTGCCCGGCTTCGCCCAGGACCGGGCCCCGGCCCTTTTGCAGGCGGTCGCAGGCATTGCAGCCCGGGCGCCATTCAGGCATCTCGTCACGCCCGGCGGGCTGCGCATGTCGGTGGCCATGACCCACTGCGGCACGCTGGGCTGGGTGAGCGACCGCAGTGGCTACCGGTACAGCCCCGTGGACCCCCACACCGGCCAGCCATGGCCGGCCATGCCCGGGTGTTTTGCCGAACTGGCGCACCAGGCCGCAGCCGCAGCAGGCTACGCCGCCTTTGCGCCCGACGCCTGCCTCATCAACCGGTACGCGCCGGGCGCCCGAATGTCGCTGCACCAGGACCGCGACGAGCACGACATGGCGCACCCCATCGTTTCCGTGTCGCTGGGGTTGCCCGCCAGCTTCCTGTGGGGCGGTGCTGCCCGCGCAGACAAGCCCCGCCGCATTCCCCTGCTGCACGGCGACGTCGTGGTGTGGGGCGGCCCGGTGCGGCTGCATTTCCATGGGGTGCAGCCCCTGGCAGAGGGCACGCATCCGCTGGCGGGCGCTTGCCGCATCAACCTTACCTTCCGCCGGGCGGGTTGACGCACTGGCAGACCGTTCACGGCCCGCCCGGGTAGCCGGTTTCTGCCACGACCCGGGCCAGAAGCCGCTCGGCGGCCGACCGGCCCTCCAGGCTGTCGGCCAGCGTCACGCTCTTGCCGTTTCGCAGCTCTGCCTCGAGGCGGAAGTAGGTGGTGCGGCGCTTACTGGTCTGTACCGAGAAACTCTCCCGCAGGCGCAACCGCGCGATCTCTGCCGCAGGAATACGCTGCCAGGCCATCATCAGTCCGAGCAGGTGGCGCTCGGTATGCAGCCCCTGGCGGTCCAGTTGCACACGCAGGCTGTTCGAGACGGCATACAGCCCCCACACCAGCATCGCGCCGCCCATGCCACCAAACGCCAGGCGAACGGCCAGGGCCTCCCCGTTGCGCCCCAGCGCCACACCAGCGGCCAGGAACGCCGCGCCGACACCCATCCACAAGAGCTGGTGGCGCCACAGCCGACCATATGGCTGGTAGATCTGCACGCCGCCCTCCATGGTCTCCAGCGCGTGCACCGAAGCCATCGCGGCGTCGCGCCGGGCCTGCATCCGGGGGTGCTGTACTGCGTGCGGCAGCGCAGCGGCCGTGCGTGCGCCGGTGGCAAACACAGGCACCTCGAAACGGCGACTGAACTTCAGTGCCGGGCTGTCGCTGTCGATCAGCACTTGCCAGCGATGGGTGCTGTCACCCGCGGGCTGCCCGGACTCCGGAAGGCCCGCCGGGACTTCAAAGCGGAATGCCACGCGCACGCCCTTCCCCACCCCCGCGCCAACCGCACCAGGCGCCCCGGCATCGCCCGGCGTGGCGGGCCGCACCTGCGCGTAACCCTCGGATTGCCACACCACTTCCTCCCGGGTGCAGGAGTCGTTGTCACCGGTGCCCGAGCTGCTCTGGTATGGGTAGTAGCAACGCAGCACCACCGGGAAGCTCAGTTCCGGTCCGTACCGCACCCCGGCCAGCACGATGGCACCGCCGACGTCGGCGCCCACGCAACCCGGAAACGGGTCCATCACCAGCCGGACATCCCCATGACGGCGCGCATCGGCCGTGGCGCGAACCGCCCAGGTCAGCAGGCCAACGCCCACCAGGCACATCAGCACCAGCACCCCGCCTTCGATCAGGTTGCCCTGGCTCCACGCCCGGGGCAGGCCCGCCACTGCAGCCGGTACCGTGAGGCCACCCCAGACAGCGGCAAAACCCCAGGCCACCCACACCTCCCAGCGCTTGTCCGAGCGGATGCGATTGCCCGACCACGCCGCATGGGCCATCCAGCGCTGATCGCCCTGCGCGGCCTGACCACCGGGTGGCGCTGTGGCACGGCGGCGCAGGCGCCAGACCCACACGAGCGTACCCACGCCAAACCCGCCGAAAGCCACCACAAACCCCATCTGCAGCGCCAGCAAGCCGGGGCGAAGGCTGCGGTCCACCACCGATTCAGCAGGCCGCCCGGGGTTGACCCACACGGCCACCGGCGTGCCGCTGTTCTGCGCGCTTGCCAGCCGCAGTGCCAGATCCCGCTGAAAACTCCCCAGGTTGTCAAAGGCACCACTGAGCGCAGCGCGCCGGCCTTCGTAGGGGGTGCCCGCCACCTCATAGCGATAAACCACCGCTACGCCATGGGTGGTCGAGCCGCTGCTGCGCCGTTTTTCGAGCACCGCAGAGACCACCTGCGCCGGCACGGGCTGCCACGCAAGCATGCGCGACCAGTCATATAGCATGGGCACTACCCACAGCACCAGCACACCGATACCAATGCTGGCAAAAGGCAACGCAAACAGGGCCAGAACCCATGCGCCACGGCCGTCGCCGAGCGTGCCTTTGCTGCGGCGATTGCGCCGCGGGGAACGCAAAGCGCGGGCGGCTTCGCTGCTGCCCAACGGTGCTCCGCCCTGCGGGTCGCCCTCCGGTGCAGCGGCGCGTGTGCCTTGGGGGCTCCTGTCTGTGCTGGTCATGCTCCCTCCCGGTTCCTGCGCCCCGGGCGCAGGGGCACGTTGTTCAACCAAGCCGCCCGTGGAGCCTCTGGGTCACCCACGCTAGGATGCGCGGGTGTGGGCCGGGTGAGGCCGCGCGGCGATTTCGGCAGCCAGTGGTCTGCCCCAGGCCGTGCCCGCGCAGCCCCCGGCCGTCATGCAGAGGCACCCCGGCAGCGGCGCCTATTGTGCGCGGCAGGAACGGCGGCGGGGCGGGTCGGG
>LNEG01000054.1 GCA_001464865.1 Burkholderiales bacterium Ga0074133
CGCGGGGCCGGGCTCGGCGGTTTGCCACAATCCGGGCATGACCCCTGCATCGCACCGCCCCCTGCACTACTGGCTCATGAAGTCCGAGCCTGACGAATGCTCCATTGATGACGCGCTGGCCGCCCCCGGCGCCACCGTGGCGTGGACAGGCGTGCGCAACTACCAGGCGCGCAACTTCATGCGGGACGGAATGCAGGTCGGCGACGGCGTGCTGTTCTACCACTCCAGCTGCGCCACTCCAGGCATTGCGGGCATCGCCCGCGTCGCCAGCGCCACTCGCACAGACCCCACCCAGTTTGACCCGGCATCGCCGTATCACGACGCCAGGTCGCCGCACGCTGCACCGCGCTGGCTGCTGCTGGACATACAGGCCCTGCGCAAGACACGGCTCATCGGGCTGGCCGAGTTGCGCGCCCACCCGGTGCTGGCTGGCATGCAGATCCTCCAGCGTGGCAACCGCCTGTCGATCACGCCGGTGGACCCGGTCCACTGGCAAGCGCTCATGGCCCTGTTGTAGCCCGCAGGAGGCTGGCCGTGGGATCGTTTTTTGCCCCACGGGGCCACGGCGGTGGACGGTTTGGGTGCGGACCACTGGCGCCGGGTGGCGTTTTCGCAACGTGTGGCCTCTTGGGGCCTTGCTCTGCGTGAGGGCATGGCGTGTACTCGGGCCCGGCGCTCCGCCGTCACGGGAGTTCAGGGGCAGGTCTCCACCCTGTCGCACTGCGAAGCCACTGCAGAAGATGCTCTTTTTCACACGCCTGCCTCACCACCCCCTGCTCGTCCTGCGCAGCGCGGACGGGGCGCGGCCCCGTCTGCGGGCAGTCGTTCCATGACCTGGCTGGACATCCCCACGGCCCTGTTCGTGCTGGGGCTGCTGTACCTGATGGCGCCTGGCATCACCTGGGCCGTGCTGGCTCAGGACCGCAGCCCCGCTGCCGCGTTCTGGTGTGCCGGCGGCCTGCTGTTTGGTGCAGGCATCCTCATTGCATCATTTGCCAACCGGCTGCCAGCGGTGCTGGGAGTGCTTCTGAGCAACATTCTCTTTTGCGCATCATGCGCACTGCGCATCCAGTCGCTGCGCTGGGACCTGGGCCGGCCGGTGGCGTGGCGGTGGCTGGCACTGCCCGTGGGCCTGGCCGCCCTGTTCACCGCCATCACCCACTGGGCCCTGGGCTGGTACCTGCTGCGCGCGGCCGTCAACACGGCGCTGGTGGCTGCAGGCATGGCCTACATCGCCCACCTGGCACGCCTGCTCAGCCACCAGGAAAGAAGCAGAAATGCGCTGTTTCTGTCGTGGTTTTACCTGTCACTGGTGCTGGCACTGCTGGTGCGGATGCTGGAAATCATGGTCCATCCCTCCGGAGATCCGGTGCCGGTGGCCCGCCCGGCCACCACGGCGCTGATCGCGCTGGCCGGGTTGCTCACCGCTGTGGCTGGCCACTTTTGCTACCTGGGGCTGGTGCTGGACCGCTCCCGCCGCCGAGAGCGGGTGCTGGTGGGCGAAAATGCCCAGCACGATGCCAAGATCCTGTTGCAGCAGGAGCTGCGGCAGGTCGAGCGCCAGCGCAGCATCGACCAGATGTCCGTCTCGCTGGCGCATGAGCTCAGCCAGCCGGTGGGCGCCGTGCTGACGAACGCCCAGACCGGGCTGCGTGCCCTGGAGCAGCACCGCATGACCCCGCAGGAGCTCGCACCGCTGCTGCAGCAGATCGAACACAGCGCCCGGCACGCCAGCCGCGTGATCGAGCGGATCCGGTCGTTCATCAAGCCATCGAGCATGCCGCACCAGCCGGTGGACCTGGGCGATGTGTGTGACAGCGCCTGCGAGCTGGTCGCCACCGAACTGCGCACGCACGCCATCGAACTGCTGCGCCCCGCGCCCAGCACCGCCGCGCCGGTGCGGGTTCTGGGTGATGAGCTGGAACTGACCCAGGCGCTGCTCAACGCCCTGCGCAATGCCACCGACGCGCTGGCACTCGTGGAACACCGGCAGATCCGGCTGACCTACGGTTGCGAATCACCCTGGGCCTGGTTGCGCCTGGAAGACAACGGCCCCGGGCTGCCGGCCGACCAGGTGCGCAGCGCGACCGAGCCTTTCTACACCACCAAATCAGGCGGCCTGGGGCTGGGGCTGACCATCGTCGAGTCCATCGCAGAGCGCCATGGCGGACGCCTGGTCCTGACCCACGACGCACCCGGCGGTCTGGGCGGAGCCACTTTTGAACTGCGGCTTCCCCTGCCAAAGCCGCTTGCGACGCCTGCACTTTCGACGACTCCCCTGGCGACTCCTGCGTCGCCCCTCCCTGTTCCCCCATCGGCCGCCGATTCATGAACTTCCCCTCCTCCACCCGAAGAATCGTCACGGTGGACGATGAAGCCCTGGCGCAGCGCTGCGCCCGGGGCCGCATCGTCCTGATCGACGACCATCCGGAACTCGTCCAGGCGCTCACCAACCTGCTGCACCTGGAAGGGTTTGCCTGCGAGGGGTACCCATCGGCCAGCGCCTACCTGGAGGCACTGCAGCGGCAAGACCCGGTCTTCCCGGGGCCCGCCTGCATCCTGAGCGACATGCGGATGCCGGGGCTGGACGGACTGGAACTCCTGGCACAGATGAGCGCGCGCGATGAGATGCCTGTCATCCTGATGAGCGGCGCCAGTGGCATCCGCGATGCGGTCGAGGGGTTTCGCACAGGCGCGGTGGATTTCCTCGTCAAGCCGGTGGAAACCGAGGAACTCCTTGGCGCGGTGACCAAGGCACTGGCGCTGAGTGCCCAGTCGCGCGAGCAGCGCACCCGCGGCCACGACCTGGCCCAGCGCCTTGCCAGCCTGACGCCGCGCGAGCAGACCGTGGCAGCACGCGTGGCGCAGGGCGAGACCAACGTGCAGGTCGCGGAAGAACTGGGGATTTCCCTGCGCAGCGTCAAGCGCATCCGCCAGTCGGCTGCAGCCAAGCTCGGGGCCGAATCCACGGCAGAACTGGTGCTGAAGTTCACCGAAGGCAAGCGCGGTGTGTAGCAAATCTGACACCTTGGTGAACTGAAACCAAAGGGACGTTGGCCGCACAAGGCACGGCCGGTAGCCTACAGCCAACTGCCGCCACAAGGCAGTGCCCGCGCCCGCGTGAACCCGACGGCATACCGCCCCATGGGGCCACGCTGCCCGCTGATTCAGGAGGCCTGTTCCGTGCAATTTGCAAAGATGAAAATCGCCCACCGCCTTGCGGTGCTCATGGCCAGTGTGCTCACATTCATGCTGCTGGTCGCTTTCTTCGCGCTGGAGGGCATGCTGCACAGCAACCAGGCCCTCAACCGGGTCTACCAGGATCGTGTGGTTCCGCTTCAGGAGATCAAGGCAATCTCCGACGCCTACGCAGTGCTGATCGTCGACGCCGCACACAAGGTGCGGGATGGCGCCTTCACCCCGGCCCAGGGCGTCGCATCCATCACCAAGGCGCGGCGCGAAGCACAGGCCCAGTGGAACGCGTTCCTTGCCACCGAGCTGACGCCGGAAGAAAAGGTGCTGGCGGCGAAATTCGAGCAGCTCAAGGGCAAGGCCGATGCCGCCGTCAGCCAGCTCGAAAACATCATGCAGTCGGAGGAGAAGGCGGCGCTGGAACTGGCCGAGTTCACAGCGCGCTCGATGTATCCGGCACTGGACCCGCTGCAGGACGTGCTGGGCGCACTGATCCAGCTGCAACTGGACATCGCCAAGAAGGAATACGTGGATGCCGAAGAGGACTCCGAGCTGACGATGGGCGGCGTGCTGGCCCTGCTGGCTGCCGCCGTGGCCCTTTCAGCAGCGCTGGGCTACCGGATTGCACGCAGCATCGTTCGGCAGCTGGGCACCGAACCAGCCACGGCGGCCGCGCTCGCGCAAAGCGTGGCGCGCGGTGACCTCACGGTCGCCATTGACCTGCGCCCCAACGATACCGACAGCGTGATGGCCCAGCTCAGGCAGATGCAGCAGTCGCTGGTGGACGTGGTCTCGAGCGTGCACGACGGTGCAGAGTCGGTGTCGTCGGCCTCCGCCCAGATCGCCGAGGGCAATGCCGACCTGTCGGCCCGCACCGAGGGCCAGGCCAGCTCGCTGGAGCAGACGGCCGCGTCTATGGAAGAATTCAACTCCAGCGTGCGCCAGAACGCCGACAACACCCGCGAGGCCGACCAGCTGGCCCACGCCGCCTATGAGATCGCCGACCGTGGCGGCGCCGTCGTGGCCAAGGTGGTCACCACCATGAAAGACATCCACCAGAGCAGCGCACGCATTGCCGACATCATCGGCGTGATTGACGGTATTGCTTTTCAGACCAACATCCTGGCGCTGAACGCCGCCGTGGAAGCCGCACGGGCTGGCGAGCAGGGACGCGGCTTTGCCGTGGTGGCGAGCGAAGTGCGCACACTGGCCCAGCGCAGCGCCGCGGCCGCCAAAGAGATCAAGGATCTCATCACGGCCAGTGTGGATCGCGTTTCCGAGGGCAGCACCCTGGTGGACCAGGCAGGCACCACCATGCAGGAAGTGGTGAAGTCCATCCGGCAGGTGAACGAGCTGATGCGGGAGATCAGCACAGCCAATGCCGAGCAGAGCCAGGGCATTGACCAGATCAACGAAGCAGTGACCCACCTGGACCACGGCACCCAGCAAAACGCTGCGCTGGTCGAAGAGATGGCCGCGGCTGCCTCCAGCCTGAACGGCAAGGCGCGTGAGCTGCTCGCCACCGTCAGCGTGTTCAAGCTGCCGGCGCACACGGGGTTCGGTGCCGCCAGCGCCGCTCCGGCCCAGCAACTGAAGGCACTCACCCGCGGGTAGGTTGACGGTCGGGCGGTGCCAGTGGTGCCGCCGGCCGGGCGCTGCAAGGAGCTGCGTTGCACTGTGGCCCGGGGCACTGATGCGCAGGTATGCTGCGCAAACTGCATTCCGCCCTGGAACCAGCCTTGCACTTCCCGCCCGCCCCCCCGGGCCTGCCTGCCATGCACGACCCTACTCCGGGCTCTTCAGGGGCTCTGCCCCCGTCTTCCAGTTCGGCCGTTCGCAGCCTGCTGGTCGTCTATCACTCCCAAACGGGCGCAACGCTGCAGATGGCGCAGGCGCTGGTAGACGGTGCGCGGGATGCCGAGCCAGGGCTCGGCGTGCGGCTGCTGCACGCCAGCGCTGCGCACGCTGGCGATGTGCTGGCGGCGCAGGCGTATGTGTTTGCCACGCCTGAAAATCTCGGTGCCATCAGCGGGTTGATGAAAGACTTTTTCGACCGGACTTACTACCCTGCGCTGGACCAGATCAACGGCCGCGCCTGCGCGCTTTTGGTGTGCGCCGGCAGCGACGGCCACAACGCCGCGCGCCAGATGCAGCGCATTGCCACGGGCTGGCGCCTCAAGCCCGTCGCAGAGCCGTTGATCGTCTGCACCCACGCCCAGACCCCCGAGCAGATCCTGGCCCCCAAGCAGCTGGACGCGCCCGCACTGCAGCAGTGCCGCGAGCTCGGCGCTGCCCTGGCCACCGGGCTGGTGATGGGGATCTACTGACGGCCCTGGGTGGCCCCAGGGGCAGCCTGCCAACGACGCCGCCAGCAGCGGCAAACGTACAGCGCTACGCGGAAACGGGTAACTCGGGCGCGCGATACACCAGCACCTTGAGTGCGCGCTGCTCATCCACGTCGGCAAAGACGGCCGGGTTCGCAACGCGCTCCACAAAGGCCAGTTCCGGTGCCAGCTCGCGCATCTGTGCCTGCAAAAAATCCTCACCCAGCTCGGGCGCGTTCAGGCACAGCAGCGCGTGGCCGCCGGGTACCAGCAGGTCAGGCAGGCGGCGCATCAGCCGCGCGTAGTCCTTGGTGGCAACGAAGCTGCCCTTCTGGTAGCTCGGCGGGTCGACGATGACGAGGCCATAGGGCCCGCTGCGGGTGATCTTGCCCCAGCTGCTGAAGATGTCATGCGGCAGGAATGTGGCGCCCGCGGTGAGATGGTTGAGCTGGTGGTTTTGCTGCCCGATGGCGATGGCGCCATGGCTCATGTCCACGTTGACGACCTGCCTTGCGCCTGCCTGCAGTGCCACCACCGAAAAAGCGCAGGTATAGGCAAACAGGTTGAGCACCTTGAGACCATAGCGATCGTCACGGCGGGCTTCGGCATGGCGGCTCACCCAGCGGCGGCCAGCCGCCATGTCAAGAAACAGGCCATGGTTTTGCCCGCGCAAGACATGCACACGAAAGTTTGCTCCCGCTTCGGTCACGACATGCCGGTCGGGTACCTCGCCGGCCATCAGGCGTGTCTCGCTGCGCCCTTCGATCCGCAGTGCCTCCCCGCGTTGCTGGAACACCCAGCAAAGGGGTGCTTCAGGCGTGGCGATGTGCGCCCAGCGCACCTGCAACGCGGCTCCAATCGCAGCAAGCTGGTCATCTGTCACAGGTGCAAAGCTGGTGAGCACGAATACGGGCGGATAGGCGTCGAGCACCCATTGCTCGCAACCGGGGTGCATGCCCCCGCGGCCATGAAAAATGCGGCTGGCCTCGGACGGCAGGGACATTGCGGCGATCGCGTCTAGAAGTGCTTGCATGAACCAGTGGACAAAGGCGGGAATGAATGGAGTGAATGGACTGGCTGCGACCTTCGGACATTTTAGTGGCAGCTATTTATTTCATAGCAATGCGCTGTGCTCGGCGCGGGCGATCCATCGGCAAGTAGTTCAATCCGCCACCGAATCGGAAAGGTTCTTCGAGGCCAAGGCCAGCAACTCCGCCCTGCGATTGACGCCCCGGCTTCATGAAAAGCCCCCGCGGGCGTCACCGCCACTGCAATGAGGCGCCCATCGACCTGCTGAGCATGAAAGCGCCCTTCACCAGCGAGTACACAGCCCGCTTCCTGGCAGACCCGGTGGCACGCTTTGCCGCCGCCCACACCCGCAAGCTGCGCAACGTGAATGCGGAAACGTTTGACGCCGTGTTCTTCCCGGGCGGCTATGGCCTGCTGTGGGATCTGGCCTCGGACTCGTTCGCGATCAAGCTCATCCGCGACTTCCACGCCGCAAACCGCCCGATCGCGATGGTCTGCCATGCCCCGGCGATTTTGCGGGACGTCAAGGCTGCAAACGGTGAGTACCTGGTCAAGGGCGTCAACCTGACGGGCTTCAAGAACGACGAAGACACCGAGATTGAACTGCTGCACCACCTGCTGTTCTCGCTGGAAGACGAGCTCAAGCTGCGTGGCGCCCACTACATGAGCAAGGCAAACTGGGAAGCCAACGTCGTGATCGATGGCCCCCTGATGACCGGCCAGAGCCCGGCGTCCGCCGCCCCTCTTGCTGAGGCTCTCGCAGACCGGCTCAAGGCCTGACCGACGGCAACGCCCCGGGCAGGTCGGGTTCAATCCGCCCTGCTCGGGATGTGGCGTCAATTGCGATGGCCATGCCGCCGGGCACCCAAGGCCAGGCCGGTGGAGCCCGCAGGGGACAGATCCTGCACGCCAGCTGCTGCAAAATACGAGCCCGTCGAAAGGTCAACATGCGAGATTTCAACAACCTGAGCCCGGCTGCCGAACGGATCGTGGATGTGGCCGAGGATCTGATCCAGCGCCAGGGCTTCAACGGCTTTTCGTATGAAGACATCGCGCAGGCCGTGGGCATCCGCAAGCCCAGCGTGCACCATCACTTTGCCACCAAGGCTGACTTGGCAACGGTCGTCACCCAACGGTATGTGCAACGGTTTTCGCTGGCCCTGGAAGCGTTGGACCGGGCTGGTGCCGAGCCGCGGGAGCGGCTGATGGCGTACGCCCAGCTTTTCCAGGCCACCTACGAGCAAAACCGCCGCATGTGTCTGTGCGGCATGCTGGGCGCCGAGTCCGAGACGCTGCCCGAACCTGTACGCCAGGAGTTGCAGCGCTTTTTCGAGATCAACCTGGCATGGCTCACCGTGGCTCTGGACAAGGCACGAGCGCCTGAGGCGCCCGATGCCAGCCAGCTGGCATTGCTGCTGCTGAGCGCGCTGGAAGGATCGATGATCGTCGGGCGCACCCCGCCGGTCGAGGCTGCGCCACTGCAGGTCACACGCGCGTTCTTGGCACTCTGGGCCGGCTGATTTTTTTAGCCCACAGACCAACCATTCGGTTGGTAGCTTTTACATGAATATCGGGGAAGCATCATGAGTTCATTGGGTACGCTGCTGATTTCCGGCCACGCAGCCGGTTTCGGGGACGCGCTGGAGTCGCGTTTCAAGGCAGGCGGCTATGCCGTCGTGAGCGTAGCGCGCAGCGCAGGGACCCGCTGGGCCACCGACCTACGCGACCCGCAGGCGACCGAACGGCTTTTCGACGCGCTTGACCGCGACGCCCCTCCGCTGGCTGGCGTGGTGCACAACGCCATGCAATTCCATCGCGCGCCGTTCCTGCAGACATCTGCCCAGACCCTGCAGGATGTGTGGCAATCGATGGTGCTCACGGCCTTCAACGTGAGCCGGCAGGCCATCCCGCGGATGCAGGCCGCCCGCCGCGGCTGCCTGATCTTCAGCGGCGCCTCGGGCAGCCTGCGGGCCGGGCCGGAATTCTCGGCCTTCAGTTCTGCCAAGTTCGCGCTTCGCGGGCTCAGCCAGGCGCTGGCACGCGAGCATGCGGCAGACGGCATTCATGTGGCACATGTTGTCATCGACGGCCTGATCCGCAGCCAGCGTACCGCACAGCGCTTTGAAGGCGCAGACACAGCACACATGCTGGAACCGGCCGACCTGGCAGAACAGTACTGGCAGATCTTCCGCCAGCCCCCAGGTGCCTGGACGCAGGAACTTGATGTCCGGCCGATGCCGGGCGCACACTGATACCGGAGCCCACCATGTCACTTCCCATTGTCGTGATCGGCGGCGGGCTGAGCGGGCTGTATGCCGCACACCTGCTGGAACAGGCAGGTCAGCGCGTGCTGCTGATCGAGGCACGCGAGCGGCTCGGCGGCCGCATTCTCAGCCTGGGCCATGCCGACGACCGGCACCGGCTTGACCTGGGGCCGTCATGGTTCTGGCCTGCAATGAATCCGCTGGTGGCAGGGCTGGTGTCGACGCTCGGGCTGGACGCGTTTGCGCAGCACATCCAGGGCGCCACCGCCATCGAAGGGCCCGACGGACAGGTGCACCGCCAACAGGTCACCTGGCAGCAGTCGCCTGCGTCGTACCGTGTCGCCGGCGGAATGCAGCGCCTGATCGAAGGATTGCGGGCGCGGCTTGAGGGCAAGGTCCACATCCTGACCGGTACACGCGTCGTCGGCCTGAAACTGCGACCGCACGCCGTGGAACTGGACCTGCAGGACGCCTCTGGGGCATGGACGCAGCAGGCCGCCCAGGTGGTGCTGACCATTCCGCCAAGGCTCACGGTGCAGGATCTCTGCATGGAACCTGCCTGGCCACTACCGCTGGTGCAGCAGATGCGCGACACCCCGAGCTGGATGGCCGGTCAGGCCAAGTTCGTTGCCGTGTACCCGCGCGCTTTCTGGCGCGAGGCCGGCTGGTCGGGTACTGCCATGAGCCACCGCGGCCCGCTGGCCGAGATCCACGATGCATCGGACGCGTCGGGCGAGAGCGCCGCGCTGTTCGGCTTTGTGGGTGCAACACCGGCCTACCGCACCGGCATCGGGCAGGATTCCCTGACCCGGCAGGCGCTGGCGCAACTTCAGCGTATTTTTGGCGAGCAGGCTGGCAGCCCACTGTGGACCGCCGTGCAGGACTGGGCCGAGGAGCCCCTGACCGCCGCCGCCAGCGACCGCCAGCCCCTGGCACGCCATCCGCTGTACGACGCGGGCACGGTGCCCCAGGCATGGTCGCACCACCTGTGGCTGGCGGGTACCGAGCGTTCGGCCAACGCTGGCGGCTACCTTGAAGGCGCGCTGGAATCGGCAGCGCTTGCCGTGCAGGAACTGCTGGCGCAACGAAGCCAGGTACCGGGCACGAATGCATCCGAACACGAAAGGACATTGCCATGAAGCTCCATGCCGACCTGACGGTGCGCGCGTCCGTTCATGCGGCAGGCCTCGCCTGGCTGCCCTCCCCTGCGGGCGGTGTCGATCGCCGGATGCTCCACCGCGTGGGCGATGAGGTGGCGCAAGCCACGTCCATCGTGCGCTATGCACCGGGCAGCCGGTTTGCACCGCACACGCATGGTGGCGGGGAAGAGTTTCTGGTGCTGGAGGGCGTTTTCCAGGATGAATCAGGCGACTACCCCGCCGGCACGTACGTGCGCAACCCGCTCGGCTCGCGCCATGCGCCTGGCTCGCAAGAAGGGACCACCATTTTCGTCAAGCTCTGGCAGTTTGACCCGGGTGACAGCGCCCAGGTTCGTATCCCGGCCCATGCGGCAGCGCGTGTGACCGAAACAGGCCGCCACAGCGTGCAGGTGGCGCCCCTGCACCGCACCGCGCACGAGGACGTGCGCATCGAGCACTGGGC
>LNEG01000055.1 GCA_001464865.1 Burkholderiales bacterium Ga0074133
CGCGCTGGCCATCCAGATGGCCATCGACGACTTCGGCGGCAAGGTGCTGGGCATGCCCATCGAGCTGCTGAGCGCCGACCACCAGAACAAGGCCGACATTGCTGCTTCCAAGGCGCGTGAATGGGTCGATACCGAAGGCGTGACGATGCTCTTCGGTGGCACCAACTCTGGCACCGCTCTAGCCATCGCCAAGGTGGCTGCCGAGAAAAAGCGGGTGTACGTCAACAACGGCGCTGCCAGCTCGGCGCTGACCAACGAGCAGTGCACCCCCTACACCGTGCACTACGCCTACGACACCGTGGCACTGGCCAAGGGCACGGGCTCGGCCATTGTGGATGGCGGCGGCAAGAGCTGGTACTTTTTGACGGCCGACTATGCGTTTGGTCACGCCCTCGAAGCCGACACCAGCACCGTGGTCAAGGCCAAGGGCGGCACGGTGGTGGGCACCGTACGCCATCCGCTGAACGCGTCGGACTTCTCGTCCTTCCTGCTGCAGGCGCAGAACTCCAAGGCCCAGATCCTGGGCCTGGCCAATGCCGGTGGCGACACGGTGAACTCGATCAAGGCCGCCAAGGAATTCGGCATCGGCAAAAACATGAAACTGGCCGGCTTGCTCATTTTCATCAGTGATGTCCATACCTTGGGCTTGCGCAATACTGAAGGCCTGCAGTTCACCACCAGCTGGTACTGGGATCTGAATGACGACACCCGTAAGTTCGCTGCCCGCTATTTTGAGAAGACCAAGCGCATGCCGGGCGAAATCCAGGCTGCCGACTACTCGGCCACCATGAACTACCTCAAGGCCGTGGAAGCCGCCAAGACAGTGGATGCCGACAAGGTCATGGCCACCTGGAAAGGCATGAAGATGAATGACTTCTTTGCTTCGGGCCAGATCCGCGCCGATGGCCGCTACGTGCATGACATGTACCTGATGGAAGTGAAGAAGCCCTCCGAGTCCACCAAGCCATGGGACTACTACAAGCTCATCAAGAAGCTGCCGGGCGACCAGGTCTTCACGACCAAGGCCGAAAGCAAGTGCCCGCTCTGGAAGTAAACACCAGGCACCAGTGACCCGGCGCTGCAACGCACTCCCTCGGACTGCGCTGCGGCACCGGCGTCCATCCCGACGGGGCGTTGCCCCCGCCCTGGCCCTCGCCTGACCCCAAACCCCACCTTCTGCCGCCGCCCATGGAATTCTTTGGTGTTTCACTGCCGGGCCTGTTGAGCCAGCTCCTACTGGGGCTGGTCAACGGGTCGTTCTACGCAATTCTCAGCCTCGGGCTGGCCGTGATTTTCGGACTGCTGAACGTCATCAACTTCGCGCACGGTGCGCTGTTCATGACCGGCGCCCTGATCACGTGGATGGCGATGAACTACTTCGGCGTCAACTACTGGGTGATGCTGTTTCTGGCTCCGGTACTGGTGGGGCTGTTCGGGGTGCTGATCGAGCGGCTGCTGCTGCGCTGGATCTACAAGCTCGACCACCTGTATGGCCTGCTGCTCACCCTGGGGCTCACGCTGCTGATCGAAGGCGTGTTCCGCTCCATCTATGGTGTGTCGGGCCTGGGCTACGACACCCCTGAAATCCTTGAAGGCGCGACCAATCTCGGCTTCATGATCATGCCGAACTACCGCGCATGGGTCGTGGTGGCATCGGTGGTGGTGTGCCTGGCCACCTGGTATGTGATCGAAAAGACCAAGCTGGGTGCCTACCTGCGGGCTGGCACCGAAAACCCGCGCCTGGTCGAGGCGTTTGGCATCAACGTGCCGGTCATGGTCACGCTGACCTATGCTTTCGGAGCAGGCCTCGCTGCGTTTGCCGGTGTGCTGGCCGCACCGGTCTACCAGGTCACGCCGCTCATGGGCCAGAACCTCATCATCGTGGTGTTTGCGGTGGTGGTGATCGGCGGCATGGGGTCCATCATGGGCTCCATCCTCACCGGCCTGGGCCTCGGCGTGATCGAAGGATTCACCAAGGTTTTCTACCCTGAAGCGTCGTCCACCGTGGTGTTCGTCATCATGGTGATCGTTCTCCTCATCCGCCCCGCCGGCCTGTTCGGCAAAGAGAAATAACAGGGGCCGAACGCATGAACACCAAGACTTTCGCCAACATCGGCTATGGCCTCCTTGTGCTGGGGCTGATTGCTGCGCCGTTCCTCGGGGCGTATCCGATCTTTGTCATGAAGCTCATGTGCTTTGCACTGTTTGCTTCTGCCTTCAACCTGTTGCTGGGCTACACGGGCCTGCTGTCTTTCGGGCACGCGGCGTTCCTGGGTGGTGCGGCGTACGTCACCGGCCATGCCATCAAGGTCTGGGGCCTGACACCCGAGGTGGGCCTGCTGCTGGGCACTGCGGGCGGCGCGCTGCTGGGGCTGCTGTTTGGCTGGCTGGCCATTCGCCGCCAGGGCATCTATTTCTCGATGATCACGCTGGCGCTGGCCCAGATGCTGTTCTTTGCCTGCCTGCAGGCGCCGTTCACGGGGGGTGAAGACGGCCTGCAGGGCGTGCCGCGCGGCAAGCTCTTTGGCGTGCTCGATCTCAAGAGCGACCTCGTCATGTACTACGTGGCGCTGGTCATCGTCGTGGTGGCCTTCCTGGTCATCGTGCGCACCATCCACTCGCCGTTTGGGCAGGTGCTCAAGGGCATCAAGGAGAACGAGCCACGCGCCATCTCGCTGGGCTACGACACCCACCGCTTCAAGCTGCTGGCGTTTGTGATCTCTGCGGCGCTGGCTGGCCTGGCAGGCTCGCTCAAGACCCTGGTGCTGGGTTTTGCCACGCTGTCGGACGTGCACTGGACGGCATCGGGCCAGGTCATCCTGATGACACTGGTGGGTGGCCTGGGCACGCTGTCGGGCCCGCTGATCGGCTCGGCCGTGGTGGTGCTGCTGGAGAACAAGATCGGCGAATTCGGCAACCTGCTGGCTGCGCTGACCAGCGTGGAATGGTTCAAGACCCTGGGCGAATCGGTCACCATGGTCACGGGCCTGATCTTCGTGATCTGCGTGCTGGCCTTCCGCCGCGGCATCATGGGCGAGATCATCGCCTGGATGGCCCGCCGACGTTCCGCTGGCGGCAACAACGCTCACTGACCCACAGTCTGGCTGACCGGTGGACCGGCCAGAGCCCCGCATCACTGCACGGGCGCTGTAGCCGGTCTCTTTCTTGGGCCGGGCCGCACCGGGCAGCCCTGAAGTTCGGGGCAGGCAGGTCCGAACTCGTCGGACCCGCGTGCGCTGCAAGCGCCTACAGCCGCAACGCCTTGGCGTAGCCCGTCATCTCCAGGTAGCCGCGGCCTACCACCTTGCCGCTGTCTGCCTCGCGCAGCTCCGACAGGCCTTCCCAGTAAATGGCACCGGTGGAAGCACTGCTGTCGAGCTCCTGGCTGTCGAGCAGGCTGCGCACCTCGAAGGTTCCGGCGGGCGTCTGCACCCGCCACTGCACCGGGTAGCGTGCGCCGCTTTGCGGGCTGGTCCAGAAACGCAGGGGCGTGAACACCACCTCGCTCGCATCAAACGCTTTGGCCGTCGCCTGGCTGCCCGCTCGCCACGATCCACCGGCCCACAGCGCCGTGCCATCTGCGCGCCGCAGCCTGAACGCCGTCAACGCGCTGCCATCCAGCAGGTTCATGCCGATCCAGTCCCAGCCCTGCGCATCGGGGTGCAGCAGGGCTTCGCTCCATTCATGGTCCATCCACGCGCGCGCTTGCGCGGGGTTGATGGCTACGCGTTCGCTGCCCAGTGCAATGGTGCCGCTCACGGTCAGCTGCGGCTGGCTGTAGTAGTAGCTGGCCTGCTCGGCATCGGGCCCCTTGCGCGACAGGCCCTGGCGGCCCTGCAGCAGCACGGGCTGCGTGCTGTCAAACTGCAATTGCAGACCAAACTGCTCGCCCTGTATGCGTGCCGAGTAGCGGCTGCGCGCCCCGGTGGTGTCGGGGCCTGCGGCGGGGTCGATGTTGCTGCGAACCAGGCTCCAGTCCTGCAGGCGCACTGCGGTGTCGGCCTCGCTGGCCTGCGCCACGCCAAAGCCCGCGCGGGCGATGCGCTGGTCGTGCAGCAGCCGCTGGCCCTGGAGGTCGGTGACCGCTGCATGGGCAAACAGCAGCTGGCGGGCTGCAAACGCAGACCGCAGGCCCTGCGCCACATCCACACGCGAGCGGAAGAACGTGACCTGAAAACCCCACTCGCGCCCACCGGCCACCGCGTGGCCCGTGATGTACCACCACTCCGTGCGCAGGTCGGGGTGGCTGCCGTGGTCGCGCGGAAACTGCAGCGTGCGCAGCGGCAGGGCATGGGCGCTGCCCGGCCACGGTGCTGCCAGAGCGCCCGCGAGGCCCAGCGCGAGCGCCTGGCGCCGCGAAGGGGCCGCACCGCCTGCGGTGAGGCTGGCTGCCCCTGGCGTGACGGGAATGGGGTGGTGTAAAGGCATTTTCGTGAACGCCGCGGTCCCGGCGACCAGGTGGATCAGCCCATCAGCGCCTGCAGCCGCGTTTCGGCCGCGGTGCAGTCGCCAAAGCAGTTGGCCACCCAGTCTGGGTTGAAATACGTGGGCAAGTAGCGCTCGCCCGCATCGCACAGCAGCGACAGGATGGAGCCACGCTCGCCCGCCGCGCGCATTTCGCAGGCAAGGGTGAGCATGGCCACAAAATTGGTGCCGGTGGAGGGCCCCACACGCCGCCCCAGCAGCTGCGACAGCGCGCGCATGGCCGCCACCGAATCCACATCGGGCACGTCGATCATGCGGTCTACCAGCGTGCGGATAAAGCTGGGCTCGACCCGCGGCCGACCAATGCCTTCGATGCGCGAGCCGGGGGCCGTCAGTGCCGGATCGCCCGTGCGGTGGTACGCGCTGAACACCGATCCCGCCGGGTCGGCCACGCACACGCCGGTGGCATGGCGCTGGTAACGCACATAGCGCCCAATGGTGGCACTGGTGCCGCCGGTGCCAGCACCCACCACGATCCAGCGCGGCACCGGGTGCCGCTCGCGCGCCATCTGCGTGAACATGCTCTCGGCAATGTTGTTGTTGCCGCGCCAGTCGGTGGCCCGCTCGGCATACGTGAACTGGTCCATGTAGTGCCCGCCCGTCTCCTGCGCAATGGTGCGGGCCGCGTCGTACACCGCGCCCGCGCTGTCCACAAAGTGGCAGCGCCCGCCATGGAACTCGATCTGTGCCACCTTCTCGGGCGAGGTGGTGCGCGGCATCACCGCCACAAACGGCAGCCCGAGCAGGCGGGCAAAGTAAGCCTCGCTCACCGCTGTGGAGCCGCTGGACGATTCGACGATGGTCGAGCCCTCATGCACCCAGCCGTTGCACAGGGCGTACAAGAACAGCGACCGCGCCAGCCGGTGCTTGAGGCTGCCGGTGGGGTGCGTGGATTCGTCCTTGAGGTAGAGGTCAATGCCGTGCGAGGCAAAGGCGGGCAGCCGCAGCGGGATCAGGTGCGTATCGGCACTGCGCTGGTAGTCGGCTTCGATGCGGGCGATGGCTTCGTGGAGCCAGGGTGTCACTGTGTGCGAGGTATGCATGCCGGGATTGTGGCAGGGGCGTTGGCGCTGCCGCGAAGCCGGTCAGAACCCGTAATGCGTGCGGTTGCTTTCGATCCTCGCGGATTCGGAGGCGGGGTAAGTGCCTTTTCGCAAAAGCTGTTGCAGCGCGGCACGGCCCAGTTCTCGGTGGGGTGTATAGAAAGCACTCACCGCAAGTTCGTCAAGAGCTCTCCAAGCGTACACCTCCATGTCAACGAACAGCGTGTCCTCCGGCGGCACCATGCCGGCGGCCTGCAACCCAAATAGCGTGGCTACCGCGTACTCCTCGCGCATGCGGTGAAACCTTGCCAGTTCGCACAGGGGCTCCGCGCGTGCGGGCCTGGCGGCATATGCAGCGAGATAGGCCTCCCGCACTTCAGCCGGAGATGCGCCGAGTCTCTCCTGCAGCAGGGCTGCCTGGAACATCGCGTGCCAGCGCTCTTCTTCCCAGCCGTCCATGCCTGCGCGGTGCAGGTACCAGCGCAGGCTGTCTTCAAGCAAACCCGCGTCGCGAAAGCTCTGTGCGAGATAGAAGACATTGCGCGCGTTGTCGGGAGCGTCTTGTACAGCCTGCCGAAGCAGTGCGATGTCCGACAGATAGGTGTGGGGGTTGCGCGCGCGCGCGCCGTCGTGCGACACGCGAATCGCCGGACCTTGCAGTTTCTGCCATGGTCCGTGCTGCGGGGCGGTCAGGTATTCATGCAGCACGCCCTCCCAGCTCCAGTCGATGTGTGCGGCGGCGAGCGTGTTGCGCTGGTACTCCCAGCCATTCAAGCGGCACGTCAGGGTGTAGCCGTCTGCCGATAGTGCGGGCCACGAAAAACCGGGCGGGACTTCCAGCTGTTCGTCTGCGTCGATGAACATGAGGTAGTCACCTTTCGGACGTGCCAGTGAGAGTGCCTCGTTGCGGTTATGCGCAAAGTCGAGCCAGGGGCGTTCATGCAGTTCGCCGGGAATGCCCTGCATGCATTGCCTCACGATCTCTTGGGTTCCATCGGTGGAACCGGTGTCAACCACCACCCAATGATCAATCCAGGGCCGTACAGACGCGAGACATCGCGCGATCACGGGCGCTTCGTCCCTCACGATCATGTTGAGGACTGTGATGGGGTGATGGGGACGGGCAGGGCGGGACACGGTGTTCTGGCGCAGGCGACAGCGGCGTACCTCAGCTGAGCGCGGGATAGAGCCCGAAGGTGCAGATCACGTAGGTCAGCCCGTTGGGCGCAGCGGTGCGCAGATCGGGCAGGGCGAACGTCGTGGACCCGTTCCCTCCATACATGGTGCCCAGCAGCGAATACAGGGCGGTATTGGACGCGATGGACAGAACTTGGCCTGCGGCCGGGGTGCCGCCTGCACGGCTACCGGCAACCAGCCATACCTGGCCCAGGGTGCAGTCGACTGCAGCAGGGCCTGCCTGTGCCTGACTGGTGGATGTTCCGAAGAGGGTGGCTGTGCCTGATGCGCCCGTGGCGCCGGTCGCCCCTGTCGCCCCCGTGGCACCAGTCGCACCGGTGGCACCAGTCGCACCCGTGCTGCCCGAGGTGCCTGGGGGTCCAGCCGGGCCCGTAGGCCCCGCGACGGTACTGCTGGCTCCTGTGGCTCCTGTGGCCCCTGTGGCTCCGGCTGGCCCTTGCGAACCGGCAGCGCCTTGCGGACCCTGTGCGCCAGTGGCGCCAGCAGGTCCGGTCGGACCCGGCACGGTGCTGTTCAGGCCTGCCGCGCCCGTGGCGCCGGTAGCGCCAGCCGGTCCTTGTGCGCCGGAGGGTCCTTGTGCACCCGCCGGTCCGCTCGCGCCGGTCGCGCCCTGGATGCCCTGGGCGCCTTGCACGCCTTGCGCGCCTGTAGGACCCGCGGGTCCTGCGGGACCGGTCGGGCCTGCAGTGCCGGTACTGCCTTGAGGACCTGTGGGGCCCGGTGCCCCTTGCGTGCCTTGCGATCCTGTGGCGCCAGCTGGTCCCGTGGGGCCGGGCGCTCCGGTGGCTCCCGCAGCGCCTGCGGGGCCGGCGGCACCCGTTGCGCCAGCCGGACCGGTAGCACCAGTTGCGCCTGTCGCTACGCCAGCCGCGCACGGACCAAGGCGGCCGGTGGGGGCATCAAAGCATGTGGGTGTCGATGTGGGCGGTGCCGTGTTTAGCCCGGGCGCCAGCACTGCTCCCGAGTCCTGTACCCGAAACCGCTCTGCAGAGCCCGTGGCGTTGCGGATCACGAATCCGCCGCCCCCGGGCACCGTGGTGGATACGTCGGCTGCCAGAACCGGCAGGGTTTGCAGGGCGCACAGTGCGCCAAGCGCTCCCCCGGCGGTCTGGAGTTGTCGGCTCAGGCGGATGAAGCGGGCGGCGTTGCTACCTTCGGGTGTCATGGGGTCGTCTCCGGTGGGGGCGCGTGACCGCGTCCTGACGCGACGGCCGTGGGTATGCCCCTGTGCAGTGCCGCCAGGCTCAGGAGCAGGGCCGTCACGAGCAGGCTCCAGGTACCGAGGGTGGGAATGGCTTGTGCGGCGTGGGGTACGGGCGCGCCGAGATGCACGCCCGTGCCCACGCTGGCGAAGGTTTGACTGACCGTGGCGTTCGGCCCCAGGTTGATGGTGGATGTGCCGGGCCCGGAGGAGGCCAGCTTTATCTCGGCCCCGGCCACACCCAGCAGGCTGAGCGTGCCGAGCACCGTGATTTGGCTGTCATTGGGGAACATGAACGTACGCCCTGTGCTGCTTTGAAGCGTCAGATCGCCCACCACCATGGTCCCGGACACCACGGTTGTATTGCCCGCACAGCCATCCACCAGAGCCACCGTGCTGGTGCGTGCATCAAACGTCCCGGCTGAGGTGAGATTGCCGCCCACTTCAAGCCGGCCTGCACGACCGGTGAGACTGCCGCTTCCGGCGATGCTCAGGCTGGAGCCCGTGGAGAATGCCGCGGAGTCCAGTGTGAGGGTCCCATGCACTTCCACCGGTATGCAGGCGGTATCGACGGAAGACCCTGAGGGCAGCTCCATCGAACTCTGGCCCGAAACGACGAATTGCCCTTGGGCATCACCCCCGGCAATCAACCATGCCGTTGCAAGTGTGGGCAACGCACGCTGCCATGCCGTCGCGCGCTTCGCCGGGGTGGATGTTGCTTGGGTGGCCGACCCCAGGACGCCCAGGCGTCGTCCCTCAGCGGAGCGAACGCTCGCACTGATCGGTACGGTACCCGCGTACGTCCGGGCAGGGTGCGGCATGGGGATCTATTGATAAATATGAAATTGTGAAAATCATTTTAAACATATGTATTGATTTTTGCAACGTCACCAGTCTTCCTTCACCGCCATCACCGCATCCCGTCCCGCCGCCGCCCGCCCTGCCAGCCACGCCGTCACGGTGCCCGACACGATCACCGCCAGACACAGCGCAAACAGACGTGGCCCCGGCAGGCTCAGGTCCATGGTCCAGTGAAAGCTCTGCGGGTTGACCACATGCACGAGCACCACTGAAACCACAATGCCCAGCGCCAGCCCCGCGGCCGCGCCCACGCCCGTCCAGGCAGCGCCTTCGCCAGCCACCACGGCCAGGATCTGGCGGCGGGTGAGGCCCAGGTGGGCGAGCAGGCCGAATTCTTTGCGGCGGGCCAGCACCTGGGCGCTGAAGCTGGCGGCCACGCCAAACAGGCCGATGCCGATGGCCACGGCCTGCAGCCAGTAGGTGACGGCAAAGCTGCGGTCAAAGATGTGAAGCGAGCGTTCGCGGATGGTGGACGATGAAACAAATTCCACCAGCGCTGCGCCAACGGGTGCGTCGTCTGCTGATTCGCCTTGCCCGGCCGGACGGGGAGGGGTCGGGTGGTCGGGCATGGCGCCCGATGCGCCCGATGCTGCGGCTGTCCCGCCCGGGCCCGTGGGCGCCGCAGCCAGTGGTGCGGCCAGGGTGCGGATGGACTGCTGCAGTGCTGCCAGGTCCGTCCCTTCGCGGGGCCACAGCGCCAGGTCGCTGGTGCGGGCGTCGCCGGTCAGGGCCAGCCAGACGGCGCGGTCCATGACAACCGCTCCGGACTGGCGGGCGTAGTCCCGCCATACGCCTGCTATGAAAAACATAGCTACAGAGGATGTAGATGCCTGGACTTCAGGGCTGAAAGACCTTGAAAGTGCCGGCCAGTCCATTCCAGGGGCCAATCCGTACAGGTCCACCACCGCTTCGCTGATGTACACCGCAGTGCGCCCGGCGGGCACGGCCAGCGGTTCGCCCACCAGCGGCAGATGCTGGCCGGGGTCTGTGCCCAGCGGGCGGCTCAGCACCATCAGCGCCGGGCGCGTGGGCTCCAGCTGCAGGGGGCTGGCGCGCAGCGGCTGTACACGGTCGAGCCCCGGCAACCGTGCCACGGCTTCTGCAAAGCCTGCGGGCAGCAGCGCGGCTTCGCTGCCGGCCTCGCTCTGCGCAGAGCGCACGTACAGGGGCGACGGCAGCACGGCATCCAGCCACTGCGTGACCGAGCCGCGAAAGCTCGACACCATCACCGTCAGCGCCACGGCCAAGCTCAGGCTGGCGACCACGCCGCCCACGGCAATGGCCGCGCTGCCGCGCATGCGGCGCGCGCGCTCCAGCGCCAGCAAGGGCAGTACGTGGCGCGCAGCCAGCGGCTGCAGGGCGTGGAGGGCGCGTGCCATGGCCCAGGGCAACAGGGCAATGCCGCCCACCAGCAGCAGTGCGATGGCGATGTACGCCGCCAGCGGTATGCCAAACACCGGTGGCACCAGCGTGAGCAGGCCGCCGGTGGCCAGCAGGCCGGCGCCCAGCCAGGGCTTTTCTGCGGCGCTGGCCGCAGCGCCCAGGCCCTTGAGGGTCTGCGCGGGCGGCAGCTGTTGCGCAGCCCGCGCGGGCCACCAGCCACCCGCCAGCGCGGCGGCCACCCCCAGCGCGCCGTAGGTCAGCGCGGCCGGTGCGCTCCACTGCAGCGCGGGTTGTACGCCCGAGAAGTAGCCACCGCCCAGGTCGCCGCCCAGCAGCCGCAGGGCGACGGCTGCCAGCGCCGTACCGAGCGCAATGCCCGCGGTGCTGCCCACCAGCCCCAGCGCTGCCGACTCGGCCAGCACCAGCGACAGGCGCTGGCGCGGCGTGGTGCCCAGCACGGCCAGCAAGGCAAACTGCGGCGCGCGCTGCGCCACGCTGAGCGCCAGGACCGAGAACACCAGGAAAGCGCCGGTGAACAATGCCACCAGCGCCAGCACCGTCAGGTTGACGCGGTAGGCCCGAGACAGGTTGCTGATGCGCTGGGCTGCATCGCCGGGCTGGGCAAAGCTGGCGTTGGCAGGCCAGCCCGCCTGGGCCTGCATGTCGCGCTGCCACGCGGCGCGGTCGGTGCCAGGGCGCAGTTGCACGTCGATGCGGCTGAGCTGCCCGGAGCGGCCAAACAGGTCTTGCGCGGCACCAATGTCCATCACCGCCAGCGGCGCGCCGCCAGCGGCCACGGTGCCACCCACGTCCACCACCAGGCTCTGCAAACCTGCCTGCAACGTGATGCGCGGCGGCGTATCGCCTGTAGGCTCGGTAGACAGGGCCAGAGCCTGCAGCGCAGCGGCGTTGAGGAACACGGTGGCGGGTGCAAACAGCACCATGCGGTCGGCCCCTGGCCAGGGGCGCGAAGCCAGCGCGGGGGCCATGGCGGGCACCAGCAGCGCATCAGCACCGAGCACGCGCAGGGGCGTGCGGGCCGGGGCCGTTGCTGCATTGCCTGCGGAGCCCGCCTGCGCCAGCGCCGAAAGCTCCAGCAGCGGGCTGGCGCGGGTCACGCCGGGGTGGGTGGCCACGCGTTCGTACAGCGCTTCGGGCAGGCTGCCCTGCATGGCGCGCAGCTCCAGATCGGGCTGGCCGTTGACGGCGCGCACGGCCTGTGAAAACTCGTCCAGCGCCGACGCGTTGATGACATGCACGGCAAACGCCAGTGCCACGCCCAGCATGACGGCAGCCACGGCCGCGGCGCTGCGCCAGGGGTGGTGGCGCAGGTCCTGCCAGGAGAAAGTGCGAAGCAATGCAAGCATCGGGGCATTGTCGCGCCGCAGTGGGAGGGGCGGGTTTTTGCGGCAGATCAACCCGCGTTTCTGTGGCCCTTGAAGCCGCTTGGGGCAGCGCCTATGTTCGAGTCAGGGCGGGGCCCGGGAGCGTGTGCACCGGTGGCCTGCCGCCCACACATTGTTCGTTCATCCACTTTTGACATCAGGAGCAAGACCATGAACTCACTCGTGACACGCGGCAGTCTGTTTGACGACTTCTTCAAGGACATCGCGCCCGGTTTCTATGTGCGGCCGCTGCACGGAGATGGCGCACCGACGCCCTCACAGATCAAGGTGGATGTGAAGGAGACTGACGGCGGGTACACGGTGCATGCCGAGATTCCCGGCGTGCCCAAGGAAGATATTCACGTATCGCTGGAAGGCAACGTGGTGAGCCTGCGTGCCGAGGTGCGCCAGCACGACGAGAAGCGCGATGGTGAAAAGGTGCTGCGTTCGGAACGCTACTTTGGCTCGGTGGCGCGCAGCTTTCAGCTGCCCGCTGAAATCGATGCAGCCCAGGCCAGGGCCAGGTACGACCACGGGGTGCTGATGCTGTCACTGCCCAAGAAGGTGAGCGCCGCGGGGCAGCGGTTGAACATCGAGTAAGCCCCTGGCACCGCCACCACACGGCGTGTGCCGTACCGCCGTGCCTCAGCGCCGGATGCCGTCCGCCTGCAGGTGCAGCACCCGGTCGGCCCGAGCGGCCGCTGCTTCCGAGTGGGTGACGAGCACCAGCGATGCGCCATGCTCGCGCGTCTGCGCCACCAGCACATCCATGACGCGGGCCGCCGTGGTGGGGTCGAGGTTGCCCGTGGGTTCGTCGGCCAGCAGCAGGGCAGGGCGGTGCACCAGCGCACGCGCAATGGCCACGCGCTGCAGCTGCCCGCCGCTGAGCTGCTGCGGCAGCCGTGCGCCCAGCCCGGCCAGACCCACGGCGTGCAGCATCTGGTCCACGCGCGCGGGGTCGCTCTGGCCCAGCAGCATCAGGGGCAGGGCCACGTTCTGCGCCACGTCCAGGTGCGGCAGCACATGGAACGCCTGGAACACAAACCCCACATGACCGCGCCGCCACAGGGCGCGGGCGGTGTCGTCCAGCGTGCCCAGGTCCACACCGCCGTGGGTGATGTGGCCCTGGTCCCAGCTGTCCAGACCCGCCAGGCAGTTGAGCAGCGTGGACTTGCCCACGCCCGAGTCGCCCACGATGGCGACAAATTCGCCAGGCGCCACTTCAAAGTCCACGTTGGCGAACACGGTGGCATCGCCATAGTGCTTGGCCAATTGCGCCACCCGCAAGCCGCGGCGTTCCGGTGCCGATGCCGTCACGCGGTGGCCTCCTTCATCTGCGCCAGCCGCTGCAGCACGGACTGCACCAGCGCGGCCACGGCGTGGGGCTGGTCGCACGCGATGGCGTGGCGCTGCGGCATGCTGCGCAGCCAGGTGATCTGGCGCTTGGCCAGCTGGCGCGTGGCGGCAATGCCGCGTTCGCGCAGGTGGGCGAGGTTGGGCGGAGCGCCGGGTGCGCGTGCGGCCTGGAAGTCCAGTTCATCCCACACCTGCCGGTAGCCCACGCAGCGCATGGAGGGGAGGTCGGGGTGCAGGTCGCCGCGCGCGCGCAGGGTGCGCACTTCGTCCACCAGGCCCGCGTCCAGCATGGCGTCAAAGCGCTGGGCGATGCGCTCGTGCAGCCAGGCCCGATTGTCTGGTTCCAGGGAAAAAAGCGCCGTGGTCGAGGTTTTATCTGCCTTGTCTGCTATAGATTTGGTAGTGTGGAAGCTCGACAGCGGTTTGCCCGACACATGCCACACCTCCAGCGCGCGCTGTATGCGCTGGCTGTCGGCCGGGGCCAGGCGGGCAGCAGTGGCGGGGTCCACACGGGCCAGTTCGGCGTGCAGGGCGGGCCAGCCCTGTTCGCGGGCCTGCGTTTCCAGGCGGGCCCGCACGTCGGGGTTGGCGGCCGGCATGTCGTCTATGCCGTCAAACAGTGCCTTGAAGTACAGCATGGTGCCGCCCACCAGCAGCGGCAGCGCCCCGCGGGCGCGGATCTCTTCCATCAGGCGGTTCGCATCCTGCACGAACTCGGCAGCGCTGTAGGCCTGCAGCGGGTCGCGGATGTCGATCAGGTGGTGGGGCACGGCGGCCAGCTCGTGAGCGGTGGGCTTGGCGGTGCCAATGTCCATGCCGCGGTACACCAGGGCCGAATCCACGCTGACGATTTCCACGGGCTGGCCCTGGCGGCCCAGCACCGCAGCCAGCGCCAGGGCGCCCGCTGTCTTGCCGGAGGCCGTAGGCCCGGCCAGGGCGATGGCGGGCAGCGCGGTGGGCGATTGCGCCGGGGCTTCAAGTGCGCTCACGAGGCTCTCCAAACTTCTGCACCAGCGTCCACGAGATGGCGGCCAGTGCCACCGACCAGAACCAGATGCCGCCCACCAGCGGCCACACCGTGCCATTGAGCGCCACGCCCAGCCAGCCGCCGATGCCGAAAGCCGCCAGCATCATCATGAAACCGTTGAGTGCCGACGCCACGCCCGCCGACCTGGGAAACGGGCCCACTGCGCCGCTTTGCCCGCACGGCTGGTGAATGCCGTGGCCCAGCATGAACAGATAGAACGGCGCCATGAGCGCCCAGGGCTGGTGCCAGCCCGCAAAGGCCACCATGGCCATGAGAGTGCCGCCCGCCATGCTGAGCCCGCCCGCAATCGCCACCGTGCGCTGCAGGCCGTGGCGTGCCAGCAGGCTGCGGCACAGAAAGGTGCCGGCAAAGTAGGCCGCACAGGCCGACGCCATGATCCCGCCATAGTTCGTGCGGGTGACCCCCAGCACGTCGATGAAGACGAAGGACGACGCCGCCAGAAACGTGAACAGGCCGCCGTAGCTGGCGGTGGTCTGCAGCGAAAAGGCCCAGAACGTCGGGCTGCGCAGCACCAGGGCCCAGTTGCCCACCAGGGCACGGGGCTGCAGCGCCTGGGGGTTGCGCTGCATGAGCGTCTCGGGCATGCGCAGGGCCACCAGCGCGAGTGTGACGATGGCATACACGGTGAGGGCCAGCAGCGCGGCGCGCCAGCCCAGCCACTCACTCAGCAGCCCGCCCAGCGGCGCGCAGATGCAGGCCACGATGCCCAGGCCGGTCAGCGCCTTTGACATGGCGCGTGCACCTTCGACCGGGGTGTAGAGGTCGCGCACGATGGCGCGGGCGCACATCACCACCGCGCCCATGGCGGCACCTTGCGCAATGCGCCACACGATCAGCAGCGCCATGGACGGCGCAAACGCGGCCCCCAGCGATGCCGCGGTATAGATGGCCAGCCCCGCCAGCAATACGGGCCGCCGTCCGAAGCGGTCAGACAGCGGGCCCCACACCATCTGCGAGCAACCGAAGGCCAGCAGCAGGCCGCTGAGCGTGAGCTGCGCCGCCGACAGCGGTGCACCCAGGCTGCGGGTCAGCGCCGGCAGCGCGGGAAGGTAGAGGTCGGTGGTGACGGGCTGGATGCTGAGCAGCAAGGCCAGTACCAGGATGGCAAGACCGGGCTGCATGGAAGCCGGAGCAGCCGCGGGCAGTGCGGTGGCGGAGGGGGCGGACATATCCACTTGAGGGTACCAGATGGAGCCGCCTGCAGAGGCTGCGGGGACCAGGGGCGCAAGGTGCATCCACCGGCGCTTGGCCGCAGCGGTGCAGCAGCGTTGCAGGCGGCCGCGCTTGCTGAACGCTGGCTGTTATCGCGGCAGGGCGGCCGTGGTGGCACCGCTGCCTGTGGCCCCGGGCGCCAGCCTGAACAGCGATGCCACTGCCTCGCGGTACAGGGGCTGGCCCACCGAATTGGTACTGTGGTGCGAGCCGCCTTCCACCAGCACGAAGCGCTTGGGCTCCTGCGCGGCCTCGTACAGCTTGCGCCCCAGCGATGGAAGGATCAGCCGGTCTTCGCTGCCGTGCACCACCAGCAGTGGCGAGCCGATCTGCGAGACCTTGCGGACCGATTCGAACCGCTGGGTGATGAGTCCCGACACCGGCAGCCAGCCCCACTTGAAGGTGCTGACCACGTCGGCAATGCTGGTGAAGGTGCCTTCGACGATGGTGCCTTGCTCGTCTTGCACCTCACGCGCCAGGTCGATGGCGATGGCGCCGCCCAGCGAGTGGCCGAAGATGTATCGCGGCTTGCCGGGCTGCTGCTGTGCCAGCCAGTCCCACGCCGCGCGTGCGTCCTCGGCCGCCATGGTCTCTGACGGCAGGCCTGCGCTGCTTTGCCCGAATCCGCGGTAGTCGATGGCCAGGACCGAAAACCCCAGCTCCTGCATGCGCCGGATGCGGCCCGAAGAGCCCGACACGTTCCAGCGCGCACCATGCAGGTACAGCATCACGGGCGCATCGGCCTGCCCGTGCGGCAGCCACAGGCCATGCAGCTTTTCTGCCTTGCCGCTGCTGGCCGAGTCGAACGCGATCCACACATCCTGCATGCCTTCGGTGGACGCTGCGCCGCCCCAGCTGCGGTCGCTGGGCTGGAAGATCCATTCGCGTTGCTTGGCATCGAGGGTGGCACAACCGGCAGACACAAGGACGGCCAGCGCGACGGAAAGAAGAAGCAGCGCGCGTTTCATCCAGTCACTGATCCGCCGGGTCGCCGAAAGTTCGCAGCCAGGGGGCGTCCACCGCTGTCTTTACAACCCGTCAGTACAGGCGCGATGCCGACTGCATGGGCGAGGATGTGTCGATGGAAAGGTCGCCCGCGTCCTGCGCGCTGGCGCCCGCAGCCAGGCGCACGCGCAGCGCCAGGTCGGTGCGCGAGTCGGCGTTGTGCAGGGCTTCTTCCAGCGAGATGCGGCCTTCGGTATACAGCTGGTACAGCGCCTGGTCGAAAGTGCACATGCCGATCTCGGTGCTGTGACCCATGGTTTCCTTGATGCTTGCGAACTCGCCCTTGCCGATCAGGTCGGCGATGTAGGGCGAGTTGAGCATCACCTCTACCGCAGGCACCAGCTTTTCATGCAGGCCCGGGATCAGTCGCTGCGACACCACGCCCGCCAGGTTCAGGCTCAGGTCCATCAGCAGCTGGTGGTGCGCGTCTTCAGGAAAGAAGTTGATGACGCGTTCCATGGCCTGGTTGGCATTGTTGGCGTGCAGCGTGGTCAGGCACAGGTGCCCGGTTTCGGCAAACGCGATGGCCTGCTTCATGGTGTTGCGGTCGCGTACTTCGCCGATCATGATCACATCAGGCGCCTCGCGCAGCGCGTTTTTCAGCGCGTCTTCGTACGAGTGCGTGTCGATGCCCACTTCGCGCTGGTCCACCACCGAGCGCTTGTGCGCATGCAGGAACTCCAGCGGATCTTCGATGGTGAGGATGTGGCCGGTGACGTTCTCGTTGCGGTAGTTGATCATCGATGCCAGCGTGGTCGATTTGCCCGAGCCGGTGGCCCCGGTCACCAGCACCAGCCCGCGCTTGCGCAGCACCAGCTTTTCCAGAATGGGCGGCAGGCCCAGTGCCGCCAGCGGCGGAATCTTGTTCTTGATGTAGCGCACCACCATGCCGGTCTCGCCGCGCTGCACAAACACGTTCACCCGAAAACGCCCCAGGTTCTCGGCCGAGATCGACAGGTTCATCTCCTGCCGCGCCTCGAACTCGCTGATCTGCTTTTCATTCATGACCGCATAGGCCAACTGCTTGACCTGCCCCGGCAGCAGCGCTGGCATCTTGAGCGGGTGCGTGACGCCTTCGATCTTGAGGTTGACGGGGGCTCCCACGCTGAAAAAAAGGTCGGACCCGCCCTTTTCGACCATGACATTGAGAAAGCTGAAGATTTCCACCGTGCACTCCTGAACCACGCTGTTGGTAACCACGCTGTGTGTATCTACCCGTAGGATAGTCCCGCAGAGGCCAGCGCCCGCAAAAATGGGGCCGAAGCCCCATGTGGTGGTCGCGTGGGCGGCGTTTTGCCGCAGACTGCTTCGTTACACCACGCCCTGCGCCAGCATCGCGTCGGCCACCTTCACAAAGCCGGCAATGTTGGCGCCGTCGATGTAGCTTACGCTGCCGTCGGCACGCTTTCCATAGCGCAGGCAGGCAGCGTGGATGCCCTGCATGATCTGCAGCAGGCGGGCGTCCACTTCTTCGCGGGGCCACGACAGGCGAGCCGAGTTCTGGCTCATCTCCAGCCCCGACGTTGCCACTCCACCGGCGTTGCTGGCCTTGCCGGGGGCATACAGCACGCCCGCAGCCTCAAAGGCCTTGGCGGCTTCGATGGTCGAAGGCATGTTGGCGCCTTCGGCCACGCACAGCACGCCGTTCTGGATGAGGGTGGCGGCGTCGTGCGCGTCCAGCTCGTTCTGTGTGGCGCAGGGCAGGGCCACATCCACCTTCACATGCCAGGGGCGCACGCCGGGCTCGAACCTGACGCCGGTGCGGGCGGCGTAGTCGCTCACACGGCCGTAGTGGTGGTTCTTCACGTCCATCAGGATGGCCAGCTTCTCGGGTGTGAAGCCGTCTTCGTCCACGATGGTGCCGCTGGAGTCCGACACGGTGATGACCCTGGCGCCCAGCTGCATGGCCTTTTCGACCGCGTACTGCGCCACGTTGCCCGAGCCGGACACCGACACGCGCAGGCCATCGAACGAGCGGCCGCGTGTCTTGAGCATCTCGTCGGCAAAGTACACCGTGCCGTAGCCTGTGGCTTCGGGGCGGATGAGCGAGCCGCCAAACGACAGGCCCTTGCCGGTGAACACGCAGTCGGCGCGGTTGCTCAGCTTCTTCATCATGCCGGCCATGTAGCCCACCTCGCGGCCACCCACGCCGATGTCGCCCGCAGGCACGTCCGTGTCTGCGCCCACATGGCGGAACAGTTCGGACACGAAAGCCTGGCAAAAGCGCATCACTTCGCCCGGGCTCTTGCCCTTGGGGTCAAAGTCGGAGCCGCCCTTGCCGCCGCCCATGGGCAGGGTGGTCAGTGCATTCTTGAAGGTCTGCTCGAACGCCAGGAACTTCAGCACCGACAGGTTGACCGACGGGTGAAAACGCAGCCCGCCCTTGTACGGGCCAATGGCCATGCTGTGCTGGATGCGATAGCCGCGGTTGACCTGTACCGTGCCATGGTCGTCCACCCACGAGACGCGAAACATCACGATGCGCTCGGGCTCCACCAGGCGCTCGAGCAGGCCGTGCTCGGCGTAGCGTGGGTGTTGCTCGATGAACGGCCACAGGCTCTCCATGACTTCCGTGACCGCCTGGAGAAACTCAGGCTGGCCAGGGTTGCGAAGCGCTACCTGCGAGAGGAAGCTGCCTACGGACTCGTGTTTCATGACAAAGGCTTTCTGCAATAAAAAAATGGGCAGGCAACAGCGCGCTGCGCACCAAATTATGTCAAAAATGCATTGCTTGATGCACGAATGTCGGGCAATCTGCATTTTCGTCAGCATTTTTGCCCTTTTGTAGTGCGCAATACAGCGCTTTTGCCCTGTATTGGTGCTGTCACACGATGTCACCACTCCGTCATGGCGCAGGGCTAGAGTCGAACGCTTACAACCCCAACGAGCGAGGAGAACCCATGAATAACTACAAATCCGGCATGCGATGGAGCGTTTTGGCGGCCACGGCGTTGCTGGCGGCCTGTGGCGGCAGTAGCGACAGTCGCTACCCCACCCTGGACGGCAGCAAGCCCCTGGTCATTGGTCACCGTGGCGCCAGCGGTTACCTGCCCGAGCACACGCTGGAGAGCTACCGCCGCGCGGTAGAGCTGGGGGCTGACTTCATCGAACCCGACCTCGTGGCCACCAAGGACGGCGTGCTGGTGGCACGCCATGAGCCCAACATCACCAGCACCACCGACGTCGCCAGCCGCGCGGAATTTGCGTCGCGCAAGACGAAGAAAGTGGTCGACGGCGTGGAAGAGGAAGGCTGGTTTGCCTCTGACTTCACCCTGGCCGAGATCAAGACCCTGCGCGCCGTGCAGCCCATGGCCGAGCGCGACCAGTCGTTCAACGGCAGGTACCAGATCCCCACGCTCGAAGAAGTGCTCGACCTGGCCAAGGCCGAAGGCACCAAGGCGGGCCGCACGGTGGGCGTGTACCCCGAAACCAAGCACCCCACGTACCACGTCAACCTGGGCCTGCAGCTGGAAGACAGGCTGCTGGCCATCCTGGCCAAGTACGGCTACACCACCAAGGCCTCGCCGGTGATCGTGCAGTCGTTTGAAGTCTCCAACCTCAAGTACCTGCGCACCAAGACCCAGGTGCGCCTGGTGCAGCTGGTGGATGCCGACGACGTGAACCCCGACGGCACCATGTCGCTGGTGGCACCGTACGACAAGCCGTATGACTTTGCCGTGGCCGGCGACCGCCGCACGTTTGCCAGCCTGCTCACGCCCGATGGCCTCAAGGAAGTCAAGACGTATGCCGACGGCATCGGTCCCTGGAAGCCGTACCTGATCCCTTCGAAGCAGGTGGATGCCAACCGCGACGGCAAGGCCGACGACCTCAACGGTGACGGCAGGATCGACGACCGCGACCGCGTGATGATGCCCGCCACCGATGTGGTCAAGAACGCGCATGCCGTGGGCCTGATGGTGCACCCCTACACCTTCCGCAGCGAGGCACGCCGCCTGGCGTCGGACTTCAAGGGCGACCCGAAGGCCGAATACAAGCTGTTCTTTGAACTGGGCGTGGACGGGGTGTTCAGCGACTTTCCGGATGTTGCGAAGGCTGCGCGGGATCACTGATCGTGTTGTGGGTGCCTGCCGGCCGGACAGCTGCTCGGGATGAGCAAGCGCCACCTTCTCACCCTTTTCACCCTTCTCATCCCAATCAACGAAGCGCCGCAAGGCGCTTTTTTTGGCTGATTCGATGGGGTTCATGACGGCCCGGGAACCGCTGCATGACTCACTGCGGGCTGCGTTGGCGCGACCTCGGGCGGGCCACTGCGTTGCTTGTCTTGCCGATACCGCGGTGACTGGCTGCCGCAAGACGCCTTGGAGCCCATCCCGATCCATACCCTCGCATCCCACGAGGGTGATGCAGCGGTTCCCTGGCATGTGCGGTGATCCAGCATGAAACCCCGGGCGCCCCTGAGAATGCAGGGTCGTTCCGTTTCATCGGCGTCGCAGCAGCATGAAAAGCATGGAAAGCATGAATTGGTCAGGCGCGTTTGCATTCGGCTCTTCGATTGCCGTGTTTCGGGGGCACGCTGGCGACAACGTGCTGCATGCCCACGCGGCAGTCCAGGTCAGTGTCGCGAGTGAGGGTGAGGTTGAAATCACGGACGCCAATGGCACGTGCCACCGGGGTGCCGGGCTGGTGACCGGGGCATCTCGCCTGCATACGCTGTCACACCAGCACCACCTCACACTGGTTTTTCTAGAACCCCAGCATCCGGTGGCGCGGGCGTTGTCTCCGCTGACACGCCGCAGCGATGTAGCAACGTTGCCCGCCCATCTTGCCCAGCTGATTCGCCTTGCCGCGACTCCCCAGGAGTGCATTGACAGTCTGGTGCCCACGCTGGTCCCCGGGAACGGCGCTCTGGACAGGCGTCTTTCCAAAGCCCTGGACGAACTGGTGAAGAACTCCCAGGCTGCTGCCATTGCGCAAGCTGCCCTTCACTGCGGGCTCTCCACCTCGCAGCTTCGCGTGCTTGCACGCCAACAACTGGACACATCGCTCTCGCAATGGGTTCTCTGGAAGAAGCTGGCGCTCGCTGGCCAGGCGCTGCTCGATGGTGCCTCCCTCGCGGATGCTGCGTTTCAGGGAGGCTTTGCGGACCAGGCGCACTTCAGCCGTGCCATGCGCAAGACGTTCGGAATCACACCCGGTTCTGCCCACTCCGCGTTGCGAATCGCTCCAAAAACTCCATCGAATCGTTCAATACGCAGGGCGCGCGCCTGAAAAAAATGAGGTCCCGATTTTTCAAGAGTCCTGACCATGCGCGCAACCGCCCAATCTGCGTTCCGAACCGAAATGATCCTGGCCCGCGAGGCTTACCGACAAAGGCAATACGACGATTTCTGGCACCACCTGGAGCGGGCCCACGTGGTGGGGCAACGCTATTTCTGGGCCCACCTCGTGACGCATCTGTGGATGCTGCGCTTCGCCGTTCAGAGCGCAGACTTCCGCGAAGCCGCCGGGCAGCTCACCCGCATCATGGCGGTACCCTTGGCGTACCTTTCAGGGTGGGTGCCTGTGGGCAACACTGGCGGCGCTAACGTGTCACCGATCAAGCCCATGCCTGTTCCACCGGATTTGCAGCCATTTTTTGTCGGCTACAGCCTGCGCCGGGAAATTGGCTTTCGTCTGGTGTTGCTGTGCATTGCCGCAGCCCTGGCATGGGCATGGGGCTGACAGGCGCAAACCATGCCTTGCCCAGGCACCGCAGTACCCGGGTTACCGCCCGCGTAGAAACAGTGCGTCCAGCTCCTTGAGGCTCAACTGCCGCCACGTCGGCCGCCCGTGGTTGCACTGGTCACTGCGGTCGGTGGTCTCCATCTGGCGCAGCAGGGCATTCATCTCGTCCAGCGTCAGCTTGCGGTTGGCTCTCACCGCGCCGTGGCAGGCCATCGTGCCCAGAATCTCGTTGCGGGCGCGCTGCACCACGGTGGTGGCGTCGTGCGCGGCCAGCTCGGCCAGCACGCTGCGGGCCAGATCCACCGGGTCGCCTTGTGCCAGCGTGGTCGGCACGGCGCGCACGGCCAAGGTTTTGGGCGAGAAGGGCACGACCTCCAGGCCCAGCATCGCCAGCACGTCGACCGACTCTTCGGCCGTGGCGACTTCCTGCGCCGTGGCGGCGAACGTGGCCGGAATCAATAGCGGCTGGCTGGCGATGCGGGCGCCCGTGTCGACCTGGGCTTTCAGGCGCTCGTACACGATGCGTTCGTGTGCAGCGTGCATGTCGACGATGACCATGCCTTGTGCGCTCTCGGCCAGGATGTACACGCCATGCAGCTGTGCCACTGCCTTGCCCAGCGGCCAGGCACCCTGGTCCTGACCTTGGGGCCAGGCTGCTTCATGGCCTGCGCTGGCGGGGGGGGCTGACCAGATTGCAGCGCCTGGAAACGGGGATGCGCGTGCTGCCGAAGAGGGCAGCGCTGCGGAAGGGGAGGCGCCGGTGGCGGGCGCTGGGTCGCCCCCGCTGGGCAACGGGAGTGTCGGCCCTGCAGGCAGTGCGTCGGCGGTGTCTTTCCGCGGGCCCCACAGGGCCTGCAGGTCTGCCACATGGTGTCCGCGTTCATCAAATCGGATGGCCGCCTGTGATTGCCAAGGCTGCGCTGCCGGCATGTTTCGCCTGGAATGGTCGCCACCGGCTGCCGGGTCGGTTTCCGCGCCTGTGCCCGCCGCGGTGGCGGCCGCTGCCAGCGCTGCGGCGCGGGGTGCAGCCAGCGCGTTTTCCACCGCATGGCGCACGGCCTGGTGGACCTCGCGGCTGTCGCGAAAGCGCACCTCGATCTTGGTGGGGTGCACGTTCACGTCTACGCGGGCCGGGTCGATCTCGACATACAGCGCATAGATGGGCTGCTTATGGCCGTGCAGCACGTCTTCGTACGCGCTGCGGGCGGCGTGCGTCAGCACCTTGTCGCGCACGAAGCGGCCGTTGACATAGCAGTACTGGTGGTCGGGCCGCGAGCGGGCGGCGTCGGGCAGGCCAGCGCGGCCGGTCACGGTGACAGGGCCCACGCGATGCTGCACGGCCACCGATTGAGTGACGAAGTCTTCACCCAGCACGTCCGACAGGCGGCGGGCCAGCGCGTCCTGTGCATCGCCCTCGCCAGGCACGAAGGTGGCGCGCCACTGCTCGACCAGCTTGCCTTCGTGCCAGATGGCAAAGCCCACGTCGGGCCGCGCCAGCGCATGGCGCCGTACCGATTCCACGCAGTGGGCCAGCTCGGTGGCGTCGGTCTTCAGGAACTTGCGGCGCGCGGGGGTGGAAAAGAACAGTTCTTTCACCTCCACCGTGGTGCCCGTGCTGCGCGCGGCGGGGCGCAGTTCGCCGCTGCGAGCGTCCAGCAAAAAGGCGCTGCCCTGGGCAGCAGGGCGCGAGAGCAGGGCCATTTCCGACACCGAGGCAATGGCAGCCAGAGCCTCCCCACGAAAGCCCATGGTGGCCACGGTTTCCAGGTCGGTCAGGCTGGTGATCTTGCTGGTGGCGTGGCGGCGCAGCGCCACGGGCAGTTCGTCGTGCGGGATGCCGCCGCCATCGTCTTCCACGGTGATCAGCCGCACGCCGCCCGCCAGCAGCCGCACCGTAATCTGGGTCGCTCCGGCATCCAGTGCGTTGTCCACCAGTTCGCGCACCACCGAGGCGGGGCGCTCCACCACTTCGCCCGCCGCAATCTGGCTGATCAGTTCGTCGGGCAGGTCACGGATGGGGCGACGGACAGGGGCGGCGGCGGGCAGTTGCCCGGCAGCCGCGGTGGGAAGGGTGGGGTCGTTCACCCGGCCAATTCTAGGTGCCCACGCCGAAGGGGTTTTGGCGGGGCGGTGCGGCCCGGTGGGGATAATGCCCGCTCTTCATCCACCCTGCCTCTGGCCCGCCCGCAATGGAAATTGTCACCTTCCTGATCGACTTCATCCTGCATGTGGACCGGTATCTGGAAAACTTCGTCAACGCGTACGGCGCCTGGGTGTATGCGCTGCTGTTCCTGATCGTGTTTGTGGAAACCGGTGTGGTGGTCATGCCTTTCCTGCCGGGCGATTCGCTGCTGTTCATCGTGGGGGCGCTGTGTGGCGCCGGGATGATGAGTTTTCCGATCGCTTGCACGGTGCTGATCGTGGCGGCCATCCTGGGCGACCAGACCAACTACACCATCGGACGGTACTTCGGGCCCAAGGTGTTCCAGTGGGAGGACTCGCGCTGGTTCAACCGCCGTGCGTTCAACCAGGCGCATGACTTTTACGAACGTTACGGCGGCATCACCATCGTGATTGCGCGTTTCATGCCCTTCGTTCGCACGTTTGCGCCGTTTGTGGCGGGCGTGGCTGAAATGAACCGCACCAAGTTCACGGCCTACAACGTGGGTGGGGCGTTGCTGTGGGTCCTGGGCATCTGCAGCGCCGGGTACTTCTTTGGCAACTTCGCATGGGTGCAGGAGCATCTGGACAAGATCATCTGGGCCATGATCATCGTGCCTGGCCTGATTGCCATCTTTGGCGCCTGGCGCGCGGGGCGGCAGGCCAAGACGGCATCGTCCTGATCCACGATCCCGGGGGAACCTCGCCCAACCGGCTCTGTCGGGTTTGCTATCAGAAAAGAAGCTCCCAGTGCTTATGAAACAAGCGCTGGGAGCTTCTTTGGCTTCAAACGGAACGCCCGGCAGCCGGGGCTCTGTCCAAGGCAGGCGGCGGGCCCTGGGCCCTTGGCCCCGTGCCGCGCGAGCTTGATCAACGACGACGCTGGTCGCGATCCTCGCCAATTTCGTGACCGACCAGCGCTCCCGCTGCGGCGCCACCAATGGTGCCGACCGCCCCGCCGAAGATGGCGTTACCGGCCACACCGCCGACCACAGCGCCCACGCCGGTGCCTACCTGGGTATTGCTCGGGTTGGATGCGCAGCCGCCCAGCGCGAGGGCTGCGGTGCAGGTGGCGGCCAAGAATAAGTGTCTGATCTGCATGGTGGAACTCCTTTGTTGAACGAAAACGCATTCGTCCTGCGTGGTGGTTGCGCTCCTCGAACACTTTTCGCCGGGAGCCTGCGATTTCACTATCGCCGCCTGCCAGCCTGCGTCGCGTAAGGAGTGCGGGCACTCTGGCGTAGGACGACAGCACCAGAACGGCCAGCATGGCGACGTGGAGTTCTGCAGATTGCACCGGCGAGAAGGCAGGGCCCTGCCTGGCATGAGGGTTTTCGATCCCCCGGAGCCCGGCACCCGGGTGGGAACATGACGGCCGTTGCAAAAACACACAATCCGGAGGCGCCATGCAATCCCCAGCGATCCATCTGCACAGGCCAGGCATTGGCACACAGCTCACAGTAGCCCAGCAGATCGGGCTGATCAGTGTCGTCGCCGTGATGGCGCTGGTCGTGGTTTTAGCGCTGAGCCTGGTGCGGGTGCAGCACCTGGGCGCCACGGTGGACCGGCTGGCGACCGAGCAGGTCGAGCGGCTGCAGCTGGCCCTGCGCTGGCGCGGCAACATTGCCGTGAACTCCACGCGCGTGTTCTCCATCGTGCAGACGGAAAGCGATGCGCTGCAGAGCTACTTCAAGGACGTGATGTCAGCCACCACGGCCGACACCAGCAAGGTGCAAAAGCGCTATACCGAACTGGAGCAAAGCCCGGAGGGCCTGCGCATCCAGGAGGAGCTGGCCACCGTGCGCAAGGCTTATCTCGAAACCCGCGACAAATCGCTGGAGCTTAAAAAAGCCGGAGACATTGCGCAGGCCCGCGCCTACGCGGTGGGCACCTTTGCGCCCGTGCTCGACAAGTACAACGCGGTGGCCGACCGCATGGTGGAGTATCAGGTGCGCCGGTCTGCAGAGCAGGCTGCGGAGACAGCAGAGCTCATCCGCTCCTACCGCACCGCGGTGCTTGGCGCGGGGGTGGCCGCCCTGGTGTTGCTGGTGGCTCTGTCGTGGGTGGTGGCGGGGCGCATCCGCCGGTCGCTGGGCGAGGTCAGCGCAGTGGCGCAGTGCATCGGGGCCGGCGACCTGTCGCAGCCCGTGCCGGTGCAGGGACGTGGGGAGGTGGCGCAGATGATGCAGGCCATGGATGCGATGCAGAGCGCGCTGGTGCGCATCGTGAGCGAAGTCCGCCAGAGCAGCGACTCCATCTCCACGGGCTCCAGCGAGATCGCGATGGGCAATGCCGACCTGAGTCAGCGCACCGAGGCACAGGCCAGCAACCTCGAGGAAACCGCTGCTTCCATGGAGGAGCTCACCAGCACCGTGAAGAACAACTCTGCCACGGCGCAGCGTGCGGCCGCGCTGGCCGGCACGGCCTCCGACGCTGCCGTCAAGGGCGGTACGGTGGTGGGGCAGGTGGTGGACACGATGCAGGAAATTTCAGCGGCATCCCGGAAGATCACGGACATCATCAGTGTGATCGACGGCATTGCCTTCCAGACCAACATCCTGGCGCTGAACGCCGCTGTGGAAGCGGCCCGCGCAGGTGAGCAGGGTCGTGGCTTTGCCGTGGTGGCCAGCGAGGTGCGCAGCCTGGCCGGGCGGAGCGCGGACGCAGCCAAGGAGATCAAGGCGCTGATCGGTGCGAGCGTGGCAAAGGTGGAAAGCGGCGCCGAACTGGTCAACGTGGCCGGCCGGAACATGGACGACATCGTGACGCAGGTCAAGCGGGTGAGTGACCTGATCGGCGAGATCTCCAGCGCGACGGGGGAGCAGACGACTGGCATTACCCAGGTGGGAGAAGCGGTCACGCAGCTCGACCAGGTCACCCAGCAGAACGCCGCGCTGGTAGAGCAGAGTGCCGCCGCGGCCGAAAGCCTGCGTCATCAGGCGGCCAGGCTGACTGAGCTGATGAGCGTTTTTCGCCTGGCCTCTTGAACCGCTGCGAAGGCGCGGCGCGGGTCACACCGACCGGCTGCGCGCCAGCGGCGGGTTCCGTGCAAAGTAGCGCGTGATGCCGCGCATCAGCGCATCGGCCAGCCGCTCCTGATAGGCGCTGCTGCGCAGGCGCTGCTCTTCTTCGGGGTTGCTGATGAAGGCTGTCTCGACCAGCACGCTGGGAATGTCGGGCGCCTTGAGTACGGCAAACCCTGCCTGCTCGACGCGCGGCTTGTGCAGGCGGCCGACGGTGCCGATCTCGCCCAGCAGGGCCGAACCCAGCTTCAGGCTGTCGTTGATCTGCGCGGTGGTGCTCATGTCCAGCAGGGCGCGCTGCACATGCTGGTCGCGCGATTTCACGTTGATGCCGCCGACCAGGTCGGCCTGGTTTTCCTTGTTGGCCAGCCAGCGCGCCGCGGTGCTCGATGCGCCACCCTGGCTCAGTGCAAACACGCTGGCACCGCGCGCCGTGGGCACGGTGAAGGCATCGGCATGGATGCTGATGAACAGGTCGGCCTGCACGCGCTGCGCCTTTTGTACCCGGACACCCAGCGGCACAAAGAAGTCGCCATCGCGCGTGAGGTAGGCACGCATGGGGTTGCCGCCAATGGTGGTCGCGTTGATGCGGTCGCGCAGCAGGTAGGCCACGCGCAGCACCACGTCTTTCTCGCGCGTGCCGGCGGGGCCGATGGCGCCGGGGTCTTCGCCGCCGTGGCCGGGGTCGAGTGCCACGATGATGATGCGGTCGGTGCGGGTGGCGGTGGGCTGATTCGCACCTGCGCGGGTGCCTGGCGCGTCGGCCGCGGGCGGGGCTGCGGCTACCGGGGGTGCGCTGGCTTCGCCGGCACCAGGGCGCTGGGCGCGTTGCGCAATGAGGTCGCCCAGCGGGTCGGCCGTGACGGGGGCCGCTGGCCCTGCCGGTGATTTTGCGTTGGCGGCCACCGTGGGCGCTGGCAGCGCGGTGCGGCCCGCTGGCGGCGCGGGGCTTCCCGCGTCGCGCAAGCGCTCGGCAATCAGTGCTTCCAGCGGGTCCACCGGGTCGGCCGGGTACAGGTCAAATACCAGCCGGTGGCGGTACGCGGCCACGGGCGGCAGGGTGAACACCTGCGGCATGGCG
>LNEG01000056.1 GCA_001464865.1 Burkholderiales bacterium Ga0074133
ACCTGGCTGGCGCGCTCCACGGCCTGCCACAGCGGTGCAGGCATCTGCAGGATTTCATCCGGCGATGCGGAGCGGGCAATCCAGGCGCTGATATCGCCGTGCTGCTCGGCGGTCAACAACTCCAGGTGCAGCATCTCGTCAATGGTTTTCATCGGTCATCCGTGTGGGTCGGTCGAGCCGACCGGGTGGCGCATGGCCCAAGGCTACCCCACCGAGGCCTGGCGGCCGCAAAAAGTCCGCAGAAGATGGGCCTGTGGTGTTTGGTGTTGCTACCCGCACCCCGACACGCTGCAGGGCGTGCACATCGCGCACAGCGGCTACACGGCGGGGGCGATGGCGTGGGCTTTACCATTGCGGGCCTGACTTAAAAACCGCATTTTTTCCTGCGCCATGACCCACGCCACCGAATTCGCCCCCGGCCTTGTTGTCCAGGGCATCGAGCCGCCCCTGTCCCTGTCGAGCTACAAGCTCATCGCTTTCGACATGGATTCCACCCTGATCAACATCGAGTGCGTGGATGAGATCGCCGACGCTGCAGGCCGCAAGGCCGAGGTGGCCGCCATCACCGAGGCCGCCATGCAGGGCCTGATCACTGACTACAAGGAAAGCCTGCGCCAGCGCGTGGCGCTGCTCAAGGGCGTGTCGGTGGCGCACATGGAGCAGGTGTTCAGCGAGCGCCTGCGCTTCAACCCCGGTGCGAAGGAGCTCATCACCGCTGCCAAGGCTGCGGGACTGACCACGCTGCTGGTCTCGGGCGGCTTCACCTTCTTTGCCGACCGCGTGAAGGCCGGGCTGGGCATCGACCTGGCGCGCTCGAACATGCTGGAGATCGACAACGGCCACCTGACCGGCCGCATGGTGGACCAGGCCTGGGGCGACATCTGCGACGGCGCCGAAAAGCGCCGCACGCTGCTGGAAGTGGCTTCGCTCATGGGCATCTCGCCACAGCAGGCGATTGCCGTGGGCGACGGTGCCAATGACCTGCCCATGATGGGCGCCGCCGGCCTGTCGGTGGCCTACCACGCCAAGCCCACCGTTCGTGCGCAGGCCAAGGTGGCCATCAACCAGGGTGGGCTGGACCGGTTGCTGGAAGTGCTGCGCTGATTCGCAACACCACAGCCCTGCCATGCTGAAGGCCCTTGCCACCCGTGCCGCGCAGTCCTTGCGCAAAAGCTGGAGGCAGCACCTGGCGACCCTCACGCTCGCCTGGGTCGCCATCGTGGCGGTAGACACCTGGCGCACGCGCGACCTGCCCCAGGGCCCTGCGCCCGATGCGGCGCTGGTGATGGCCCCCAGCGCTGGCGCTGCTGGCGCTGCTGGCGCTGCTGGTGCTGCTGGCTCGGCCGCCACCCCAGTCCCTACCACCCTGGCCGCATGGCGCGCCCAGCACCCCGGCCAGGCCGTGGCGGTGCACTTCTGGGCCGAGTGGTGTTCCATCTGCAAGCTGGAAGAGCCCAGTATCGCCAGCCTGTCCACCGACTGGCCCGTGCTGGGCGTGGCCATGCAGTCCGGCAACGCGGAGAAGGTGGCGCAAGTGCAGCGCCAACGCGGCATGGCGTGGCCAACCGCCGTGGATCCGCAGGGCAACCTGTCGCGCAGCTGGGGCGTGCGCGCCGTGCCTGCGCTGGTGGTGATCGACCCGCACGGCCAAGTGCGGTTTGCCACCTCGGGCTACACACCCGAATGGGCCATGCGCCTGCGGCTGTGGTGGGCGCAGACAATACCGCAGTGGAAAGCATTGCTTCCAAAACAATAGCTGCTAGCGCTTTATGGACGGGCGCAAACGGCCATTTTGACCACTATTCTCGGCGCCACCCACCACGCAGCCCTCTGAAACAGCCCGGCAGCGTTTGGCGCAAATCTTCAAGACTCGCCCGCCCCAGCCTTTGCACACTGGCCCCCGTCACACCCACGGAGGCCCACATGCACATCACCCTGAACCAACACCCCCAGCCCGTGCCCCCCGGCTGGGAGGACGAGCCCCTGCTCTGGCTGCTGCGCGAGCCCCTGGGCCTCACGGGCACGCGCTTTGGCTGCGGCATGGGCCAGTGCGGCGCCTGCACCGTGCTGATCGACGGCGTGGCGGAGCGCGCCTGTCTGCAGACAGCCCGCGGGCTGCAGGGGCGCGCCATCACCACCATCGAAGGGCTGGCGGAGCCCGACGGCACGCTGCACCCCGTGCAGCAGGTGTGGCGCGACCTGCGTGTGCCCCAGTGCGGCTACTGCCAGAGCGGCCAGATCATGGGCGCCGTGGCCCTGCTGCGAGCTACGCCCCGCCCCAACGATGCGCAGATCGACGCGGCCATGTCAGCCCACCTGTGCCGCTGCGGCACCCAGCACCGGGTGCGCGCGGCCATCCACCAGGCTGCTGAGGGTGCGAAGCCATGAAGCGCCGCCATTTTTTGGCAGCGGCAGGCGCCGGGGTACTCACCGTCACGCTGGCGGGCTGCAGCCTGGTGCCGGTGATCCCCAAGCGCCCCACTTCCACCGCCGATGACGCGCTGGGCTGGATACGGCACGAAAACGGCCGCTACACCCTGTGGCTGCCCAGCGCCGAGATGGGCCAGCAGATCAGCACCGCCATGCTGTGTCTGGCCGCTGCCGAGCTGGGCGTCCCGCCCGCACAGGTGCAACTGCAACTCCCCAGCACCCGCCACATCGCCCGCGTGCGCGCCACCGTGGGCAGCGCCAGCGTGCAGGACTTTGCCCTGCCCCTGGCCCGCGCCTGCGCCACCCTGCGCGAGGCCCTGGCGCAAGGCCAGACCACGGGCACGCTGGCCGCGCGCGACATTGCGCCCGGTGCGCTGCGCAGCCTGCAGCCGCGCGCGGGGGCAGCCAAAGAAGCTGCGGTGGCACCGGGCCAGCTGCACGCCCTTGTCACCGGCCAGCCGCTGTTTGCGGGCGACACGCGCCTGCCCGGCCTGCTCTATGGCCGTGTGCTGCGCGCACCCGTATCGGCCGAAATCAACTCGCGCCCCAAGGCGTGGGACGAAACAGCCGCCCGCGCCGACCCAGCCTGCGTGGCAATGGTGCAGCACCCGCGCCTCGCGCAGATGGGCAGCCTGGGCCTGGGCATCGTGGCGCGCACCCCCTCGGCGCTCGACCGCATCGAGGCCGCGCTGGCCGTGCAATGGCAGGTGGAAGATGGCAGCGCGTTCGAGCAGGCCGCCATCGACGCGCGCATCGACATCGACACCCAGTTGCGCCGGGGCCCGCTGCAGCACCGCCTGCGCAAGGATGACCTGCCCGCAGACACCGCCTGGACGCTGGACCTGCGCATGAATGTGCCCCTGGCCGCGCACGCCCCCATCGAACCGCGCAGCGCCACGGCGCAGTGGCTGGCCGACGCAGACCAAGAAGGCATCGCCCTGAAAGTATGGGCGGGCACGCAAGACCTGTTCTACATGCGCGACGTGCTCGCTCGCCAGTTCAACCTGAATGCCGGACGCATCGAGGTGCAGGCCTGCCGCATCGGGGGCGGTTTTGGCGGCCGCACGCTGTGCACGGTAGAGCTCGAAGCTGCCGTGCTCGCCCAGGCCGTGGGCGCGCCCGTCAAGGTGCAATGGAGCCGCGCGCAGGAGTTTGCCCAGGGCTTCCAGCGCCCACCCTCCAGCCACCGCGTGCGGGCCCGTGTGCACGGCGGGCGCATCACCCACTGGTGGCATGCGCTGGCCAGCAGCCACATCCTGTTCACACCCGCCGCCATGCCGGTGTGGATGCAGACCCTGGCCGACCTGGCGGGCGACAGCGGCGTGGCACGCGGTGCACAAATGCCGTACGACGTGCCCCAGCAGCGCATCGAGTTCACCGCCCAGCGCCTGCCCGTGCACACCGGCCCCTGGCGCGGCCTGGGTGCGGGGCCCAACACTCTGGTGGTGGAAAGCGCCATGGACGAATGCGCGCACCATGCAGGGGCCGACCCGCTGGCCTGGCGCCTGCAGCACACCACCGATGAGCGCCTGGCCCAGGTGCTGCGCCGCGCCGCTGCCGAAGCCCGCTGGCCCGAGCGCCCCGCCAGCGACGCCACCACCTTGCGCGGGCGCGGTATCGCAGGCGGTATCTACAAGGGCGTGAGCT
>LNEG01000057.1 GCA_001464865.1 Burkholderiales bacterium Ga0074133
GTGCCGTGTACCTGCGCCAGCTGCCCGGCCACCTCCGGCTCGTCGCCCGGCAAGGTCAGCCCGGCGGGACGGCGCAGCAGCGTGTGCAGCACCGCGCGGCCTTCCGTGTTGTTGATGGGCTGGCCGCTGAACATGCCGTCGCGGTGCTGGGCCAGGCCGCAGGCCTGCGCCATCTCCAGCAGCAGGCTTTCGGTCGTGCTGTCCCACAGGTTCTTCGACAGGTCTGCAAACACACGCGGCGCCTGCTGGCTGAAATGCGCAAACCGCCCGGCGTCGTTCGCGAAGGCATCGCGCAGGTCGAACTGCCGCCCGCGGCGGGCAAAGCCAGCCTGCAACGGAGATGCATGGCGGGTACGGAATCTTCAGAACGGGCGGATGGTAACTTGATTACACGCTTCGGCGAACACATGGGGCGGCAAAAATGTCAAAAAGCGTTCTTCAGCCATAGGACTACACAATTTCATGTAACGTGATTACAATTTCCAGCCTCACACCACACCAAGCCACCCCGAGTTGGAGACCCCATGAGTTTTGACCTTGTCCTGTTTGGCGGAACCGGCGACCTGGCCTGGCGCAAGCTGATGCCTGCGCTGTTCCAGGCCTTCCGCCACGGGACTTTGCCCACGGGGGGCCGCATCATTGCGGTGGCCCGCGATGACCTGAGCGACGAACAATACCGCAGCCTGATCCGGTCGCGGTTTGACGGCGTGGACCTGGCCAAGCGCCCGGCCCCGGAAGAGTTCGAGCAGTTTGCCGCCCTGCTGCACTACCTGCGCATGGACCTGTCGCAAACGCAGGACTACGAGCGTCTGGCCGCGATGCTGAAAGACCGCGCGGCCGAGTCGGTGGTGATGTATGTGGCCACCGCGCCCAGCCTCTTCACCAACGTGTGCGAGCAGATCGCCGCCGTGGGCCTGAACGGCCCCACCACGCGCGTGGTGCTGGAAAAGCCGCTGGGCCACGACCTCAAATCCAACCAGGCCATCAACGAGACCCTGCGCCGCGTGCTCAAGGAAGAGCAGGTGTTCCGCATCGACCACTACCTGGGCAAGCCATCGGTGCAGAACCTGTTTGCCATGCGATTTGGCAACGCGCTGTTCGAGCCGCTGTGGCGGCGCGAGCACATTGCCAACATCCAGATCACCATTGCCGAGGAGCTGGGTGTGGAGTCGCGCGGGGCCTTCTACGACCAGACCGGCGCGCTGCGCGACATGGTGCAGAACCACGCGCTGCAGCTGCTGTGCGCGATTGGCATGGAGCCGCCCATCAACTCGGGGGCCAACGCCATCCGTGATGAAAAGCTCAAGGTGCTGCAGTCGCTCAAGCCGTGGAGCATGGAGACGATTGGCCAGCATGTGATCCGCGGGCAGTACGCCGCGGGCAATGTGCACGGCCAGCAGGTGCCGGGCTACGCGCAGGAAAAGGGCGTGGCTGCCGGCAGCACCACCGAGACCTTTGTGGCGCTGCGCACCGAGATCAGCAACTGGCGCTGGGCGGGCGTGCCGTTCTACATCCGCACCGGCAAGCGGCTGGCGGGGCGCGATGCGCACATCGTCGTCAACTTCAAGCCCGTGCCGCACCCGATCTTCAAGACGGCTGCGGGCGCGGCCAACCGCCTGGTGATCAACCTGCAGCCCAAGGACGGGCTGGAACTGCACCTGATGGCCCAGGGCGCGGCGCAGCACCAGACCGAGCCCGCCCTGTCGCAAGTGCACCTGAACCTGGACTTCGACCAGCGCTTTGGCGCCGAGCGCGTGGGCGCGTACGAGCGCCTGCTGCTCGATGTGATCGGCGGGCGTCTGAACCTGTTTGTGCGCAGCGACGAGCAGGAAGAAGCCTGGCGCTGGGTGGAACCCATCCTGCAGTACTGGAAGAACGACCCGGCCGGCCCGCGCCCGTATGCGCCGGGCACCTGGGGGCCGAGCGCTGCGAGCGCGATGATTGCGCGAGACGGGCATTGCTGGAGCGAAGAGATGTGATGTGCGCACCGTCCTGCCCTTCCAGGGCGGGCCGTGTTGCACCGCAATGGGGGCCCCTCGGGGCCCTTTTGTTTTGGGCCTGCGCAGAGGGCACATCACCGGTCAGCGCAGGCGTTCCACCAGTTCGATGGGTAGGCCGTCGGGGTCTGCGATGAAGGTGAAGCGCGCCCCGGTGAAGGGATCGATGCGCACCGGTTCTGCCGTCACGCCGTGGGCTGCCAGCGCAGCGAGGCTGGCATCCATGTCGTCCACGCGCAGCGCCAGGTGGCGCAGGCCGCGGGCCTCGGGGTACGACGGCCGCGGTGGCGGGCTGGGGAACGAAAACAGCTCCACCTGCGTACCGTCGGGCAGCGCCAGGTCGAGCTTGTGTGACTGCCGTTCGGCGCGAAACACCTCGTGCACTACGCGCAGGCCCAGCACCCCGGTGTAGAAGCGGCGCGAGCGTGCGTAGTCGCCCGCGATGATGGCCACATGGTGGATGCCGCGCGGCTGCAGCGCAGGCAGCTGCGGAGGCAGACCGGCGCTGGTCATGGGGCTGATCCCGCGATGTCGAGCGCGCGGGACGCGCCATAGAGCGCAGGGGTGGCGCCGGGGTCGATCACCCACACGGGGATAGAAGCAAGGTAAGGCTGGAACCGCCCCTTGGCCTCGAACCGCGCGCGAAACGATGACTGGTCAAACCACGCGCCCAGGCGCGGCACGATGCCGCCGCCCAGGTACACGCCACCACGCGCACCCAGCGTGAGCGCCAGGTTGCCGGCCACGCTGCCCAGGAAGCCGCAGAACAGGTCCAGCGCCTCCAGCGCCAGTGCATCGTTGGTCTGCAGGGCCAGCTCGGTCACCTGCGCGGCCGAGCTCACCTCTTTGCCGCCGCGCTGGGCCAGGCGGCGCAGTGCGTGGTACAGGTCCACCAGCCCCGCGCCGCACACGGCGCGCTCGGCCGACACGTGGCCGTAGCGCTCCTGCAGGATGGCCAGCACATCGAATTCACGTTGCGTCTGCGCGGCCAGCGTGACGTGGCCGCCCTCGCCCGACAGCGGCACGCCCGCCGACGAACCGGGCGGGAACACCAGACCCGATACACCCAGGCCCGTGCCGGGGCCGACCAGCGCAATCGCTGCGCCGGGCACGGCCTCGCCGCCGCCCACGGGGCGCAGCAGGTCGGGCGTGAGCAGCGGCAGCGCCAGGGCCAGCGCAGTGAAGTCGTTGATGACCACCAGGCGCTCAAAGCCAAAGGCCTCGCGCACGGCGCGCTGCGAAAAGCTCCAGCTGTGGTTGGTCATGCGGATGGCGTCGCCCGTGACCGGGTTGGCAATGCCGAACGCGGCCTCGCGCGGGCTGGCGATGCCCACCTCGTGCAGGTAGGCCTGCAGGGCGGCATCCACGGTGGGGTACTGGGCGCAGGGCAGCACGCGCGTGTCATGCAGCGGGCCGTCGGGCGCGGCCTGCCAGGCCAGGCGGATGTTGGTGCCGCCGATGTCGGCAAGAAGGCGCAGGGGAAGTGTGGCTTGCATGGCGGGCGGGGGCTGGTTGGTGTTTTCACCAGAACGCTATGATTTTAATAGCTATAGGGACAATCAAAACGGGGGCTACCGCCCGTTTTTACATGAAATCGGCCCGCTGGCGGTCACAAAAGGCCCTGGCGCAGCCGCCACCGGGCCCGGCGGTGGCACGGACCCCGCCGTGGGTGGCAAGCTGCTCACCCGGTGCAGCGCTGCCGACATGGGCGTGGCGGCACCCAGGCAATCAGGCCAAGCGCGCTTCCGTCCTGGCGTCAAACCAGTGTGCGTGCGCAGGGGCCACGCTCAGGCCCACGCGGTCGCCGGGGCGCACGCGGGTCTGGGCGTCGGTGCGCAGGGTCACGTTGCCGGCGGCGGTGTCGACCACCACGTAGGTGTCGGGCCCGGTGGGCTCCACCACGCTGACCTCGCCGCGCCACGGGGCGGCGTCGTCCAGCACCAGGTGTTCGGGCCGCACGCCCAGCATCATCTCGGCGGTGCCCTGCTGCGGCGCGGCCAGGTTCAGCGACGCACCCTGGAGCCCGAACTGCCCCGCCTGCGGCGTGCCGCGCAGCAGGTTCATGGTGGGCGAGCCGATGAACGTTGCCACGTACGTGTTGGCCGGGCGGTTATAGATCTCGTCGGGTGTGCCGAGTTGCTGCACCACGCCGCCCTTCATCACTGCAATGCGCGAACCCAGCGTCATGGCCTCCACCTGGTCGTGGGTGACGTACACGCTGGTGATGCCGCTGGCCTGGTGCAGGCGCTTGATCTCGGCGCGCATCTCCACGCGCAGCTTGGCGTCGAGGTTGGACAGCGGCTCGTCAAACAGGAAGAGCTGCGGCTGGCGTGCCAGCGCCCGGCCCATGGCCACGCGCTGGCGCTGCCCGCCCGAGAGCTGGCTGGGCCGGCGGTCCAGCAGGTGGCTGATCTGCAGCATGGCCGCGACTTCGTCGATGCGCTTTTGCCGCTCGGGCTTGGGCATCTTGCGCATTTCCAGCGCAAAGCCGATGTTGTCAGCCACGCTCAAGGTGGGGTAGAGCGCGTAGCTCTGGAACACCATGGCGATGTCGCGGTCGCGCGGGGGCATGCCCACCACGTTCTTGCCGCCGATGCGGATCTCGCCCTCGGTGGGCTCATCGAGCCCCGCAATGATGTTGAGCAGCGTGGACTTGCCGCAGCCCGAGGGGCCCACCAGGATCAGGAACTCGCCGGGCGCAACGTGGATGTCTACCTTGCGGAGCACCTCCACGCTCTTGTCGCCCTTGCCAAAGCGCTTGTTGATGCCTGCGATGTCGAGTGATGACGCCATGATCTTTCCTTACCCTCTTAACCTTTGACTGCGCCAGCGGTGAGGCCGCGCACAAAAAACTTGCCTGCCAGCACATAGATCACCATCGTGGGCAGGCCCGCGATGATGGCGGCGGCCATGTCCACGTTGTAGGCCTTCACGCTGCTGCTGGTGTTGGCCAGGTTGTTCAGGCCCACGGTCACGGGCTTGGATTCGGTGCCCGAGAAGACCACGCCGAACAGGAAGTCGTTCCAGATGTTGGTGAACTGCCAGATCAGCGTGACCATGATGATGGGCGTGGACAGCGGCAGCACGATGCGCCAGAAGATCTGGAAGAAGCTCGCGCCATCCATGCGTGCCGCGTTCACCAGCTCTTTGGGGATGGCCGCGTAGTAGTTGCGAAAGAACAGCGTGGTGCCCGCCAGCCCGGCCAGGCAGTGCACCAGCACCAGCCCGGTGATGGAACTCGACAGCCCCAGCCAGCCCAGCACCTGGCTCATGGGCAGCAGCACCACCTGGAACGGCATGAACACGCCAAACAGCAGCATGCCGAACAGCGCATCGCTGCCGCGAAACTTCCACAGGCTGAGCACGTAGCCGTTGAGCGCGCCCCACACGGTGGAGATCAGCACGGCAGGCACGGCCATGGACACCGAGTTCCAGAAGAACGGGCGCAGGCCATTGCAGTCCACACCCGTGCAGGCGCTGGACCATGCCGTGCCCCAGGCCGATACGTTCAGGGAAGAAGGCAGCGCCAGCAGCGAGGTGCTGCGGATCTCCTCGGCATCCTTGAACGACGTGACCAGCATGGCGTACAGCGGCAGCAGGAAGAACGCGGTGGCCAGGGCCAGCACGGCATACACCAGCAGGCGGCCAAGCGAGGGAAAAAGAGAAGGCTTAGCGGTCATGGGGCTTGCTCCGCAGTTCGCTGTAGAGATACGGGATGACCAGTGCCGCCACGGTGGCCAGCATCATGGTGGCGCTGGCGGCGCCCAGGCCGATCTGCCCGCGCGAGAACGACATCGTGTACATGAAGGTGGCCGGCACATCGGTGGCAAAGCCGGGGCCGCCCGCCGTGAGCGCCATCACCAGGTCAAAGCTCTTGATGGCCAGGTGCGACAGCACCATGAGCGTGGAGAAGAACACGGGCCGCAGCGCCGGCAGCACGATGCGCCAGTAGATGCGCGGCAGCGATGCGCCATCGACCTGCGCGGCCTTGATGATGCTGTCGTCAATGCCGCGCAGCCCGGCCAGGAACAGCGCCATGGCAAACCCGGCGCTCTGCCAGATGCCGGCGATGACCACGCAGTAGATGGCCATGTCGGTGTCCACCAGCCAGCCGAATTCAAAATTGGGAAAGCCCCAGTCGCGCACCATTTTTTCGATGCCCAGCCCCGGGTTCAGCAGCCACTTCCAGGCCGTGCCCGTGACCACGAACGAAAGCGCCATCGGGTACAGGTAGATGGTGCGCAGCGCGCCTTCGGCACGGATCTTCTGGTCCAGCAGCACGGCCAGCAGCACGCCGATCAGCAGCGAGCCACCCACGTAGCCCACGCCAAAAATGCCCAGGTTTTTGAGGGCGACCCACCAGCGGTCCATCTCCCACAGGCGCTCGTACTGCGCCAGGCCTGCCCATTCGTAGTTGGGCAGCATGCGCGACACGGTCAGGCTGAGCACGCCGTTCCAGACCATCAGGCCATAGATGAACGCGAAGCCCAGCACAAAGGCCGGGGCCACCACCAGCTTGGGCAGCCAGGTTTCAAAGGTGTTGTGCTTCATGGCCGCTGCACCTCCATCGGAAGGCGCACGCGCACCGGGGGCAGCGACCCGCGCAGCGGCGGAGCATGGGGGTCAGTTTTCATGGCTGCAAACATGGGTTGTGCGTGTACCGCATATCAAAAAAGGGGGGCACGCGGAGTGCCCCCCAATGAACAAAGTAACTTCAGACTAACTCGCAGACTCTCTCAGGGTCTGCCAGCGATCCCCTGCGGGATCGCTGGCAGGCTCTTACCACCAGACTTCGTACTGCACACCCACCAGCGTGCGCGAAGTCTTGCCATTGGCCCCGAACGAGGCAGCGTTGGCGAGTGCCGCTGCCTGGTTCCAGTTGGCCTTGGTCACGTACAGGCGCAGCTCGGGGCGCGACCAGAAGTCCTCGTTGAGCGCCAGGGCGCCAGCCAGCGTGACCTTGGACAGGCGCTGGTCCGGGCCCGTGCCCTTGCGGGTCGTGGTCGACACTTCGGCCAGGCCCTTGAAGTTCTTGGTGAACGCGTACGAGCCGCGGCCACCCAGCGAGAAGTCCTTGGTCTCCACGCCGGTCACATCGGCCTTGTTGGTCTGGTAGGCAATCAGTGCCTGCCCGCCAAACCTGCCGCGCTGCCAGTTGATCGAGTCGGCAATGCGGAACACGCGTTTGCCTGCCGACTTGCCATCGATGGACTCGAACTGGCCGTCGATGCGGGCATGGCCGCTCGATGTCTGCACAAACAGGGCGTTGCTCAGGCCAGGGATCAAAAAGTCCTTCTGGTTGTGCGACACCGAGATGCCCGAGCCCGAGCCACCATTGACCTGGCCGGAGCCCGACACAGCCGTCAGCAGCACGCGCAGCTTGCCGCCGGGGTTGGTGTTGATCTCGGACAGGTCGGCATTGATGCGGCGCGCCTTCACATTGGCGGGCTGGTTGCTGTCGAACTTGTCGCCGGTGAACACACCCACGCCCAGCTTCATGCCGCCGATCGGGATGTCGGTGACGCCAGCGCCCTGGTTGTCGCCGTAGTTCATCAGGAAGTTGTCGACGATGTGCACGTCCTGGATGCGCAGGCGGCGCTGGCCGGCCCAGAACTTGGCCTCTGGCGCAAACGAGAAGCCGCTCATTTCCACAAACGCCTGCTCGGTGCTGATGTCGCCACTGCCCCACTTGGCAGGCATGTAGTTCACCTTCCACTTGATGCCGCCGACATCAAAGGTGCGGGCAAAGTTGACTTCAATGCCGTTGTCGCCTTCGTTGCCCAGGCGGAACTTCTGCAGTTCGCCGCCCAGGGTGAGGCCACCCTTGACACCGTCTTCGTGGTTGAACACCGGGCCGCCACGCGAGTAGCCGTTGAATTCAAAGCCTGCGACTTCCATGGCCATTGCGCCGTTTGACAAGCCTGTCAGGCATGCGGCGGCCAAAGCCACCGCCGTCAGGCGGTTTCTTTTCATCATGATGAGATCCCTCGGGGGTTGGGTTTCAGTGCGCTCTAGGCACCAGGTTTACTTGGTCTTCGCGGCGGCCGCGATCTTCTTCATGGCGTCGGCCACGGTCACCTTGTCGTCGTTCCAGAACTGGCTGACCACGTCCTTGATGGCACCTTCGGTGGCAGGCGGGATCGCCATGCCGTGTGCCGCGCTGGGCACCAGGCCGCCGCTCTTGGCGGTATCCACAAAGTCCTTTGCCGAGGCCTTGGCGCAATCGTCGAACTTGTCCATCTTCATGCCGGCGCGCACCGGGATGGAGCCCTTGTTCAGGTTGAACACTTCCTGGAACTCGGGGCTCATGATGGAGCTGGCCAGGTCGCTTTGCGCCTTCTGGGCGGCGGCGTCCTTGAGTTTGAACAGGATGAACGAATCGACGTTGAAGGTGAACGCATTGGCGGTGCCCGGAGCGGCAGCGCACAGGAAGTCCTTGCCGGGCACCTTGCCTGCGGCCAGGAACTCGCCCTTGGCCCAGTCACCCATCAGCTGAAAGCCTGCCTTGCCCTGGATGAGCATGGCGGTGGCCAGGTTCCAGTCGCGGCCGGGGGCGCCTGCGTCGGTGTAGGACTTGATGCGACGGAAGGTTTCGAGCGACTTCTTCATGGTGTCGCTGTTGAGGGCCGTGGCGTCGAGCCTGACCAGTGCGTCCTGGTAGAACTTGGCGCCACCCGCACCCAGCACCACGGATTCAAACGTGGTGAAGTCCTGCCAGTTCTGGCCGCCGTGCGCCACGGGCACCAGGCCAGCGGCCTTGAGCTTGTCAGCCGCGGCAAAGAATTCGTCGAAGTTCCTGGGCATGCCGGCCACGCCAGCCTTCTTCAGGGCGTCTGCGCTGCCCCACATCCAGTTCACGCGGTGCACGTTGACGGGGGCGGCCACGTAGGCGCCCTTGTACTTCATCACGTCGGCAACCACCTTGGGCAGCAGCTCATCCCACTTCTCGGCCTTGGCCAGGGTGTCCATGTTGGCCAGCACGCCTTCGGACGCCCATTCCTGGATGGCCGGGCCCTTGGTCTGCGCAGCCGATGGCGGGTTGCCCGAGATCACGCGGCTCTTGAGCACGGTCATGGCGCTGTCGCCACCGCCGCCGGCCACGGCAAAGTCGCGCCAGGTGTGGCCCTTGCCCTGCATGATCTTCTTGAGCTCGGCGACCGACTTGGCCTCGCCGCCGGATGTCCAGTAATGCAGGACTTCCACCTCGCCTGCGCTGGCCGACATCGCAGCCGCCAGACCCACCGCCACAGCGGCAATTTTTGTCATCTTCCACATACCCATGTCTCCTCGATGTTGTGAACCGGTGGTGCTTCTCGTGCGCCGCATACCGGGTGCCGTTCAGCGCAGTCCGTACTTTAATTACAATAATTAATGAACTTATCAGGGGTTTCCCGGATGTGTCACAAAAGCCGCAGGACGCGTGCGCAAGCCTGGTCCGCACGATGCCGCGGCGCTGGCCAGGCCGGCCCGGCGGCGCGCCTTGGCGGGCCCGTTGTGCAGGGTGCTTTGTTATGCTCAATACCCATGGCCACGATACTCATTGTTGAAGATGATCCCCTGCTGCTGGACGCCCTGACGGGCCAGCTTCAGCAACTGGAGTTTGAAGTGCGCACCGCCGGCAGCGTGGCCGAGGGCCAGAGCGTGCTGCAGGCACAGGCGGTGGACGGCATCATCCTCGACCTGGGCCTGCCCGGCGCCGATGGCATGGAGCTGCTGACCTGGGCCCGTGCACAGATTGCCGGCCTGCCAGTCCTTATCCTCACCGCCCGCGATGGCGTGGACGACCGGATTCTGGGCCTGAACGCCGGGGCCGACGACTACATCACCAAGCCCTTCAACATGCAGGAGCTGCAGGCCCGCCTGCAGGCCATGCTGCGCCGCGCGCGCCAGCCCGCATTCACCCAGGCCAGCAGTGCTGCCGGCGGCCCCAGCAGCACGATCGGCCCGCTGGTGCTGGACCATGCCAGCCAGACCGCCCACCTGCAGGGCGAACGCCTGGACCTGACGCAGCGCGAATGGGAGCTGCTGGAGCTGCTGGTCAACCGCTGCGGCGAGGTCGTCACGCGCGACGACGTGCTGGCCGCCTGGCGCGCCAGCCCGCCCGAGCCCGGCCAAAGCACGGCGGCCCCGCTCAATTCGAACGCGCTGGAGGTGTACGTGCACCGCCTGCGCCGCAAGCTCGATGCCACCAACCTGAACATCCGCAATATCCGGGGGTTGGGGTACATGCTGAATAAACCGTGACAGGACACCCCCTGAGGCGCTGCGCGCCTTCCCCCTTGAAGGGGGACGACGGCCTTTGCTGCGGGGCGGCCCTTGCTGGCCGTCCTCGCGTTGACCCAGCGCCAGTTGCATCGGCCGCGAGTGGCGCACAGCGCCTCAAATAGCAAGCAACAATGCGCCACGTTCCGGGTGTTTCGCTTCAACGCAAGCTGCTGCTGTGGCTGCTGCTGCCGCAGCTGGTGCTGTGGCTGTCGGGCGGTTTCCTCGCGTGGCGGATTGCGCTGCAGAACGGCGAGAAAGGCATTGACCAGACGCTGACGCAATCGGTGCGGGCGCTGGCGCGGCAGATCAAGCCGATTGGTGATGGGCTGCTGGTGGACTTTCCGAAGGCTGCGCAGGACATCCTGGAGCAGGACCCCGCCGACCGCATCACGTACATGGTGTCGTCGCCGCCCGGCCGCTTTTTGCTGGGCAACGCACAGCTGCCGCCGCCGCCGCCCGTCACCGTGCGGGTGGGTGACCCGTACCTCTACCACGCCCGCGTGGACGACCGCGCCGTGCGCGTGGCCCTGCTGGATGTGGACTACGGCACCCCGCAGACGCGCCAGACCCTGCGCGTGCAGGTGGCCCAAAGCCTGACGGTGCGCGAACGCATCGCGCAGGAGCTGCTCGAACAGATGCTGTTGCCCATGTTCCTGATGGGCCTGACCCTGAGCGCCGTGGTCTACGCCGGCGTGTCGCGCGGCCTGCAGCCGCTCAAGCGCCTGGAGGCGCAGATCGAACGCGCCGGTGCCCGGCCGCAGGGCGGGCCACAGTTGCTGTTCTCGCCCATCGAGCTGGCCTCGGCCCCGCAGGAAGTGCGATCGCTGGCCAGCACCATCAACCGGCTGCTGGACGCCGTGGCGCGCGGCCAGCAAAAGGAAAAACGGTTTCTCAACGACGCCGCGCACCAGCTGCGCACGCCGCTGGCCGGCCTGATCGGCCAGACCGAACTGGCGCTGCACGAAAGCCATGAACCGGCGGTGCAGGAGCGCCTGAAGAAAGTGCTGTCAGCCGCGCAGCGCAGCGCCCACCTGGTGCTCCAGCTGCTGCAGCTGGCGCGCTCCGAATCGAGCGTGGACATGCAACCCGTGGACCTGGCCGCCCTGGCCCGCGAAGTGGCGCGCGACTGGGCCGCCCGCGCGCTCACGCTGGGCATGGACCTGGGGTACGAAGGCGAAGACACGCTGGCCGTGCGCGGCCACCCGCTGCTGCTGCGCGAGGCGCTGAACAACCTGATCGACAACGCGCTGCACTACGCAGGCGCGGGCGCCACGGTAACGGTGCGCGTGGCTGCCTGCCCCCAAACACGTCGTGCGCTGCTGGTTGTGGAAGACGACGGCCCGGGCGTGGCTACGGCGCAGCTGGGCGACCTGTTTGCGCGGTTCTGGCGCGGGTCGGACAAGCCCGGGGGCTGTGGGCTGGGGCTGTCGATCGTGGAGGAGATTGCGCTGCGGCACGGAGGGGAGACCGTGGCGGAGGCGGTGGAGCCGCAGGGGTTGCGGGTGGGGATGAGGTTGCCGAAGGGGTGATTTTTGGCGTTATTGGCTGGTAGCGCTTGTTTTATTTGCCTAGATAGCTATTTATTTGATAGCAAAATTTTTTGTCCCTCGGCTCGGTTGCATGGTTTGTGGGTGCATCTGAGCTTGTCGACGCGTGTTTGGCAGTAGTTACCGCGTGCTTGCGTTCAGGGCGGAGGCCGGGAGTCGCCCGGCATGCGAGTAACTTTCTTTCGCGTCGCCGAAAGAAAGTCACCAAAGAAAGGGCGACCCCGCTGTCTGCGTCCCCGGCGCTGGGCGCCGGGGCAACCTGCGGTGCTCGTGCGTGGGGCGCGCTGCGGAACTCGCTGCGCGCCTGCGGCGCTCCGCTCAAACAGCCGCAGCGAGTCAGTCCATGAAGCGTGTGTCCTTCGGCACACGCCGCCCCACGCCCTGCGCTCCTCGGCGCATACAGAGGGGATGGGGAACGGACATCCATTCGGGCCATTGCTTCGCTCGGCCCATCTCGCGGGCGCAAGCGCCTCGCGCTGGTGACCGCCGCTGGCGCCGGGCGCGCCCCATGCCGGGTCGAGCGCAGCGACGACCCGTGTGGCTGTTCGGCTGTTCGGCTGTTCGGCTGTTCGGCTGTTCGGCTGTTCGGCTGTTCGGCACCCTACCCCTTCTGGCTGCGCCTGCGCCGGGGCGGTTGCGGGGTGGCAGTCGCGCAAGTGCGCGGCTGCTTCGTGAACTGACTCGCCGTGGTTGTCCGAACGAAGCGCCAACGGCGCGCAGTGAGTTCCACGGCGCACCCCGCAACCGCCACGGCGCAGGTCTGCCCCTTCGCACCGCGAAGGGGTCGCAGACTGAGGGTCGCCTTTTCTTTGCTTACTTTCTTTTGGC
>LNEG01000058.1 GCA_001464865.1 Burkholderiales bacterium Ga0074133
CGAATACGGCGCAGAGGGCGACGGCGGTGGCAACAGCCTTGAACAGTTTCATGGAGCGGGTCCTGTCGGGGGTATTTCAGGTACAAAAAATCCGGCCTGCTGGTGAGCAGGCCGGAAGCTGGCTGGACGGATGCGAAGGCATCGCAAAGCGCGAAGGCTGCCGTCATCAAGTGGTCACGATTATAAATATGCCAATTTTTTCCTTGACACGGCCAAGCCGCCGGACAGCCCGGTTGTGTGCCAATTCACAACAGGTTTAGAGGCATTCCCCAAGCCGGGCTGCGGTGCGGTGCGGCGCGGTGCGGGGCGCGGCAGCGCGTGCCGGCCGGGGACCCGGCGTGTCACCGCAGGAAGGCGTCGTACCCGGTCTTGAGGATCAGCGTACTGACCACCAGGATGAAAATGCCGCGCACGAACCCCGTGCCATGCTTGAGCGCCATGTGGGTGCCCAGCAGGCTGCCCACCACGTTGGCCACCGCCAGCGTCACGGCAAAGTGCCACCACACATGCCCTTTGGAGGCAAACAGCGCGATGGCCGCGATGTTGGTCGCGCAGTTGAGCAACTTGGCCGAAGCCGAGGCGTTCAGGAAGTCGTAGCCCAGCAGGCGTACGAACAGGAACACGAAAAAGCTGCCGGTACCGGGTCCGAAGAAGCCGTCATAAAAGCCGATGAGCACCCCGATCAGGCAGGCCACGACCAGTTCAGCCCTGCCGGTGTACCGGGGGGCATGGTGCCGGCCCAGCTCCTTCTTCGCCAGGGTGTACACCAGCACGCCCAGCAGGACCAGTGGCAAGAGCTTGCGCAAAAAATCGGCCGACATGATCGTGACGGCCCAGGCCCCGGCGAACGAGCCGGCGAACCCGGCTGCGGCGGCGGGCAGCATGGCCGACCAGCGGACCTGCACGCGGCGGCTGTATTGCCAGGTGGCCATGGCCGTGCCCCACACCGACGCGGCCTTGTTCGTGCCCAGCAGGGTGGCTGGCGGCGCAGCCGGAAACGCCGCAAACAATGCCGGCACCATCACCAGCCCGCCGCCGCCCACGATGGCATCCACAAAGCCGGCCAGCAGCGATGCCAGGGTAATAAAAATCCATTCCATCGCAGCATTTTCGCACCCGGTGTGCTATCAAATTGATACGGCGGGGACGGGGACGGGGACGGGGACGAGGACGGGGACGGGGACGGGGACGGGGGCGGCCGCTGGCCTGGCATCCGATGGGGCGGAAAATAAAAAAGGCGCTGGGATCGCCAGCGCCTGAAGGTGTTGCACCTCGTTGGGTGCTTGGAATTTGTTGCTTGTAGAGGTTGTCTCCTCGGCCCCTCGCTTGGCACACCGAAGCGCGCTTTCGAGTGCCGTGAATGTACTTTGCTGCACCGCAGCAGTGCATTGGGGGTTTCCCGCCCCTTTTTCGACCCGAGGGTCGGCGCAGATGCCTCAAAAAGCGGCGTTCTGGGCTGGCATGGCTCCTGCAAAGCCACCCTGACACACAACCAGGGGAGCATGCATGCGGGTTTCGATCTTGGGATTGCACGGGGTGGGTTTGCTGCTGGCGGGTGCTGGCGGCGGGGCGCTGGCCCAGACCGTGGCGGAGGCTGCCCCCGCACCGGTCGCGCAGGCAGTGCCCGCGCTGGTCCGGCCTGGCCTGGTCGCGCTGTCCGGCATCAGCGCGGCCGATACGGCCTGGATGATGACCTCCACCGCGCTGGTCCTGCTCATGACACTGCCCGGCATTGCGCTGTTCTATGCCGGCATGGTGCGCAAGAAAAACGTCCTCAACACCATGGCCAGCGTGGTGGCGATCGCGGCCCTGGTCAGCCTGCTGTGGTTTGCGGCGGGGTACTCGCTGGCTTTCACGCCAGGTACGGCGTGGCTCGGAGGCTGGGAACGCGCAGGCTTTGCAGGTCTGGACTTCCAGCTGGCCGAGGGCCGGGTGGCGGTCAGCCATGTGGCGCCACACATTCCCGAATCGGTGTATGCCATGTTCCAGCTCACGTTCGCCGTCATCACCGCGGCCCTGCTGGTAGGCGCACTGGTGGAGCGCATGCGGTTTTCGGCCATGCTGGTGTTCATTGCGCTGTGGACGCTGCTGGTGTATGCCCCGGTGGCTCACTGGGTGTGGGAGCCGGGTGGCTGGCTGTCGAAGATGGGTGCGCTGGACTTTGCCGGCGGCGCGGTGGTGCACATCAACGCCGGCGCGGCTGCGCTGGTCTGCGCATGGTTTCTGGGGCGGCGCACCGGCTATGGCCGCGAGCCCTTCGAGCCCTACAACCTGGGCCTGACGATGGCAGGCGCCGGCCTGCTGTGGGTGGGCTGGTTCGGCTTCAATGCAGGCTCGGCGGTGGCCGCCGATGGCCGCGCGGGCCTGGCCATGGCGGTCACGCATGTCGCTGCCGCCGCGGGGGCCCTGTCGTGGATGGTGGGCGAGTGGGTCGTGCGGGGCCGGCCTTCGCTGCTGGGGCTGTGCAGTGGCCTGGTGGCCGGGCTGGTCGCCATCACCCCGGCAGCGGGCTTTGTCGATCTGCGCTCGGCCGCTGTCATCGGCCTGGCGTCGGGCTTTGCCTGCTACTGGGGTGCCACGGGACTCAAGCGCCTGCTGCGCGCAGATGACTCGCTGGATGTCTTCGGCGTCCACGGCATCGGCGGCATCGTGGGGTCACTGCTCACCGGGGTGTTTGCCAGCAAGACCATCGGCGGTGTCGAGGGCAACCTGGCCACGCAGGCCCTGAGCGTGGTGGTCGTCATGGCCTACAGCATGGGCGTCACCGCCGTAGTGCTGTGGATCGTCAACTTTGCCATGGGCCTGCGCGTGGACGAACAAAGCGAGCTGACGGGGCTGGACATTGCCCAGCACCGTGAGCGCCTGGGGGGTTCATGAAGTCCACCCCCCCCTGAGGCCCTGCGGGCCTTCCCCCGCTCTCGCCTTGCTGCGCAATGCGGGCAGGGGCACGCAGCCAGCGCGGCGGGGCGGCCCTTGCGCGGGTGCCCACGCTTGGGCCGCGCCGGTTTCATCCGCTGCGGGTGGTACGCACCGCCATGGATGTCTGAAACGCCTTAAGGAGCCGACCATGCCTGATTCCGACAAGCTCGCCATAGCGGCACACCTGCATGTGCTGCTGCGCCGTAAAACAGGGCGCGTGACTGATACCGAGTGGATGGCGGTCAACCCCGAATACGCATTCGAGATCGTCCGGTTCGCGCGGCAGCGCGCACAGGACGACAACGTCCCGGAACTGGCTGAATGGGCCAACCGCCTGGACGAGGCGATGCTCGCCGGCGCTGCCCACGCGGCGCGGCGGCCACTGCTAGACGTGGCCACGCAGGCAATGCGCCAGCATGTGACGGCACGGCCACCCGCGCCGCCGCCCGAGCTGCCGCGTTACGTGGGCGGCATTCGCTGACCGGGCAAGCGCTGCCCGCGGTCATCCCCTGGGGTTGTCGCCCCGTGCGGAGCCCTTCAAGCCCATCCCGTCACCACGGCGGTGTGTGGCCGGTTTCCGCTCCGGCCGGGCTCAGGCGGCTGCCCGCCGCTCGGCCACGATCCATTCGGCAGCGCGCTCGGCGAGCATCAGCGTCGGGGAGTTGGTATTGCCGCTGGTGATGGTGGGCATGGCACCCGCGTCCACCACGCGCAGCCCGGCGATGCCGCGCACGCGCAGCTGCGAATCGAGCACGGCCATCGGGTCGCCGTCGCGCCCCATCTTCGTGGTGCCTACCGGGTGGAAGATGGTGGTCGCGATGTCGCCCGCCAGCCGCGCCAGGTCTTCGTCGCTCTCAAATTGCACGCCGGGTTTCCATTCCTGCGGCTGGTACCTGGCCAGCGCGGGCTGGGCGACGATGCGGCGGGTGACGCGCAGGCTGTCGGCGGCCACCTGGCGGTCTTCGGGCGTGCTCAGGTAGTTGGGGGCAATGGCGGGTGCGGCCTTGAAGTCGGGGCTCTTGATGTTCACGGTGCCGCGACTGGTGGGGTTGAGGTTGCAGACGCTGGCGGTAAAGGCCGGAAAGCTGTGCAGCGGTTCGCCAAACGCATCCAGCGACAGGGGCTGCACGTGGTACTCGATGTTGGGCCACGGCTGGTCGGCGCTGCTGCGGGTGAACGCGCCCAGCTGCGAAGGCGCCATGCTCATCGGGCCGGTGCGTTTGGCCAGGTATTCCAGCCCGATGCGCGCCTTGCCCCACAGCGAACTGGCCAGCGTGTTGAGCGTGGTCACGCCATTGACCTTGAACACCGCACGGATCTGCAGGTGGTCCTGCAGGTTGGCGCCCACGCCGGGCAGGTCGTGCACCACCTCGATGCCATGCTGGCGCAGCAGCGCCGCCGGGCCGATGCCGGACAGCTGCAGGATCTGCGGCGAGTTCACGGCCCCCGCGCTCAGGATCACTTCCCGTGATGCCGTGGCGGTGATCATCTGGGTGCCATCCCACACCTGCACGCCGGTGCAGCGCTTGCTGCCGTCGGGCTGGGTTTCGATGTTCAGGCGGGTCACGTGGGCGCTGGTCCACATCTCGAAGTTAGCGCGACCGTAGCAGGTAGGGCGCAGGAACGCCTTGGCCGTGTTCCAGCGCAGGCCGTTTTTCTGGTTGACCTCGAAATAGCCCACGCCTTCGTTGTTGCCGCCATTGAAGTCATCGGTGGCCGGGATGCCCGCTTGCTGCGCGGCCTGTGCGAAGGCATCCAGCACGTCCCAGCGCAGGCGCTGCTTTTCCACCCGCCACTCGCCGGTGCTGCCAGTGGCCTTGTTGCCATGCAGGCGCTTGAAGTTCTCGTTGGCGCCTTCGGGCTGGTCCAGGCGCCAGTGGTCCTCGTGGCGGCGAAAGTAGGCCAGGGTGTTGTCCCAGCGCCAGCTGGCGTCGCCCGTCAGCTCGGCCCACTGGTCGTAGTCGCGCGCCTGGCCGCGCATGTAGATCATGCCGTTGATGCTGCTGCAGCCACCCAGCGTCTTGCCACGCGGGTAGCGCAGGGTCCTGCCGTTCAGGCCCGCGTCGGGTTCGGTGTTGTAGAGCCAGTCGGTGCGCGGGTTGCCGATGCAGTACAGGTATCCCACGGGGATGTGGATCCAGTGGTAGTCGTCCTTGCGGCCAGCCTCGATCAGCAGCACGCGGTAGCGGCCCGCGCTCAGGCGGTTGCTCAGCAGCGCACCGGCCGTGCCACCGCCAATGATGATGTAGTCGAACTCCGCCGTTTCCGCCATGCCATCGTCTCCGGATGATATTTGTAATGTTGATGTAACCACTTGCGCAGCCGGAGGCGAGTATGCGCACCAAACCTGCCGCAGGCCAATGATTTCGGCAAAATTACATCATTTGAAAAGCTGATATCAACCATGTCTGCCGTCGAACCCCAGGCGCTGCGCGCCTTTGTGGCCGTGGCCCGCGAAGGCAGTGTGTCGCGTGCGGCGCAGCTGCTGCACCTGTCGCAGCCGGCCGTGAGCCTGCAGCTCAAGGCGCTGGCGCAGCAGACGGGCCTCACGCTGTTCACCCGCACATCGCGCGGGCTGGCCCCCACGCGCGATGCCGCCGTGCTGCTGCCCCAGGCCGAGCGTGTGCTGGCTGCGCTGGCCGACTTTGGGCAGGCCGCGCAGAACCTGCACGGCGCGGTGCGCGGCACGCTGCGCATCGGCACCATCCTGGACCCCGAGTTCACGCGGCTGGGCGCCTTTCTGGGCTCCTTCATCGACGCGGCCCCGCAGGCCGACACCGAACTGCGCCAGTCCATGAGCGGCGACCACCTGGCCCCGCTGGCACGCGGCGCGCTGGATGTGGCCTTCTACCTGGGGGATGCCAATACCGATGCGCCCGGCTACGGCGCCGCCGGTGCCGACTTTGCGCAGCGCACCCTCACCCGGTTTTCCTACCGCGTGCTGGCCCCGGCGGGCTGGGGCCCCCAGGTGCTCGGGCGCGACTGGCGGGCGCTGGCGTCGCTCCCGTGGCTGGGCACGCCACCGGCTTCGGTACACCACCGGCTGCAGGCCGCCGTCTTCGGACCGGGCTCGCCGGCCGGGGTGGAGCCCCGGCGCGTGGCGCTGGTCGACCAGGAAGCCAGCATGCTTGACCTGGTGCGCTCGGGCGTCGGGTTGTCGCTGGTGCGCGATGCCATTGCCATGCGCGAAGCCCAGGCCCGCGGCCTGGTGGTGGCCGACCAGGTGCAGCTGGAATGCTCGCTGGCGGTGGTGTGGCTGCGCTCCCGTGCGTCAGAGCCGCTGATTGCGGCGGCGCTGGCAGCGTTGTCGCTGGCCTGGGATTGACCGGCGCCGCGTGGGTGCCGGGCGCCGTGCGTACCGGCGGACGGCCAGTGTTGTGCTTGCGCCCTGTCGCGCGTGCCGGTGCGACGAAATTGCCCCTTGCGCGCGGCGCACGCGGTAGGATGCCGGCTGACTTCTGGCGTGTGCCTGGCGCTGGTACCCGTGCGGTGTGCACGGGGCTCGCCCGGCTGGATGGATGGAGATGTCCGGCCGGCCTGCTGACCGTGCAACGGCGTCCTGGCTGGCAGCGGACGCAGGGCTTGCCAGTGCAGGCTTGCGGGTCCATGCACCTGTCGCTACACGCTGCCCTGTTGCCGCTGCCTGTTTCTCCTCTGCCCGCCTTGCCCACCAACGCAACCCTTTCGCCGGATCTTGTGCCCCGCCTCGTGGTCGAAGCGGGCGAGCCGCCTGCCGGGCGCACCGTGCGGGTATGGGGGCGCTGGGGTGCGGCCGAAATGGGCGAACGCAAGGTCGTGCAGGCCCTGCGCAGCCAGCTGGATGCCGTCCCGGCTGCCCCGGATGTGGCGTGGGACCTGCGCGATCTGGCATGGCTCGATCACGTCGGTGCGCAGCTGCTGTGGCAGCACTGGGGCCAGGCCTGGCCCGCGCAGCTGCAGGTGGAGCCGCGCGAGCGCGACATCCTGGAGCGCGTGGCGCAGTTCACGGTGGTGCCGCCGCCAGACGAGCCCTGGCGGCTTGCGAACCAGATCGACCACCTCGGCGTGCTCGTGCTGCACGGCCTGGACCATGCCCGCCACCTGCTGCAGCTCGTCGGGCAGCTGGCGCTCGATCTGGTCCGCCTGGCGCGGGCGCCGCAGCGCGGGCCCTGGCGCGATGTGTCGGGCCACCTGTACCGCATGGGGGCGACGGCGCTGCCCATCACGGCGCTGGTGGGGTTTCTGATCGGCGTGGTGCTGGCTTACCTGATGAGCCTGCAGCTGCGGCAGTTTGGTGCGGAATCCTTCATCGTCAACATCCTGGGCATCTCGCTGATTCGCGAGCTGGGCCCCATGCTGGCGGCCATCCTGGTGGCAGGGCGTTCTGGCTCGGCCATCACGGCGCAGATTGGCGTGATGCGTGTGACCGAAGAACTCGATGCCATGCGCGTGATGGGCATCCCGCACGGCTTTCGCCTGGTGATGCCGCGCACCATCGCCCTGGCGATTGCCATGCCGCTCATCAGCGTGTGGACCACGCTCGCCGCGCTGGCCGGCGGCATGCTGGCGGCCGATGTGGCCATGAACATCTCGCCCGCGTATTTTGTGCAGGCCCTGCCGGCGGCCGTGAAAATCGGCAACCTGGGCCTGGCCATCGCCAAGTCGGTGGTGTTCGGGGCATTCATTGCGCTGATCGGCTGCCATTGGGGCCTGCGCGTCAAGCCCAACACCCAGAGCCTGGGCGAGGGCACCACGGCGTCGGTGGTGACGTCCATCACCATGGTCATCATCGTGGATGCGCTCTTTGCGGTGGCGTTCAAGAACATCGGAATATGACCAGGAAGCCCCCCCTGAGCCGCTTCGCGTCATCCCCCCAAAGGGGGACGCCACCCGTGGCTTGGCAAAGCCAGCTCCACGGTGGCACTGGCCTGGGAACGCGCCAGTTTCAACGGGGGTGCAGCCATGGTTGAGCGCGTCGCCAAGCCCCAACACATTGCTATCCCTCCGGGCGAGCCACCCATCGTGGATGTGCAGGGCCTATGGACCACGTTTGGCAAGGGCAGCGAGGCCTTTCATGTTCACCAGGACTTGAACTTCAGCGTGCAGCGCGGGGAAATGCTGTCGCTGGTGGGGGGCTCCGGCACGGGCAAGACGGTGCTGCTGCGGCAGATCCTGGGTCTGGCCAAGCCTTCGCGCGGCCAGGTGACGGTGCTCGGCCGCCCGGCCAGCGAGATGGGCCGCGAGGGCGCGGCCAGCCGGGTGGGCATGCTGTTCCAGCACGGCGCGCTGTTCTCTGCGTTCAATGTGCTCGACAACGTGGCCTTTGCGCTGCGCGAGCAGGGCACGCTGCCCGCTGATCTGGTGCGCGATGCGGCGCTGGTCAAGCTGCAGATGGTGGGGCTCAAGCCCGAGCACGCCAGTCGCATGCCGGCGGACCTGTCGGGCGGCATGGTCAAGCGCGTGGCGCTGGCCCGCGCACTGATGATGGACCCGCCGCTGCTGCTGCTCGATGAGCCCACGGCCGGGCTGGACCCCAGCAGTTCGGATGACTTTTGCACGCTGCTGCGCGAGCTGCGCGCTGCGCTGGGCCTCACGGTGGTGATGGTCACGCACGATCTGGACACGCTGTTTGCGCTCTCCACGCGCGTGGCCGTGCTGGCCGACAAGAAGGTCATCGTCACCGGCCCGCCGCACGAAGTGGCGCATTTCCAGCACCCTTTCATCGAACACTTTTTCATGGGCGAGCGCGGCCGCCGCGCCATGGCCCCTGTGCAGGCACCGGCTGCACCGGCCGGCATGGGCACGGCCGCCGCGACAGACAAGGAACACCCCTGATGGAAAACAAATCCCACGCCATGGCTGCCGGCATCTTCGTGCTGGTGGTGGCCGCCATGCTGGCGGGCCTGGCCGTCTGGCTCACGCGCGACAACGCCAACTACGCGCTGTACGAGCTGTCCACCAAGGACGGTGTGGGCGGGCTGCAACCCCAGGCCGCTGTGCGCTACAAGGGCGTGGCCGTGGGCAAGGTCACGCGCATCGGCTTCGACCAGCAGGTGCCCGGCAACGTGCTGATCCGCATTGCGGTGAGCGAGCAGGCGCCCCTGAGCCGTACCACCTTTGCCGTGCTCGGCTACCAGGGCGTCACCGGGCTCGCCCACATCCTGCTGGACGACAGCCAGCAGCCCTACCCCGAGCTGCCACCGGGCCCCAGCGGCCTGCCGCGCCTGCCTCTCAAGGCATCGCCCTTTGGCAAGCTGGCCGAGCAGGCCCCCGCCATCCTCGGTCAGGTGGAAGAGGCCACGCGCCGCATCAATCGCCTGCTGGGCGACAACAACCAGCAGCAGCTTTCCGAAGCGCTGGCCAACATCAACCAGGCCGCTGCGGGCATCAACACCCTCACGCAGCGGCTGGACACCACGCTGACCCAGCGGCTCGACCCGGCTCTGGCCGCGTTGCCCCCGTTGGCGGTTGATGCGCGACAGACGCTGCAGTCGCTGCGCCAGGCGGGCGACAGCGTCACGACGCTGGCCACTGACTTCAGCGAGACCACGCGCCGCCTCACGGCGGACGGGGGGGCCATCGATCAGATCTCCGTGGGTACGCAGGCGCTGGCCCGCGCTGCCGACCAGTTCAGCACCGCCACGCTGCCACGCCTGAACCGCGCAGCCGACGACACCGGCCGCGCTGCGCGGCAGATCGGCCGCACCGCCACCGGCGTGCAGGACAACCCCCAGCTGTTCATCTACGGCTCGGGCCGCATCCCGCCCGGCCCGGGCGAGCCCGGTTTTGCCGCCCCCTGAGGAGAGTGCATGTTTACTATAAAAATTATAGCTGTCAGGCATGATTTTATAAGGGCCTCAGCCCTTTTTGGCCTGATATTCGTCGCTGGATGCGCTGCTTTGCCGCAGCCGCCGTCGCGCCCGGCCGTCTACGACTTCGGGCCCGGGCCCGCGGTGCAGGCGGCGGCGGAGCGCGGCACGGCACCGCTATCACCGCTCACGCTGGATGACATCGAGGCCCCTGGCGTGACCGAGGGCAGCAACGCCGTGCTGTACCGCCTGGCCTACGCGGACGCCCGGCAGTTGCGCCCCTACAGCCAGGCGCGCTGGAGCCAGCCGCCCGCGCTGCTGTTCCACCAGCGCCTGCGCGAGCAGCTTGGCCAGCGCCGCGCCATCCTGCGCCCCGACAATGGCGCTGCGCTGGCCCGCAACCCTGAACTGGGCGGCCGTCTGCCACCCGTGCTGCGCGTGGAGCTGGAGGAGTTCAGCCACATCTTCAGCAGCCCCTCCGACAGCGCCGGGGTGGTGCGTGTGCGCGCTACCGTGGTCGATCTGCTGCCCGAAGGCGAAACCCTGCGGGGCCAGCAGGTGTTCACGGTGCGCACCCCCGCCCGCACAGCCGATGCCCCCGGCGGCGTGGCGGCGCTCGCGCAGGCATCCACGCAGGTCGCTGACGAAGTGGCCGCGTGGCTGGAGCAGGCCCTGCCGCCCCCGCGCAAGTGATGCCAGGGCCGTGAATACGCCCGCGAATTCCGGGCTGCGTCGCTGCGAAGCCGACCGATCAGTGGCCGGCTGAGGGTCCGGGCGCCGTGGCTCCTGCCCCGGCTTCTGCCGGCGTGTGCCCCTCTTCCGCCGGCCGCGAAGCCAGGCCAGTCACCACCCGTGCATAACGGGCAAAGCTCCAGTACGCCCAGGCCCAGTCGAGCAGAACCACCACCCGGTTGCGAAAACCGATGAGAAAGAACACGTGCGCAAACAGCCAGAACAGCCACGCCGGATAGCCTGAAAAACGCAGCGGCCCCAGCGGAGAACTCAGGTCAACCACCGCAGCATTGCGGCCGATGGTGGCCAGGTTGCCGTAGTCACGGTAGCGAAACGGTTGCCCGGTGTTGCCCGCCAGCCGCCGCAGGATGTTGGCCGCCGCCGTACGCCCCATCTGCTTGGCGGCGGGAGAAACCCCTGGCACCGCCGTGGGCGCCCGTCCGGGCACATGGCTTTGCGCAGACGCCAGGTCGCCAATCACGCTGATCTCGGGGTGGCCGGACAGGCTGAGGTCGGGCTCCACCACCACGCGGCCTGCGCGGTCAGTGCTGGCGCTGGTGCCTTCGGCCAGCTGCCGGCCCAGGGGCGATGCGGCCACCCCGGCGGCCCAGATCACGCATTTGCTATGAATGCGATAGCTGTCAGTGCTTTCTTTTCCTCCGGTTGGAGCTGTTTGGACCATCAGTCCATGCGCATCAATGCCCGTCACGCGTGCATTCACCCGCACCTCCACGCCCAGTTTCTCCAGCTGTTCCTGCGCGCGCTGGCTGAGCGCGGGCGGCATGGATTGCATCACGCGGTCGCTCCCTTCGACCAGGAGAATGCGGGCCGTGGCAGGGTCGATGTGCCGGAACTCGCCGGGCAGCGTGTGCCGCGCAATCTCGGCCAGCGTGCCTGCCATTTCCACGCCCGTGGGGCCACCGCCGATCACGACGAAGGTCAGCCACTCGGAGCGGCGCGCGGGGTCGGGCTCCTTCTCGGCCTCTTCAAAGGCCAGCAGGATGCGGCTGCGGATATCGAACGCATCATCCAGCGTCTTGAGCCCGGGCGCAAAGGGCGCCCACTCGTCATGGCCGAAGTAGCTGTGTGTGGCCCCGGCAGCCACGATGAGGTGGTCGTACGGCAGGGCCAGCCCGTCCTGGAGCCGCACCGTGCGCGCGGCCACGTCGATGCCGGTCACGTCACCCAGCAGCACCGTCGCGTTGGGCTGGTGGCGAAACAGGTGCCGTATGGGCGCCGCAATGGCGGGCGCAGACAGCCCGGCCGTGGCGACCTGATAGAGCAAAGGCTGGAACAGGTGGTGGTTGGCCCGGTCGACCAGCGTCACATCGACTGCGGCTTTGCGCAGCGCCCGGGCTGCTTCGAGCCCGCCGAAGCCGCAGCCGATGATGACGACGCGGGGGCGGTGGGAACCGGCGGGCGTGGAAGGTGTGGGCAAGGTCATCTGCCCATTATTGAAGCCGGGCGGTGCGCGCGGTACGGCGCAGGCGCACAGGTCCTGTCAGACATGTGCGCCCGGGTGCAGGGGCCGCCGCAGCCGTTGCTGTCGGGGTGTACCGGCGCCTTGCGGTGCGCGCGGGCCGGACCAGCGGGCTCGCGACTTCCAGCGCCGTTCACGATGCCATCGCGGCTTCAGCGCCGGGCGCGCCAGCGCGCTCTCAGCGCATGAATCCCAGGTTCACCGGGTAGTCCGGCCGGTTGGCTGCCGCGCCAAAGTGCGTGATGTTGGGCAGCATGCCCACCAGTTCGCTGTCGGCCACGCCAAACCATTTGGCCAGTGTGGCAGCGTACTGGTCCACCGACGTGGTGGGCAGCAGGCGGCCCTGGCCCACATGCCACTGGTCTTCAGGCGCCTGGGTATTGGTGACGCTCACCGGTGGGGGCGTGCCGTAGAACGCACCGCCCTTGACGGCGCCGCCCACCATGAAGTGGTGGCTGCCCCAGCCGTGGTCGGAGCCATCGCCATTGGAACTGAGCGTGCGGCCAAAGTCTGACGCGGTGAACGCGGTCACCTTGTCGACTACGCCCAGTTCCAGCGTGGCGTTGTAGAACGCTGTCATGGCGTCGCTCAGTCGCTGCATCAGCACGGGCTGCTGGCTGATGAGGTTGTCGTGCAGGTCGAAGCCGCCCAGCGACACCAGGAACACCTGGCGCTTGCTGCCCAAGGCGCTGCGCGATGCGATGAGGCGCGCCACGGTCCTGAGCTGGTCGGCCAGCGGGTTGCCGGTGGGAAACTGCGTGGCCACCACGGCGCTGGACAGCGCGCTGGACACCTGGCTTTCGGAGCTGACAGCCCGGCGCGTTACACGGTTGTATTCGTTTTCAAGGGTCTGGGCGCTGGACTGCTGGATCAGCGTCGTCAGCGCCGAGCGGACTGCGGTCGAGCCATAGACGCTGTTCTTGACGCCATTGATGGCCACCGCACCATTGGTGCTGACCTGGTAGGAGAGAGCCGAGTCGCCCGACAGGAACACCGCATTGCCCGTGACCGAAATGCAGGTGAACAGGGAATTGCTGTTGGACGAAAGGGCCAGGTCGCCCAGGTTGCCACCCCAGCCCACGGTGGAGCCTTCGGGCGACGAAGACTGCCACACCGACTGCTGGTCGTTGTGCGAGAACAGCTTGGGCGGCAGGGGGTACAGCGTGCGGTTGCTGCTGTTGTACTGCGCGCGCGTCAGCGGAACCACCAGCGGCCCCACGTTGAGCTGCACCGCTGCCTTGCCGGTGTTGAACAGGTTGGTCAGGCCCGTCATGGCGGGGTGCAGCGCGTACTGCCGTCCGCCCGCCAGATCATTGCCAGGGCTGGGCCTGAGCAGCGTGGCAGCGAGGTCTGCCTTGGCCAGCGCGATGCCGCCCGCAGTCTGCCCGGCACCACCGCCGCGGATGGTGCTGTAGCGGTTGTAGCTGGCGTCATCGTAGTTGACGACGGTATTGGCGTAGTCGTTGCCTCCGTAGAGGAAAACGCAGACCAACGCCTTGTAGTCGGTGGCATCGAACGCTGCTGCCTCGCCCATCGCAGCGAGGTTGAGCGCGAAGGGCAGCGCGGTTCCGGCAAGGCCGAGCTGGCTGGACCGGCGCAGGAAAGCCCGGCGCGTGTGGAGTTCTGGCTGAAGCAGGTGCATGGCTTGTGGCTTCGGTTGGGTTCTGTGCTGGGGGTGGCCGGCTTATTTCTGGACCAGGTACTCGGCCGAAGCCATGACCAGGAAGACCGCAGCAGCCACGCGGTCGCGCCTGGCGCCATCGGAGCTGGAGCCCGTGAGGGGGGTGGCCTTGAGCGCGTCTGCAATGAGCTTGACCGTGGCCGCCGAAAGCTGGCCTGCAGTCATCAGCAGGTTGACGCGTGCCACCAGCGCATCCGCGTCCAGTACCAGCGCCAGCTCGCTGGCGTAGGTGGCTTGGATGTCGTAGCCGTTGTTGGACGTATTGGCGCTGTTGGGTAGTTCCGGTGCACTGACGAAGATGCCGCGCCGGATCGCGTCCTGCATGTAGTTCAGGTATCCGCCGACACTGCTTTCGTTGACGAGCTGGAACTCGGGTGCCACCGCGCCCGCGGCAGCCAGTGCGGTCGATGGCGGGATGTAGCCGGGGCGAAAGAAGTTGAACACCGACGGCGAGCGCAGCGGGCTCTGCCCCAGGCGCGAGCCCGCGTCACTGGTGTTGCCGATCTTCCAGCTGCCGCGGGCCGATGTGATGCCGAAGGTGCGGCCCCACTGCACAAAGCGCAGCATGGGTTCGCGCAGCTTGCCAAAGCCCGGTTGCGTGAGGCCCGATGGCGCACGCGCTTCATCGTCCAGCAAGATGGCCTTGACCACGGCGCGCATGTCGCCCCGCACGCCGAGGCCGTTGTTGTCAAAGGCGGCCGCGACGCGCGCCACATAGGCGGGCGATGGGTTGCTGGTCACCAGCCGCTGGATCATCTGCTTGCCGATGAACGGACCCACATTGGGGTGGTTGAAGAGGGTGTCCAGCGCGGTCTTGAGCGCGACAGCGCCCGGCGTGTTGATTGGGATCTTGGTGCCCAGGAACTCGGCGGCCAGGGTGGAGTGGCGCGATTCCGTCAGTGCCATGGGCAGCCGGGCAAAAGTGGTGCTGGGTACCACGCGCGTTGTGCCCGGCACCGTGGTGGGCGTGTTCTGCGACAGGTCGTAGTCGTAGCCGGTGAAAACCCGGGCCAGGTTGGTCACCTCGCCCTGCGTGTAGCTGTCTTCCGGCTTGCCAGCTCCATCCACCTTGGGGGTCCCGTCGGGGTTGAGCTTGACGAGCCCGATGGACATCAGCTGCAGCACTTCGCGGGCGTAGTTCTCGTCAGGCTGGCGACCGGTGGCGGTGTTTTCCTTCTGGTTGCCGCGCGTGTTCAGGTAGTAGCCCATCGCCGGGTTGAGCGTGACGTCTTCAAGCAGCTTGCGGTAGTTGCCGAAGGCGTTGGTGCACAGCTGGTCCCAGTAGTGCGCCATGGCGTGGCTGCGCCAGTTGAAATCCAGGCCGGTGAGCGACACCACGCAGATTTCCGACAGTGCAAGCGCCACCCGCCTGCGCATCCCGTCGGGGGATTGCATGAGCTGGTGCCAGATCATGTAGTCGGCGGGGTAGGTCTGGTCGTAGTAGGACGTGTCGTTGCTGATCGCGGCGTAGCCGCGCTGGTTCAGCCAGTCCCATCCGCTGATGCCTGGCGTCGCACTGAACTGGCTGTCCACCCAATCGGCATAGGTGGTGCCACGCAACGCGGCAATCTCGGTGGTGGACGCCGAAAACTGTGCCTGCAGGAGGAAGCGTGCGGCTTCCTGGTCCGTGGTGGCCGATTTGTAGGTGTAGCTGCCCAGCGTTGGTGGAGCCGGGGGGGCCGGCGCAGGCGCGGGGCCGGGAGCCGGGGAGGGGGGCGCCGGGGATGGCGCAGGCGCCGGACCCGGAGCCGGCCCCGGAGTGGGCGCAGGGGTGGGCGCAGGGGTGGGCGCGGGACTGGGCGGAACTGTCGGATTGGGCAGGGGCGGCAGCGGCTGTGCAGAACTGCCCCCACTGTCTCCGCCGCCACATGCGGCCAGCGCTACCGACGCAAACAGCGCCGCCAGCCCGGCGGGTGCTGCGCCGGAGTCGCCTTCGGGCGCGGCCGGGTTGGTTGCCTCTCCTCGTGCCTCGGGCATCTGTGTGGCCAAGGCTTCCTCATTTGATTTTTGCATGATCGTGGGGGTGGGGATCGCCCGCTGGATGCGGTGCTTCGTTACTTCAACACACACTTTCAACGGCTGCACGACACAAACGTCACGAAACGAAACGTGTTGATGACAGTTTGTGCCACCGTCCGGCGGCTCGAGGTTGCCCGTCCGATTCCAGCCACCGGTGGATGGCTCCTCAAAGCAGAAACCGGGCCAGGGAAGGTGGTTTCCGGGGCGTGTCGCGCACACGTTGCGCGCGTCGACGCACGGCGCTCGCACAGCCTCAGTGACGTACACACAAAGAAACTGGTTGGTACCAATGGTTACATCGAGTGTTGGGCGGCCGCCCTGTGTCCCGAGCCAGGGGCGCGGGATGCGCGCCGGGCGGAGCATTTGCTGTCACTCGCCGTAGTCGCGCGCTGACGCGGCTCCCGCGGCTGCGCCTACGCTGCGCGCACGGCCTGATCCCTACAGTCATTTCCATCGCACCAGGCACGTGTTCCACGCAACCCGAGTGGATGGCAGGGGCGAAGATTTCTCGAGGATGCACACCATGAATGAAGATACCGTCAAGGGCAACTGGAAGCAGTTCAAGGGCAAGATGGTCGAACAGTGGGGCAAGCTCACTGACGATGATTTCGATGTCATCGACGGAAAGCGCGAGCAGCTTCTGGGCCGCTTGCAGGAGCGCCAGGGCATTGCCCGTGACGCCGCCGAGCAGCAGCTCAGCGACTGGCAGAGCCGCCACCCAGACTTCCGCTTCAACGACTGATCGTTGCCATGCCGTTCATCCCGCTCTGCCTGGCAGCCCCGCTGCCGGTGATCACGGGAACGAACACGCAGCCCCATTCCCCTGAGGAGAAAACCATGAACAAACTGACCCGTACCCTGATCGCTTCCGTTGTGACAGGCCTGATGGCCACTTCGTCCTTTGCCATGACATCTGCCGAGCACAAGACGGCCAAGGACCGCATCTCGGCCGATTACAAGGCCGCCAAGGCGCGATGCGACGGCATGAGCGGCAACGCCAAGGACATCTGCACCAAGGAAGCCAAGGGCGCCGAGGACGTGGCCAAGGCCGAGCTGGAGTCGCAGTACAAGCCCGGCGAACGCAACACGCGCAAGCTGGCAGAGGCCCGCGCCGATGCCGAGTACAACGTCGCCAAGGAAAAATGCGATGACCTGCAGGGCAATGCCAAGGACGTCTGCGTGAAGGACGCCAAGGCGGCGCACGTGACCGCCAAGGAGAACGCCAAGGTGGCCGCGGCCCAGGCCAAACCAGCCAGCACTGCCGCCGGTCAGGGCGCAGCCGTCGCCGAGGCCCGCAAGGATGCCTCTGCCGAAAAGAATGAGGCCAACTACAAGGCTGCACGCGAGCGCTGCGATGCGATGTCGGGCGATGCCAAGTCCAAGTGTGTGGACGACGCCAAGCGCATGTACAACCAGAACTGATGGCCTGTTGAGGCGGGCGCTACGGCGCCTGCAAAGGCAGGCATCAGCGGGCGGTCGTTCCCTGCAGCTCCCTGTCGAGCCCAAGCCCCGCACTGGCGGGGCTTTTTCATGTCTGGGCGGTATTCAGGCCGTGGCCACTGCCGCAACACCTGGGCCTGCCATCGTGCATTGCTGCCGCCGGCCCGGCAGGCCGCCGTGGATCTGACCTGGGTCAATGACGGACGCGGGCGCGCTGTCTAAGCTTGGCGCCCTGTTCAGTACCTTGCAAAGGACTCCGCCATGGCCCGACTCGAATGGTCAGATGCGCTCGCTCTGGATCTTCCGCTCATGGACGAAATTCACATCGAGTTTGTGGACCTGCTCGCCGCGGTGGACGCAGCGCCGGATTCGCGGCTGATCGCCGCGTGGCAGGCGCTGGTGGACCATACGGACGACCACTTTGCCCAGGAAGACCGGTTCATGGTGTCCACCCGGTTCGCATCAGGAAACTGCCACACCACCCAGCACCGTGTCGTGCTGCAGGTGATGCGCGAGGCGACCGCACAGGCGCAGCAGGGTGACCTGAACGTGCTGCGCGTGATGGCCGGAGAACTTGCGCTGTGGTTCCCCCAGCACGCGCAGAGCATGGATGCGGCACTGGCCCTGCACCTGCGACGCGTGGGGTTCGACCCGTCTACCGGAATCGTGCATGCGCCCGGGGCGCTGCCGGACGGCTTGATTCAGGGCTGCGGCGGTGCGTCGTGTTCCGAACCGCCCGAGGCAACGCACGCACACCGTCAGCCTGCGGGGGTGAGCGCCTGAAGCGTTGACCCATCTCCGCGTCGAAGACAGCCCGCTGCACACACCGCCAAGCCCGTGGGTCGACACGACCTTGCCGTGCATGGATGGCGATGGTTTCAAGGGTGGCTTGCATCGCAAGGCCCAGCAGCCGCCGCTTCAGCGCTCGTGCAGCAGCAGACCGCTCATGCGCCACGCCAGTTCGCGCAGAGCGCGGCGCAATGCGGGTGACGGCGAGGGTGACGGCGTGCCCGGTCGCGGTGGGCCCCCTGCCGTAGCCTGGCCATAAGCGGCCGTCATCACGTCGTGCTTCGCCGTGCGCATTGCCGCCTTGTCACGCGACTGCAGGGCCTGCAGCAGGTGGTCCTGGTAGCGCTGCACACGCACGGCTTCCCGTTCCGACAGGCGTGCCACCGTGCCAGGGGCTCCACCGGAGAGGTAGGCAGCCCAGGCCTGCCGGCGCTCGACATGCGACGCCGGGCCCGTCATGCTGCACCACCTTGCGCTGAGCCCGCCATGGCGGAGCGGGGCGCTGCGGCAGCCGACAACCCGTACCAGTTGACCTTGCGGGTGAGCACCATCACGGCAGTGAGCACCAGGAACAACGCGATGGCACCCACGGCCAGCGCCGTCTGCTCCAGTTGCAGCAGCACGTACAGCAGTCCATACAGCACGGCCACACCGGCGCCCAGCGGTATGCCCCGTGCGAGGCTGCCCAGCATGTGGCTGGCGTAGTAGCCCACCAGCAGCACGCAGGCGGCAGCCGCCATGGCGTAGGCCACCCCAAACGGCACGTGTTCCGACAGACTTACCAGCAGCAGGAAGAAGCTGCAAAGCGCGCTGCCGACCAGCAGGTACTGCACGGGATGCACCCGCAGCGATGCTGCATGTCGGCCCTGGCCCATCAGCTCGAGCAACCCCACGGCCACAAACGTGAGAGCGATGAACAGCAGGCCGTACTTGGTGGCGCGGTCGCTCAGCGAATACGGGTTCACCGGGTCCACGAAGGCGACGGTAAAGCTGTCGGCGCAGTCTGCCCGGCCGGGCGCCTGTTCGGATGCCCCATCGCCATGGCTGCCGATGCACACAGGCTTCCCGCTGCCCACGTCCGCTTGCGCCGTGGTGGCAAGCGACGACAGCCGCCACCGGGCCGAGAATCCGTCGGCCTTCACCTCCCGCTCGGACGGCAGAAACCGTCCCGTGAACGAGGGGTGGGGCCAGCCACTGGTCATCAGCACTTCGGTGCTGCCACCCAGGGGCACGATGGAAACACGTTCCGTGCCCACCAGTTCCAGTTCCAGCGTCGCGGTCAGACCGTCCGTATTGCTGCGCAGGGATTCGGGCAGTGGGGCATGCAGGCCGCGCGTGTAGGCCGGGTGGAAGGTGCCCGGCTTCAGTGCCAGGGTCCGCTCACCCAGGGTCAGCTGCGCTGTGCGGATGCCACGCGCATCGCCTACCGCCATCATCACGATCGGCGCGCCGCAGTTCATGCGCGAATTCTTCATGGTGCTCGCTGGCTGCAGGCTGGCCAGCGATGCCCACTGCGCTGTGACTTGCGCCTTGAGGTTGAAGGCGTTCACCTTGTGCACGCCGCGTGCGCGTTCCTCCATGGCGGCACCCGTGTTCAGCCTGAGCTGCTCGGGCATGGCGGTCAGCATGAACTCCCGGCGCTGCTCGACCATGCGGAGCTCTGCGCCTTTGCCGGTCTCGACCTCCCAGGTTTCCACACAGGCGCTGTGGATCATCGGCCCCATCAGGGTTTGCGGCCCGGCCAGGCTGTCTGCCACGCTTTGCGCCGTGATGCTGCGGTAGCGCTGCCGGTCGTGGACCACGCCTTCGATCAGGCCCAGGCCGATGAGCAGCAGCACGATGACGGCTGCCAGCGCAGCCAGTTTGACGAACAGGGGGTGTTTCAAGGGATCCTCCGCAAGTGAATGTGCGGGGAGTGTTTGGCGCGGGCGTGAGGGCGTTATGAAGTTTGTGAGGCCGGTGTGAAGTGGCCTGCCTGCAATGACCTGGCAGGTCATCGACCGGTGCTGGCCGAGAGTCTAAAAACGGGACATTCCAACTGCGGGGGTTTGCCATGCGTTTTGTGGTTCCGGTGATTCTGTTTGTGGTGGCGGTGGTGCACGCACTCCCGATAGCGGGCGTGCTGGGGGCTGGCAAGCTCGCGCAGCTGTACGGCACGCCCGTGCAGGATGCCGGAACCGAGCTGTTGCTGCGGCACCGGGCTGTGCTGTTCGGGCTTCTGGCCGCGTTCATGGGGTATGCCGCAATACGGCCGGAATTGCACCGGCCCGCCCTGCTGGCAGGCCTGGTGAGCATGGCGTCTTTTCTGGTGCTGTGGTGGCAGCTGCGCGGCAGCACGCTCAGCCCGGAACTGGCTACGGTCGCCCTGGTGGATGCCGTGGCCATGGCCCTGCTGCTGGTTGCGCTGGCGGTGCACCTGATCGGGCCCATGCCCGGCCCCGGAGCCGGCCCCGGAGCCGGTGCAGGCAGCCGTTAAGGACCCTCTGCACGCATCAGCGCGCCGTGAGTATCTGCGGCTTCGGGCGGTCTGCTGCGCAAGCAAATACTCGCAACAGCTCGGCTATGGCTGCGGTGAACGTATGGCTTTGTGCGCCTTGCAGCCATCCCGATTCGCATCGCTCACTTGCCGCTTG
>LNEG01000059.1 GCA_001464865.1 Burkholderiales bacterium Ga0074133
GGTTATGGGCTGGCAGGGCTACCGGAGCCCGAAAAGCGTGTCTGGAGGCCGATTTTGAGCGAAAACGGCCTATGGCCCTTGATATTAATGCCTTGATTGCTATCAAAAGCATAGTGTTTGGCGCAACGGCTTGCTCCAAGGCCTAGGAAACCGCGCCGCGGCCAGGCCATGCCGTCACCGGCAGCGCCGAGTGGGGCGCGCAGCCATGCGCCCCGCGCAGCCGTCCGTCAGTGCTTGACGGGGCACACGCCCTGGGGTGCACCGCCCGCCAGTGCGTGCTGGCGCGCATCGGCCAGGGTGGCAGCCGACGGCGCTTCGGTGGGCCAGCCGGCCAGGTGCTGCTGGGCCACGCGGCTCAGGGCGGTGATCCAGTGGTTGTTGTCGTTCAGGCACGGGATGTAGTGAAACTCCTGGCCCCCGGCGTGCAGGAAGGCCTCGCGCACTTCCATGTTGATTTCTTCCAGCGTTTCCAGGCAGTCGCTGGTGAAGCCGGGGCACACCACGTCCACGCGCCGCGTGCCGGCCGCGCCCAGTGCCTCGATGGTGGGCTGGGTGTAGGGCTCCAGCCATTTGGCCTTGCCAAAGCGCGACTGGAACGTGACGCGGTAGCGGTCTTCGCGCAGGCCCAGGCGCTCGGCCAGCAAACGGCCTGTTTTGCGGGCCTCGCAGTGGTAGGGGTCGCCCAGGTGCAGGGTCCGCTCGGGCACGCCATGAAAGCTCATCACCAGCTGGTCGGGCTGGCCGTTTGTCTTCCAGTGCGATTCGATGGTGCGGGCCAGTGCATCGATGTAGCCGGGGTGGTCGTGGTAACGGTTCACAAAGCGCAGCTCGGGCACGTTGCGCGTCTTGGCCGCCCAGGTGTAGACGGCATCGAACACGCTGGCCGTGGTGGTGGCCGAGTACTGCGGGTACAGCGGCAGGATGAGGATGCGCGTGGCGCCTTCTGCCTTCAGGGCATCGAGCTGGCTTTCGATGGACGGGTTGCCGTAGCGCATGGCGTGGCGCACCAGCACCGCGTGGCCCGCTTCGCCCAGCCAGCCGCGCAGCAGCGTGGCCTGCTTGGCTGTCCACACGGCCAAGGGGGAGCCCTCGGGCGTCCACACGGTGGCGTACTTGGCGGCCGACTTGGCGGGGCGCACCCGCAGGATGATGCCGTGCAGGATCACCATCCACAGGGCCCGGGGGATCTCGACCACGCGGTGGTCCCCCAGAAACTGCGCGAGGTAGCGGCGCACGGCCGGCGCGGTGGCTGCATCGGGCGTGCCCAGGTTGCACAGCAGCACGGCGGTGCGCTCGGCCTGGCCGTGGGTGTAGGGGGGTTCGGAGGCGAAGGGGGATGAAAGCATGGGCGCGATTGTGGCAAAACGTTTGCAGCGCCGGTGACGCCGGGTCTTTGCAGGCCGCGCTATTCTTCGTGACCGTCACCCACTGCTGGCCGGGCCGCACGGCCTACGGCGCACCGCATGCCACATCCACAGAACCTCGACCTCTCCCGCATCCGCGCCGTCACGCTCGACCTGGACGACACCCTCTGGCCCATCTGGCCCACCATCGAGCGGGCCGAGGCCGTGCTGCTGGCCTGGATGACTGAGCACGCGCCCGCCACGGCCGCGCTGTTCAAGGACACGGCCGCGCTGCGTGCCATCCGCAACCAGATGGTCACGCTGCGGCCCGACCTGCAGCATGACCTGAGTGCCCTGCGGCGCGAGTCGATCCGCATGGCGCTCACGCAGGCGGGCGACGAGCCATCGCTGGCCGAGCCCGCGTTTGACCTGTTCTTTGCCGAGCGCCAGCGGGTGGACCTGTTTGCCGATGCGCACGATGCGCTGGCCTTCCTGTCGGCCCGGTACCCGGTGGCGGCCGTCTCCAACGGCAATGCGGATGTGCACCGCGTGGGCATCGGCCAGTATTTCCGCCACAGCCTGAGCGCCCAAGTGTTTGGCATTGCCAAGCCCGACGCGCGCATCTTCCACGCCGCCGCCACCGCTCTGCAGGTGCAACCCCACGAGGTGCTGCATGTGGGCGATGACGCCACGCTGGACGCCCGGGGCGCGATGGACGCCGGTATGCAGGCTGTGTGGTTCAACCCGGCTGAGCACGCCTGGCCGTATGACACGCCGCCGCACGCCACCGTGAGCAGCCTGTCGGAGCTGTGCCGCCTGCTAGAGGCGTAGATGGCGGGGTGCGTCGGCTGCAGCGCCCGCCCCGTTTCTTGTCGTAGATCAAGACTTGCGCGCTCCACCCGGCCGGGCGCTTGATCGTGTCCGCTGATGGCGCCAAACTCAGCCGTCTCTTCCCACCCTGCCATGCCCCGCAACACCATCCACCTGCCCACGGTCCGTTCCATCGGGCTCATGCAGCCCCTGACCTGGCTGGTGCTGGCGTGGCGCGACATGGCACGCGCGGGTTGGATCAGCTTTGCGCACGGCTTCGCGCTGTCGCTGTTTGGCGCGGTGATCTTTGCCGTGGGTTACCACCGCTTCTGGTTTCTGGCCGGGGCCCTGTCGGGCTTTCTGGTCATTGCGCCCGTGCTGGCCACCAGCCTGTATGCCCTGAGCCGCGCCCTGGAGCGCCGGGAACCCGCCAACCTGGGCGTGGTGCTCAAGACCTGGGCCAACTGGCAAAACAGCCATGTCAACAAATGGGGCAACGACTACTGGTGCATGGTGCAGTTCGGCGCGCTGCTGGCGCTGGCGGCCACGGGCTGGGTGGTCACCTCGGCCGCGCTCATCACGCTGCTGGCCCCGGTGCCCATCGAGACGCCGGTGGATTTCATGCGCCATGTGGTCATGGCGCGCGAGGGCTGGTTGTTCGAGCTCTGGCTGGCGCTGGGCAGCCTGATGGCCGCGCCCATTTTTGCATCCAGCGTGGTGGCCATGCCCCTGCTGCTGGACCGCCGCGCCACGCTGCTGCAGGCCGTGCTGACCAGCTGGCAGGCGGTGCTGGTCAACCCGCTGCCCATGGCGCTCTGGGCGGCGCTCATTCTGGGCTTTACGCTGCTGGGGCTGGGGTCGCTGCTGCTGGCGCTCATCCTCATCATGCCCATGCTGGGCCATGCCAGCTGGCATGCCTACCGCGACCTGGTGGACCCTTCGAGCCTGCCGGAGCGCGAGGCGACGTCACAGCCAGCGACTCGATCCGGAGCAGTACCGTGATCTTCGGCTTTACCGAGGCGCAGATCTCGGGCTTCTTTTTGACGTATGGCGTGGGCGCCTTCATCGCCTACATGCTGTTCATCATCGGCCAGCTGGCCTGGGAGTCCAAGGCCGGGCGGTTCGGCACCTTTGTGCTGTTTCTGGGGCTGGGCGTAGGCTTTCTGGGCTTTGTTGCCAAGGTCATCATCCAGTGGTGGCTGGAAAAGTAACCCATCGCTGACGGCTGGCATCCGGTATCTTCGGTGGTTTTGAACCAGGAGCGGAGACCGGTGACGCTGTCCATGAAACTGCCCTTGTGCGCGGGTTGCGGCCTGTGGATGCGCTGGCTGCTCGCTGCCCTCATGCTGGCCATGCTGCCGGTGCACCACGCAGCAGCGCAGGCCCTGGAAAGCCCGGCCGCGCCGGCCGCTGCGATGGCGTTAGTGGCCGCCGGGCCTGCCGCCCCTGCTGCCTCCCCGGGGCGCATCGCGCCGCACGTGCCTTCCGAAGAAGCAGCCACCGCGCTCTGGCTCCAGCAGCGCCAAGTGATGACCTTCCGCGCCACCTTGCTGGGCGACACCCCGGCCGACCGCGCGCGGCTGGCGCAGGCAGCGCTGGACACCGCGCTGGCCCTGCCCGGTGACGGCGTGGTCACGCGCACGTCCCTGGTGGATGCCGTGCGCTTCGAGCTGCATGGCACCACGCTGTTCTTCATGGTGCCGGGCGACCTGTCGGTGCTGCGTGCCGCCAGCCAGCTGGACGTGGCTTCGCTCAACGTGCTGCAAAAGCTCAACCTCGCGGTGGCCGAATACCGCGAGGCACGCGACCCTCAACGCATGCTGTGGGCCACCGCGAAAGCCCTGGCAGCCACCGTGCTGGCAGCGCTGCTGGTCCGCCTGGTGTTTGTGCTGCGCAGGCGTGCCGTGGTGCGGCTGCAGTCGGGGCTGGCACAGCCGGCTGCGTGCGGCAGCACGGCCCGGCGCGTGCTGTCCACCTACCTCGCACACACTGCCTCGGCCATCCGCATGGCGGCCAGTGCCGTGAGCTGGGCGGTGGTGGTGGTGCTGGTGGACGCGTGGGCTATCTACGTGCTGCACCAGTTTGCCTACACGCGCCCGTGGAGCGAGCGCTCCACCGCCTGGCTGCTGGGCGTGGTCAAGGACCTGGCGCTGGGCATTGCCAGTGCCGTACCCGGCCTGCTGGTGGCCGGGCTGATCTTTGTGATGGCCCGCCTGGTCGCCCGCGCCACGGCGGCGGTGCTCGACCGCGTGCAGCGCGGCGAGGTGCGCTACGCCTGGCTGGATGTGGATACGGCCCTGCCCACGCGGCGCCTGGCCACGGTGCTGATCTGGCTGTTTGCGCTGGTGATGGCGTACCCCTATTTGCCCGGTGCGGGCAGCGAGGCGTTCAAGGGGCTGTCGGTGCTGGTGGGCCTGATGATTTCGCTGGGTGCATCGAGCGTGGTGGGGCAGGCGCTGTCGGGGCTGAGCCTCATGTATTCGCGCTCCTTGCGGGTGGGCGAGTACATCAAGGCCGGCGATACCGAAGGCACGGTGGTGGGGCTGGGCATGTTCACCACGCGCATCCATACCGGCATGGGCGAGGAGGTGAGCGTGCCCAACAGCGTGATGTTCAGCCAGCCCATCCACAACTTCTCGCGGCTGGTGGAGGATGGCCGTTTCGTGCTGCACACCTCCGTCACCATCGGCTATTCCACCCCCTGGCGGCAGGTGCATGCGATGCTGCTGGAAGCCGCTGCGCGCACCTCGTCGGTGGCCACGCAGCCGCCGCCGTATGTGGTGCAGACCGCGCTGTCGGACTTTTATGTGGAGTACCGGCTGTGCGCGCAGAGCACCAAGAATGCGCCCCGCCGCCGCGTGGAAGCCATGAACGAGCTGCATGCCAATGTGCAGGACGTGTTCAACGAAAACGGCGTGCAGATCATGTCGCCGCACTACATGGCCGACACGGCCGAGCCGCAGGTGGTGCCGGCGGGGCCGTGGTCGCCGCCGGCCGCGCGTCCGCCGGTGCAACCGGCGGCGGCCGGAAACGCTGGCGCGGTGCACTCGGCTGCAGAACGTCCGCCGGGCTGACCGTGGGCGGCACCGCGCACTTGCCGCGCAGCCCGCAGGGCACACGGTGCCCGGAGCCGCGCCATCAGCGCACCGTGCGCGCTGGCGCTGGCTACTTCGGCCAGGTGCGCAGGCCCAGGTCCTGCGCCAGTTGGCGGTACTCGGTCAGGCTGCGCTGCACAAACGCTTCCAGCGCCGCGCCGCTGAGCGCAAACGGGTACAGCCCCAGCCGCTCGCACAGCGCCGCATAGCCCGGGGCGGCCTGTGCCTCCTGCAGTGCGGCGGTCCACGCGGCTGCCGCTGCATCGGGCACGCTGGCGGCCATGTACAGGCCGCGCACGGTGCTCCACACCAGGTCCACACCCTGCTCGCGCGCGGTGGGCAAATGGGCCAGGCGGCCGGGCAGGCGCTCGGCAGACAGCACGGCCAGAATGCGCACAGGCATGTCTTGCGAAAGGGCCTTGGTGGCCTCGGCCGCATCACCGGTGAAGATGCCCACATGCCCGCCGCGCAGCGCCTTCAGGGCCTCGCCCCCGCCTTCGAACGACACGAAGCGCATGCGCTTGTGGTCCTGCCCGGCGGCCCGCACCAGCAGGGCGGCCTTGATCCAGTCCTGGCTGCCCAGCGTGCCGCCGGCGCCAAACACCACGCGCGACAGGTCCTTTTGCAGGGCGGCCACCACGTCCTGCAGGCGGCGGTGGGGGGAGTCGCGGTGCACGGCCACCACGCCGTAGTCGTTGCCCAGGGTGGCAATCCAGCGCACGGCCGATGCCGTGTGCGGGCCGAAGCGGCCCTGCGCGATGTTGAGCAGCGAGCCGCTGGAAAACGCGACCAGCGTGCCTGGGCCCCCGAGCCGCCCGGTGGCCGCCTGGTCGAACGCCACGGCACCGATGCCGCCCGGCAGATAGCGGGTGCGCAGCGGTTCGCGGCCGGGGCGCACGGCCTGCAGCGCCTCGGCCGCCACGCTGCAGGTCAGGTCAAAACCGCCGCCGGGGCGCGCGGGGGCCACGCATTCGGCAGGGCCTGTCGTCGCATCGGCTGGTGCTTCCCTGGGGCGAACCGATGGCGGTGCCGGGCCGGCAGCACGCGCCCATTGCGAGGCAGCGGCAGTGCCGGCGCAGCAGGCCAGTGCAAGCAGGGCGTGGCGACGGTGGTGGGCCATGGCGATGTGTGCGGGTGGGCTGAAAACGGTGTGCCGCGATGGGGTGGGGCAGGGCGATGGGCGGGCGGTGGAAGGCGTGCGGTGCGGTTCAGGGCCTTGGCCACCACAGTATCGCCCGCAGGCCCGGGCCATCATCGCGCGCCTGCAGGCGCAAGTTGCCGCGGTGCCGTTCGGCAATCGACCTGGCAATGGCCAGCCCCAGGCCCGATCCGCCTGCCGTGGCCTGCGAGCCGCGCCGGTAGCGCTGGCCCAGTGCGTCGCGTTCTTCCGCGCTCAGCCCGGGGCCGTTGTCTTCCACGCTGATGCTCCAGCCCATGCTGTCGCTGGCGGCGCACACGGTGACGGTGCCGTGCTCGGGCGTGTAGGCAATGGCGTTGGCCGCCAGGTTGGTCAGCGCCTCGCGCAGCAGGCCGCTGTCGGCAATGGCCTGCAGATCAGCCGTGGCGGTGTGGATGCCAAAGTCAATCTGCCGCTGCCGTGCCTGGGGCAGCAGTTGCAGTGCCACCGCGCGCAGCAGCTCGGCCAGGTCGCACGGGGCCAAGTCCACGGCGGCGGTGTCGCTGCGGCCCAGGGCCAGCAGCTGCTGGGTGCTGCGCGTGGCGCGGGCCAGCTCGCTGCCCATGGCGTCCAATGCCTGCCGTATCTGTGCAGGGTCGTCCTCGCGCCGGGCGTAGTCGGCCTGCATCTGCAGCGTGGTCAGGTGGGTGCGCAGCTGGTGCGATGCGTCGTCCAGAAACTGCCGCTGCTGCGCCACCAGGTCTTGCGTGCGGGCCATCTGCTGGTTGACCGCATCGACCAGCGGGCGCACTTCGGCGGGCAGGTCGGCGTCGGCCAGTGGCGTCATGTCGTCAGGGCTGCGGGTGCGCACACCCTGGGCCAGCCGGGCCAACGGGCGCAGCGCAAACGCCAGCATGGCCGCGGTGCCCAGCACCATCAGCGCCAGCACCAGCGCATCGCGCCGCGCCGCGCGCTGCACGAAGTGGGCGGTGAAATCCTGCCGCGAGCGCGTGCTTTCTGCCACCTGTACCAGCACCGTGCGCTCGGGCGTGGCCGGGTCGAGCGCACGGCGGTAGGCGGCCAGCCGCACGGTGTCGCCAAAGTAGGCTGCGTCGTAGAACAGCGGCACGCCCGCGGCCAGTGGTGCCGGGGGCAGGGGCAGGTCGGCATTGCCCAGCTCCACCAGCCCGTCGGATGACGCCACCCGAAAGTACACGTTACCGCTGGCGGTCAGCTCAAAGAATTCGAGCATGGTGTAGGGCAGCTCGACCGATAGCCCGCCCGAGCTGCCCGAGATGTTGGCGTCAATCGACTTGAGTGCGCCCAGCAGCGACCGGTCGTACGCCGCATTGGCGGCGCCCAGCGCATCCTGCCGCGTCATCCACAGCTCCACAGCCGTCACCACGACCAGCAGCGGCAGCAGCAGCCAGGCCAGCAACTGCCACAGGCTGGCACGGCGCAGCCGCCGCGTCAGGCCCACGGCGCGGGCTCCGCAACCCATGCGGCACGGTGCATGCGGCAGTACAGGCAGCTCACGCCGGGCCTCCGGTCTCCAGCGCGTAGCCCAGGCCCCGCAGGGTCGTGATGCGCACGCCGCTGCCATCAAGCCGCTTGCGAAGCCGGTGCACAAACACCTCTACCGCCTCCGGGTGCACGTCTTCATCGTCCGGGAACACGCGGTCCAGGATCTGCTGCTTGGAGAACGGCTCGCCGCTGCGCTGCACCAGCACGCGCAGCACGGCCTGCTCGCGCGGCGAGAGCGACAGCGGCTCGCCGTGCAGCACAAACTGCCGGCGCGCGCCGTCGTATACCAGCGGGCCGCACGCCAGCCGGGGGTGATCGCTGCCGCGCGCGCGCCGCACCAGGGCCTGCAGGCGCGCCTCCAGCTCGGCCAGCTCAAACGGCTTGGCCAGAAAGTCGTCCGCGCCTGCGTTCAACGACTGCACCCGCTGGTCCAGCGAGAGGATGAGGGCAGGCAGCCGCTGGTCGCGCGCGCGCAGGCGCTGCAGCACGGCGTGGCCATCCAGCCCGGGCAGGCCCAGGTCCAGCACCAGCGCATCGTGGTCGTTCTGCTGCAGGGCCCGGTCGGCCAGACGGCCGTCGTTCACCCATTCAACCTGGATGCCCGCATGCTCCAGCGCCCGGCTCAGCCAGGTGCCCAGGTGGTGGTCGTCTTCAGCCAGAAGGATGCGCATAGGGGGATGCTACTGTTTGTGCGGCGTAGCGCTTTTCTTCCAACTGCGCGGTTCAGCGCGGTGCGGTTGCGCCAGCAGCGGGCCTGCGAAAACACGCTCCCCATGCCAGGCAGCCGTG